>NZ_JBWZNA010000014.1:0-108745 GCF_056725885.1 Acinetobacter sp. GRABPA_MV_2
CATTAATGAACAAACTTGTGCCGTGATTGTTGAGCCAATCCAAGGTGAAGGCGGCGTTATTCCTGCTGACATCGAATTTTTAAAGGGTTTACGTGCACTGTGTGATGAGTTTGGTGCCTTACTTATTTTTGATGAAGTACAAACCGGTGTTGGCCGTACAGGTGCACTGTATGCCTACATGAACTCTGGTGTTATTCCAGATGTATTAACGACTGCAAAAGCACTAGGTGGTGGTTTCCCAGTAGGTGCAATGCTAACAACCGATAAGTTTGCTCCGCATTTTTCAGTCGGTACACATGGTACAACTTATGGTGGTAACCCGTTAGCAAGTGCGGTTGCAGGTGCAGTATTTGAGTTTATTAATACACCTGAAGTGCTTGAGGGTGTAAAACATCGTCATCAATATTTCATCGACGCATTAAATAAATTAAATGCTGAGTACCCGATTTTTGAAGAAATTCGTGGTCAAGGCTTACTCATTGGTTGTGTATTAAAAGCTGAGTATGCAGGGAAAGCGAAAGACATTACCACATGGGCAGGTGAAGAAGGTTTACTTGCTTTAATCGCAGGACCTAACGTGGTTCGTTTTACACCGTCTCTAATTATTCCTGAACAAGATATTGATGAAGGAATTGCTCGTTTAAAACGCGCATTGGCAAAGTTGGCTAAATAAAAAAAAGGAAAGCTAGCCATGATGATCGTCCGTCATGCCGAGTTTCGAGACCTTGAAGATATTTATAAATTAGCAGGTAAGTCGGGTGTAGGCCTGACTTCCTTGCCACAAAATATGGATACACTTTCGGCTCGAATTTCACGTACTCGCAATACTTTAAATGGCAATGTCCATAAAAGTGAACAAGGTTATCTGTTTGTTCTTGAAGATACAGAAGCTCAACGTGTTATTGGGTTAAGTGCAATTGAAGTTGCTGTTGGACTCATTGAACCTTGGTACAACTTTCATGTTGGTACTCAAGTACACGCTTCAAAAGCATTAAATGTGTATAAGTCATTACCTACTTTATTTTTAAGTAATGACAGAACAGGTAGTAGTGAACTCTGTACATTATTTTTAGATCCAGAGCGTCGTGAAAACCAAAACGGTAAATTCTTATCGAAAATCCGTTTTATGTTTATCGCTGCGTTTAAGCAATATTTCGAGAAAAAGTTAATTGCTGAAATGCGGGGTTTCTCAGACGAAAATGGATGTTCTCCATTTTGGGATGCGATTGGTCACCATTTCTTTAATATGGATTTTTCAACAGCAGACTATTTAAGTGGAATTGGGCAAAAAGTGTTTATTGCAGAGCTTATGCCACGTTTCCCAGTCTATGTAGATCTCTTGCCAAAAGATGCGCAAGAGGTAATTGGAAAAATGCATCCACAAACTTTACCTGCTTATCATGTGCTTGAGTCGGAAGGCTTACGCTATCAAGGATATGTCGATATTTTTGATGCGGGTCCAACCATTGAAGCCAATATTGATGAATTGCGAGCAGTAAAAGAAAGTCAGTTACTAAACGTCAAAATTACAAGTGAAGCTGCGGTCGGTAAGACCCAATATCTCATTGCCAATGATAATTATCATGACTATAAGGCAATGTTGTTAAAGCTTGATCTTGTTGATAACACAATAAATTTAACACATGAACAAGCTGAAAAACTCGGTGTACAAGAAGGTCACGTTGTTCGTGTGTTATCACTAAATCCAATGGAAGTATCCTGATGTCAAACTCTTTATTTATAAACGGTGTCTGGTTACAAGGCAGCGGTGCAACATTTGAAAAAACAAATCCAGTTGATAACCAAACTGTATGGTCAGGTGCCGAGGCTACTGCTGCTGATGTTGAGCAAGCTTGTCAGGCAGCGCGTACTGCGTTTCCAGCTTGGGCGCGTTTACCACTTGCAGAACGTGTAGCGATTGTTGAAAAATTTGCCGCTTTGCTTGAAGAAAATAAAAAGTATTTAGCAGAAGTCATTAGCCAAGAAACCAGTAAGCCATTTTGGGAAACGTTAACTGAAGTTCAATCAATGATTGGCAAGGTTGCGATTTCGATTCGTGCTTACCACCAACGTACAGGCGAAAGCTCAACTGAAATGGCCGATGGTGTAGCATCTTTACGTCATCGTCCGCATGGTGTACTTGCGGTTTTTGGTCCATATAACTTCCCGGGCCATCTACCAAATGGGCATATTGTTCCTGCATTACTTGCTGGCAACACAGTTGTATTTAAACCAAGTGAATTAACGCCATGGACTGCTGAAGAAACTGTAAAACTTTGGCAGCAAGCTGGTCTGCCAAATGGTGTGATGAATTTGGTGCAAGGTGGACGTACCACGGGTGAAGCGCTAGCTGCTTCACATGAAATTGATGGTTTATTGTTTACCGGAAGTGCAAACACTGGTTATCACTTGCATAAGCAAATGGCAGGTGCACCTGAAAAAATTCTTGCGCTTGAAATGGGTGGCAATAATGCATTGATTATTGATGAAATTATCGATGTTGATGCAGTAGTTAATCTTGCTATTCAATCTGCTTTTGTTTCGGCAGGTCAGCGTTGTACATGTGCACGCCGTATCTTGGTAAAAAATGGTGCTGAAGGTGATGCATTTATTCAACGTTTTGTTGAGGTTGCTAAAAACCTAAAAGTTGGCCGTTGGAACGATGAACAACAACCATTTATGGGTGGGGTAATCTCGTCAGTTGCTGCAACAAACATGATGCATGCTCAGCAAAAATTACTTGAGCTGGGTGCAAAAAGCTTGTTGCCAATGACACGTCCTCAAGAAGACAGCTCTCTACTTACTCCGGGTATTGTTGATGTAACAGGCGTGAAAGATATTCCAGATGAAGAATATTTTGGTCCGCTTACGACTATTCAACGTTATGACAACTTTGATGAAGCATTAAAAATTGCTAACGCAACTCGTTTTGGCTTGTCAGTTGGTTTGGTTTCACCAAAACGCGAACTGTTTGATGACTTACTCATTGAAGCACGTGCCGGTATTGTGAATTGGAACAAGCCATTAACTGGGGCTTCAAGTGCTGCACCATTTGGTGGTGTAGGGGCATCAGGTAATCACCGCGCGAGTGCTTTTTACGCTGCCGACTATTGTGCTTGGCCAATGGCATCACTTGAAAGTGACAGCTTAACCTTACCAGAAAAATTATCTCCAGGGATTGTGTTGCCTTAAACACTAGGGAAAGAAAAAATGAAAGGATATGAAGTAAATTTCGATGGTTTAGTGGGACCAACACATCACTACGCGGGTTTGTCGTTTGGTAATGAAGCATCGACAAAAAACCGTAATAATACCTCGAATCCAAAATTAGCAGCTAAACAAGGTTTGCTAAAGATGAAAGCCTTGGCTGACATGGGAATGAAACAAGGTGTACTTGCTCCGCATGAGCGTCCACATGTTCCAATGTTACGCCGTTTAGGTTTTACAGGTGATGACATTAGCGTTGTTGCTCAAGCAATGCGTCATTCACCTGAACTATTGTCATCTTTAAGTTCAGCTTCTCCAATGTGGACTGCCAATGCGGCTACTGTTTCACCTTCGGCAGATAGCCAAGATGAGCGTGTGCATTTCACAGCAGCGAACCTGAACAATAAGTTTCACCGTTCAATTGAAGCTGAAACTACAAGCCAAGTTTTACAAGCCATCTTTAAAAATGAACGCCACTTTGTACATCACGAAGCATTGCCACAAGTGGCTTTGTTTGGTGACGAAGGTGCAGCCAATCATAACCGCTTAGGGGGTGATTATGCTAAGCGCGGTGTTCAGGTGTTTGTTTATGGTCAACAACATTTAAATAATGGCTTGCCGGGACCAAAACGCTATCCGGCTCGACAAACGCGCGAGGCAAGTGAAGCAATTGCACGTTTGCACCGTTTAGATGATGCACATACCGTTTTTGTTCAGCAAAATCCGGATGTAATTGATCAGGGCGTTTTCCATAACGATGTGATCGCGGTAAGTAACCAACAGGTTTTATTCCATCACCAACATGCCTTTTTAAATCAAGATCAGGCTTTTGCTGAAATTCGTAAAAAAATGGCAAGCATCGGTGAAGACTTTATTTCGATTGAAGTGCCTGAAAACCGCGTTACTGTAGACGATGCCGTAGCAACCTATTTATTTAATAGCCAAATTTTGACTCGTCCAGATGGTGGAATGACTATTGTTGTACCGGAAGAGTCTCGTCAAAATGCAGCAGTGTGGGGCTATTTAAATGACATGATTCAAATGGGCACGCCAATTGATGCTATTCAGGTATATGACTTACGTGAAAGTATGCGTAACGGTGGTGGTCCAGCTTGTCTACGTTTACGCGTAGCTTTGAACGAAACTGAGTTAAATGCCGTAAATCCAAAAGTTCTAATGAATGATCAATTGTTTGGCACACTCAATCAATGGGTAGATAAACACTATCGTGATCGTTTAGCACAAGAAGATTTGGCTGATCCACATTTGTTAATGGAAAGCCGTATGGCACTTGACGAACTGACCAAAATTTTAGGTTTGGGTTCGGTTTATCCTTTCCAAAAATAATGAGGAGGTGACATGCAAGATTTTCTAGCATTAACCTTACAAGGTGAGCAGCCTACAACTCGCGAAGGAAAACAAAATAATTTTTCTTGGCGTTGGTTGGGTGAAGGACTTCTTGAATGCACCCCAAACGCACAGTACGACAAAGCTGTCGTACTGTCAGCTGGAGTGCATGGTAATGAAACAGCACCAATTGAATTGTTATCTCATCTTTGCACGGATTTATTTGCAGGGCGTTTAAACCTTGCTGTGAGGTTGCTGCTTGTATTGGCTAACCCCTATGCAATGCGTCAAGGCAAACGCTATGTGTATGATGATGTAAATCGAATGTTTTGTGGCGGGTATAAAACTCTACCCGTGACTGAAGAATCAAAGCGTGCTGAAGTTTTAGAGCAAGTTGTCACGACTTTCTTTCAAGAAAGTGCAAGTGACGCTAAACGCTATCACTATGATTTACATACAGCAATTCGTGCTTCATTGTTACCAACGTTTGCTTTATTTCCCTATCAAACGCATGGCTATGATGCTGATTTAACAGCAAGTCTTGAAGCAGCCGATTTAGATGCTTTGGTTTATCACAATGCAGTAGGTAAAACGTTTACACATTTTACGAGTGAGAATTTTAAAGCGGCGAGCGCAACTTTAGAGTTAGGCAAAGCCTTACCATTTGGGCAAAATGACTTGAGCCAATTTGCTGCAATTGATGAAGTTATTCGTAATGTAGTTTCTGAGCAAGCCTTACCGCTACGCAATAAAACAAAAATTCGAGTCTTTAAGGTGTCTGATTCTTTAATTAAAAAAGATGAAGACTTCCAGATGAATTTATCTGCTGAAGCTCCGAATTTTTCGACTTTTACCAAAGGTGAAATCATTGCAACTCAACCTTCTGGTAATTATGTGGTTGAGCAAGATCAGGTCTGGATTTTATTTCCAAATCCAAATGTGAAGCTTGGTTTGCGTGCGGGCTTAGTTTTAACTGAAGCGAATTGAATACTTGTTTTTTGAGAAATAAAAAAGGGCAATTAATTGCCCTTTTTTATTTATAACGGATTAGTTATTACCGAAAAGACCTTTAACCCAAGATTTCTTTTCAGCTTTTTGTGTAGATGCTTGAGCACCAGCGTTTATATTTGCATTTGTGTTAACTCCAACAGGACCAACGTTAACACCAACATTTAAACCAGTTTGAGCATTAATTGCATGTGCTGGTTGAGCTGCATTTAACTTCGCTTGAGCATCTGCTTTTGTGTCAGCTACAAACTCTTTTTGCTCGGCTTGGTTTTGAGCTACACGAGTTTTTACAGTATCTACATGTGCTTGAGCATTAGCTTGTTTTTCAGCAGTAAATTCTTTTTGGTCTGCTTGTTTTTCTGCAACTTTAGCTTTTACAGCATCAACACTTGCTTTTGTATCAGCTTTCGCTTCAACTGCTAGATTTTTAGTACCGTTTGCAGCTTTAGTCGCTACATTTTTAGTACTTGTTACTGCTTCGGTAGCAAAATGTTTAGTACCGTTTGCAGCTTTAGTTGCTACATTTTTAGTACCTGTCGCAGCTTCGGCAGCAAAATGTTTAGTACCATTTGCAGCTTTAGAAGAAAGTTCAGTCACTTTTCCTGTTGTTTTTTTTGTAGCTTTAACTGTAGTGTCAGCCGCTACATGACCAGCATGCTTTGCTGTGCTACCCACAGTATGTGCAGTATTTTTGACTGTATTGGCTACGCCACTAACAAGACCACCCGGTTGTACATTTACTTGAGCAGAAGCACCTGCATTAACGCCCGCACTTTGTGCAAAAATAGAGGCAGAAGCAAGAACACTTGCAGTAACGATAGCTGTTTTCATCATTTTCATTGCGATATCCTTCAAAGAATATACCCTTTTAGTGAGGTATTTCATAAACGCAAACGAATCATAGCCAAGGAAATATGGGCTTGGGAACTAACTTCATCAAAATGTTACAACAGTGTTACGTTGAGTAAACAGACTAGGGATAAATTGTGAAGATTAATAAAAATTAATAATAAAGTGAAAAAGAACATTTATTTGTTAGATATTCTAATTAAGCTCGCTTGTCTTTCCTTTTTTAAAAAATATCCTTTAATTTTTTCTCTTTCGTTTTTTCCTGACTTGTTCTTTATATCTTTAAATGTGATGTGAATCTAATTATTTATTAGAGGAAACGGCATAATTATTGCTTATTATGAGAATGGAGTGCTTTTTTAGCACTTTTTTGAACCATCTTCTGCCAGAAATATAAATGTAAGGGCAGAACTGTATTTTTGCTTATTCGAGAAAAGGTACTTTGGCTTTTCTCAGGTTTGTATATTTCATGAAATAGAAATTTCACATGAAATATATTGAAAGAAATGGCACTTTATTTCGAATAATCAAAAATAAAAATAGATATCTATAAACAAAAAAACAGAGATATGACAGATGAAAATTATTGCTTCCCTTCTTGTATTGGTCGGCTTGGTCGCCGTTGTTCTCTATCTTAAGCCAACAAGTGGTGCATCTGATGTGTTCAATTCTGCTTTACATGAGTCGAATTCGCCACAACCAGACACCGCGTCCTTTCTTTCTAAACTTAAGGAGCCTACTCAACCTAAAAATCTATCTCAACATTCAACTCATCCTCAATCGGTATCAGCTGATACCGTCCCTTTTTATGACACAAAAAGTGATCTTTCTATTCAACCGATTGATCCAGAAAAAGATCCAGCAAATGAAATAAAAGCGAAATAAGCAAATTGTTAGTTGAAAAACTACGGAGAAAAATAATGCAAAGTAAAACGTTATTTCTATTAGGTCTATGTACAATATTAAGTACAACTGCATCCGCTCTTCCTTTGGACTCTAAAGGTGCTAAACAGCGGTTAAATCAAGCAGCAAAACAAAAAGTATTTCAGGGCAAAATCGATTTGGATGCCTTGGTTAATAATGATTCGAATGATTTAATCGTCGAATACAATATTCCTTCGGTGAGTGTGCCTTCCGGTTTAGAACGGCGGAGTTATATTGCAACAAATAAAAAGAATATACAGGCAAGGTTTAACCGTGCTGGTGGTGTACAAGTACTTCGGGACTACAATAATTTGCCTTTAGCTTTCTATCGAATTAGTAATCGCGAAGCTTTGGTGACTTTATTAAATGATCCAAATGTTAAAGCGGTTTATCCGAACCGTATTAACCAGACTACGACCAATGAAAGTTTACCTTTAATTAATCAACCACAAGCCAATACCAATGGTTTTACGGGCGAAGGCTCTAGTGTGGCGGTGATTGATACAGGTGTGAATTATCTTCACTCTGATTTTGGCTGTACGGCAGTAAATACACCATCAAACACATGTCGAGTGGTTTATTCATTTGATAGTGCACCAGATGATGGCGCTTTAGATGATGATGGGCATGGTAGTAATGTTTCAGGGATCGTATCTAAGGTTGCTACCAAGACCAAAATTATAGGCATTGATGTCTTTAGAAAAGTGAGATCCCAAGGTAAATGGGTAAGCACAGCTTATGATAGTGATATCCTCGCAGGGATTAACTGGGCTGTAAATAATGCACAAACCTATAATATTAAAGCAGTTAACTTGAGCCTTGGCGTACCGGGTGTTAAATATACCTCTGAGTGTAGTGATAGCAGTTATGGAACGGCATTTGCCAATGCACGAGCTGCTGGTGTGGTGCCTGTAGTCGCTTCAGGTAATGATGCATTTTCAGATGGCATCTCATCTCCTGCTTGTGTAGCTGGTGCAGTAAGAGTAGGTGCTGTTTATGATAGTAATATTGGTGGTGTGTCATGGGGGAACCCTGTGAAATGTTCGGACCCAACCACAGCGGCAGATAAGGTAGCGTGCTTTAGTAATGGTGGTAGTCTTGTGACCTTATTGGCACCGGGAGCAATGATCACGGCGGGTGGTTACACCATGGGTGGTACATCTCAAGCGACACCGCATGTAGCTGGCGCGATTGCTTTATTACGAGCGAATAGTGTGAGTCCGACAGAAAGTATTGATCAAACGATTAGTCGTTTAAAAACGACAGGTAAACCAATTACTGACCCAAGAACGGGATTGGTTTTCCCTCGTATTGATTTACTGGCAGCAACAAATGGTTTGACTATTAATTAAATAGCTTATTTATAATTTTAAATTAGGTCCAAGAAATTTATAAATGGCTATAACCCGTTGCAAAGGGTAACTTCTGCAACGGGCTTTTTATGTAAAAGTATTAATTACACTTTGCTAGATTTGCTGGATTAAAGTTGTTTTGGAGTTTCTTGAAATTATTCTGAATTTCTGGATCTTGAATATTAAATGTCGTTGAACTTTTGGTTGTAGAGTTGGTTGCCTGATTTAATATGCCTGATTCATCAGGATACTGCATAGTCGATGAGGTCGCTGAAATCAGACCATTATTATTAAAAGTCCAGTGCTCAGTTACATGTCCGCCCCCTAAATAGCCAGTAAATTCAATCATACAAGCCTGTTTATCTTGTTTAATGAGTTTGGCTACATTACCTGTGGTAGAGGGATAAGCCTCGATATTTGTATCTTGTTCTAAAACTTGTGCCTGAGAATAAGATGAAGAAGGAGGTGTAGAGGTCGCACATGCAGTTAATGCTAAGCAGCATAGTGTTGTAAAGAGGAGTTTTTGACTATTCATAAGGCAGATTCCCAACTTTCTTATAGTTAATGACATTATTTCTAGATGAATATCTGTGTTTATAAGAGCGCGAAGTTATCGCGCTATCCAAAAAATTAGTTAGCTGTTGTGCTCGATTTACTTAATTCACCTTGCTCGATCGGAATATTTTCACCATTTCGGCTACTGGTAATATTTTGTTTGGCTTGCTCTATTTTCTGTTCGGTAAATACTTTGGCGGTATTTGCTTTTTGTTGAACCACTTCTGCTTTTTCAGCAGTGAATTCTTTGGTATTTTGCCATTTCTCACTAATTTTATTCGATGTTTTTTCAGAAGCACCTTGAATAGAGTTTCCTAAATTTTGTATACCTTTGCCTGTTTTATACAACAGTACGCGCCCTAAGCTAGGATTGTCACCATAAGGTTGTGTTTTAGGTGTCGTTTCAACAACTTGCTGTGGCTGTGTTGTTTCTGCAAATAAGGTTGATGAAGCCAATATAGAACTTGCAACGCATAACACTTGTAAGGTTTTCATATGGATCAATCTCCCCAACCAGAATCAAAACATGAAGTGGTGATCTTACTGTTAAAAATAAAGCTTGTACTGCAATGAGATAAAACCCATACGATTTGATTACGATAAATCATCATTTAATAGCGCTAAACGAATCATTGCAATGATTCATAAACTAAATTCAGTCTTAATCAATTCTATAAACATGTCTCTGGCTTTATGGTTGCTCACATTTTTGTGCCAGAAAAAGTGATTTTGCATAAAGGCAAGATATTCAAATTTATAACTTTGGATATGAGCCAAATTCTTATATTGCTCATAAATACTTTTAGGCACTAAAGCTACCCCTGAGCCTGCACTGACACAGCCAATAATCGTGGCATAGCTGGTAATGCTGGTGATGGGAAGAGAGATGTTTTTAAGCTTAAGCCATTCTTCGAGAGCTGCGCGGTAAGGACAGCCTTCAGTCCACATAAAAATTTCTTTACCAATCAAATCTTCTTGGCAATGAATCTCTCCCAAAGAGTGAGATGCAATTAAGACCATATCTTCTTGGTAAATACTGAGTTGATTGAGCATTGGAAACTCAATATTACCCGCAACAATTGCACCATCAAGTTTATGTTGAGAAATATCGACTAGTAACTGTTTCCATGTGCCAGTAATAATTTGAATAGAAACTTCTGGAAAACGTTGATGATATTTCGCAAGTAAGTTTGGCAGACGAGTGGTAGCAGAAGATTCAATTGCTCCAATTTTTAATGGACCAGAAGGTGGGGCATCTGGATGAATGCTTCGTTTCGCTTCATCGCATAGCGCTAAAATTTTATGGCAATAATCTAGGAAAATTTCTCCTGATGGAGTGAGTTTTAAAGCTTTACCTTCACGATAAAATAAAGGTGCACCAAGCTCTTCTTCGAGTTGTTTAATCCGTGTCGTAATGTTGGAGGGTACACAGTGCAGTTGCATTGATGCCTTTGCCATTGTTCCGCATTCAACCACGGTTTGGAACATCTTTAATTGAGCGATATCCATGTTTTATCATTCACTTTTAATGAATATTAAACTCAATATAAGTTAATTTTATTGAATTATCCATGCGCATATGATGAAAGGGTTCCATTTCATTAGTGCAGATTTAACATGGCAATTTCTCTTGCTGCCGAAACTCAGCCTCCCGCATTTAAGCTCTATTTATGTATTGCTGTGACAGTCTTTTGCTGGGGCTATTCACCTATTGGTGTGCATAGTGCTTTGCATTCATATACCCCGCAGCACATTGCCTTACTTCGCTTTTTGATTGCATCGTTTTTTTTGCTGCTTTTGGTCATAAAAAAAGGCATTCAGCCTTTAAAGTGGAAAGATGCTCCTGCGCTTGGGGTGTTAGGATTTTTCTCCGTAACACTGCATCATTTGCTGATAAATACAGGGCAACAATATGTGACTGCGGTTGCCTCCAGCATTTTAAGTCAGTCTATTCCGTTATTTACCTTTATTATTTCAGCTTTAGTTTTTAAAGAGCAAATTCGGTTTAAACAATGGTTATGTATTTTGCTCGGTCTTTGTGGCGCCATTTTGGTAGTCAGTGGTGACCATGGTTTTGGTGTACCGAGCCCTTATAGTTTGTTGATTGTTTTAGCTGCAATTGCATGGGGTCTGTACTTTAATTTATATAAAAAATTTGCTTTAAATTATGATGCTTTGAGCATGATGTGCTACATCATCTGGTTCGGAACCATTCCTTTACTTTTTTATAGTGCTCATTTGCCTGATGAGATTTTACATGCCACTTGGCAAGCCAATATGTCGGTTGTCTTATTGGGTATTTTCCCAAGTGCGATGGCGTATGTACTTTGGGGCTATGTACTTAAAAATATGCCGTTAACGATTGCATCGAATTTTTTATATTGTTCGCCGATTGTCGCGATGAGTTTAGCCGTTGTTTTCTTAAATGAAAAACCATCAATGATGGTGCTGTTAGGTGGAGTGATTATTGTGGGGAGCTTGGTATGGATGAATTGGGGGAATAGGCGTACTATCGAATAAGCTATAGATAATTAAAGGATCTGTAGATTGATGTTATGTCATGTGCTGCTTACTTTAAGAGAATGAGATGATTGTTGTTACCCTGACTTATAAAAAAACATTAGCCGAAGTTGATGCTGTACTCAAAGAGCATATTGCTTTTTTAGATCATTACTATGAGCAGAAGAAATTTCTGGCATCGGGACGTCGAGAAAATAGAGTAGGCGGGGTAATTTTAGTTTTAAGCTCTTCGGTTCAAGAAGCTGAAGAAATCATGAAAAATGATCCGTTTTATATTCATGATGTGGCCAATTATGATTTTATGTGGTTTGAACCATCGAAAAGTTTAGAAGAAATTAAAGCATTTGTTTGATTACATTAGAGAACAACTTAAATTTAAGTAGTTCTCCAATGTATTTGGTTAATATTTATTATTGCTCAACAATATAAATACTATTTTCGAATACATCTCCTTTATTTGTTTTAACTACACCAACACATAAATTGTCAGGAGTTTGGATAAAAGAAACTAAGGATGTATCTGCATTAGTTTTACAGTTCTTTTGCTTGCTCTCATCAAATGCTTTTAAATTTAATTGATGTTGTAAATCTAAAGTGAATACTTGGCTAAGAGCGCTAAATGCTTGATCTGCTTTTTTCATAAATAATAAATTATTTTGAGCTTCCCATTCAGCTAAAGAAATACGATCCTTACTTACATAGTGATATAAGCGTTTTGTATCTGCATTATTGTCTGCCGCATTTTTAAATTGGGTCTTTAAACCAAAATTTACTTTTACAATTGGCTTTTCACGGAAAGAAAGACGTGAATAAGGCACAATTTTAACTTCAGATGCCTGATTTAAATCTAGTAATTTGATTGTAGGATCAGCTTTATTTTGGGTGAGGGAGTCAGTAATTTTTTGATGTATTAACTGGTCAAATTTAATAGGCTGATTGAGAGAGCTTTTTTCAATGGCTGAACTATTTGCATTTTTATCAATTGCCATTGCAACACCTACCCCAATAAGACCAAACATTCCAGAAACTGGGCTGGCAGAAGCATTACTTGAATCACCAACTAATATTTGGCTGTCTTTTATAAAGTAATCACCTGCACCTGATTCAGTCATTGAAGATAATTGTTCTGAAGAAACGGAAAGAGAGGTTTGTTTACCCGCAGCTGGATATTGAATCGATTTAGTCGTGGCACATCCAGTAAATAATAATGTCGATATGAGTAATAAATTTAAGTTTTTCATTGCAATGGTACTTTGTTAAGTTTGGTAATTATTTGTTTTAGTTTATTGAATTGTGGATAAAAAGTGAAGGAAGTAAATAATTCTTATTTATTAATTGGATGTAAAATAATCATTTATAATTATATTGAATGAAATTCTTCAATAAAAAACCATGTTTCCAACTAGAGTGAAAACATGGTTTTTATTAAAGCTTAATTATACAAAAATTAATTTTTATATAATTTTAACCCTGCAACACACTCACATCAGCCACTGCAGTAAACAAGCTACGCAACTGAGCCAATAAACGTAAACGGTTTGCTTTCAGGTCAGCATCATCTGCCATTACCATTACACAATCAAAGAATGCATCAATCGGTGCGCGAAGTGCTGCAAGCTTAGAGAGTGCGGCAGTGTAGTCTTTTGCTGCAAGTAATGGTTCAACCACAGGAGTCACTGCTTGAAGCTCGGCAAATAATGCTTTTTCAGCATCTTCAACCAAGTTCGCTTCAACTACAGAACCTTCTGATGCTGCTTCTTTTGCAAGAATATTAGCAACACGTTTGTTCGCAGCAGCAAGTGCAGCAGCTTCAGGTAATGTACGGAAGTGGTTAACAGCATTTACACGCTTGTCAAAATCGAGTGGAGATTTTGGTGCAAGTGCTTGAACCGCTTGAAGTACGTCAACAGCAACACCTTGGTCTTCATACTTAGCACGGTAACGACCTTCCAAGAATGCAACCGCGTCAGCGCGAGTTTTGTCGTGGTCTTTAACGATATCGCCATAACCTTGAAGTGCAAGATTCACTAACTCTTCAATTGTTACATCTAATTCATTTTCAATGATTAAACGTAAGATACCAATTGCTGAACGACGAAGTGCAAACGGGTCTTTAGAACCTGTAGGCGCTTGTCCAATACCGAAAATACCAACAAGCGTATCTAAACGGTCAGCAAGGGCAATGGTTGTACCTGTTTTGGTTTTAGGTAAAACATCACCAGCAAATTTTGGTAAATATTGCTCACCTAAAGCTTCTGAAACTTCAGTGTTTTCACCTTCAATACGTGCGTAGTAAGTACCCGCAATACCTTGAAGTTCTGGGAATTCACCAACAAGCTCAGAGGTTAAGTCGCATTTAGCAAGTAATGCAGCTTTTTCAGCATCGGCTGGGTTTGCACCAGTGATTGAAGATAATGCAACCGCAAGTTTTGCAATACGTGTTGATTTGTCCCAAAGCGTACCAAGCTGTGCTTGGAATACCATGTTTGCTAATTTTTCTTTACGAGATGCAAGCGGTTGCTTTTGATCTTGTAAGAAGAAGAACTCAGCATCAGACAAACGAGGGCGAACAACTTTTTCGTTACCTTCAATAATTTGAGTCGGATCTTTAGACTCAATATTTGAAACAGTAATAAAGTAAGGCTGTAATTTACCTTCTGCATTGATCAAACAGAAATACTTCTGGTTGTCTTGCATTGTCGTAATAAGAGCTTCTTGAGGAACAGCTAAGTAGCGTTCTTCAAAAGTTGCACGTAAAGCTACAGGCCATTCAACGAGGCTTGTTACTTCATCAAGTAAGTCAGTTGGAACAATCGCAGTCGCGTTAACTTCATCAGCTAACTTTTTCACTTGTTCTTGAATGGTTGCTTGACGTTTTTCAAAGTTCGCAACAACGTAAGCTTTTTCTAAAGCAGCTAAATAGTCATTTGCATGCGCTAAAGTCACTGCTTCTGGTGCGTGGAAACGGTGACCATAAGTCACATTACCAGCTTTGTGATCTTGAATAGTTGCGTCAACAATTTGGTCGTCTTTGAGTAAAAGAACCCATTTAACCGGACGCACAAACTCGGTACGGCTTGCAGCAGAACGCATACGCTTAGCAATTGGTAAATTGTCTAATGCAGTTTGTAAAATTTGTGGAAGTAAAGCGTCAAGACTTTGACCTTTCACATCTTTTAAATAGCAAACTTTTTCAACTTTACCAGCTTGGAAAGTAGAAAGCTGGTCTACAGTAATTCCTTGACCACGCATAAAGCCTTCGAGTGCTTTAGTCGGGTTGCCTTCTGCATCGTAAGCTGCTTGAACTGCAGGGCCGTCAAAACGTTTTTGTGTATCAGCTTGTGCAGCATCGATGTCGACAATTTTGAGCGCTAAACGACGTGGAGCTGCATAAGCTTCAATTGATGCGAAGTTTAAACCAGCATCTTTTAAGCCTTTTACCGTTTCTGCCTGTAATGCATCACGTAAAGTTTTTAAGCTTTTTGGTGGAAGCTCTTCACAGCCAAGTTCGAATAAAACAGTATGTTTGCTCATTAGTTTTTCTCCGCCTTTGCTGCTTCACTTTCAGCTTGTGCTTTTAGCTGTGCCAATACTTCATCACGTAGGTGTGATTCTGCCATTGGGAAGCCAAGTTCTGCACGCGCTTGTACATAACTTTGTGCAATAGCACGCGCTAAAGTACGTACACGTAAAATGTAACGTTGACGCTCAGTCACAGAAATTGCACCACGTGCATCAAGCAAGTTAAAGGTATGAGAAGCTTTAACGACTTGCTCATAAGCAGGAAGAGAAAGTTTTGCTTCAATTAAACGGTTTGCTTCTGATTCGTAAAAATCAAACAGTTCAAATAGCTTTTCAACTGGAGCGTATTCAAAATTATAAGTCGATTGTTCAACTTCATTTTGATGGAATACGTCACCGTAAGTTACAGTACCAAATTGGCCTTTGGTCCAAACAAGGTCATAAACCGAGTCAACACCTTGAAGGTACATTGCAAGACGTTCTAAACCGTAAGTGATTTCGCCTGTTACTGGGTAACATTCGACACCACCGACTTGTTGGAAGTAAGTGAACTGAGTTACTTCCATACCGTTAAGCCAAACTTCCCAACCTAAGCCCCAAGCACCTAGCGTTGGAGATTCCCAGTTGTCTTCTACGAAACGGATGTCGTGAGTAAGCGTATCAATCCCGATTGCTTTTAAAGAATCGAGATAAAGCTGTTGGATGTTGTCTGGATTTGGCTTAAGTACCACTTGGAACTGGTAGTAGTGTTGCAAACGGTTCGGGTTTTCACCATAGCGGCCATCTTTTGGACGACGTGAAGGTTGAACGTATGCAGCATTCCAAGTTTCAGGCCCTAAAGCACGTAAGAATGTTGCGGTGTGGAATGTTCCAGCGCCCATTTCCATGTCGTACGGTTGTAGTACGACGCAGCCTTGTTCGGCCCAATAGTTTTGTAGGGCAAGAATTAAACCCTGAAATGTATCAATATGCGATATAGCACGACTCATGGTGCATCCAC
This sequence comes from Acinetobacter sp. GRABPA_MV_2, assembly GCF_056725885.1. Classification (NCBI taxonomy): domain Bacteria; kingdom Pseudomonadati; phylum Pseudomonadota; class Gammaproteobacteria; order Moraxellales; family Moraxellaceae; genus Acinetobacter; species Acinetobacter sp. GRABPA_MV_2. The sequence goes on from NZ_JBWZNA010000014.1 coordinate 16,285, forward strand.
TGGAATCAAACAAAAATTGTGGTTAAGTATAAGGATTTTGGTGGTGAGTGGCAAAGGCTAGTTGGGGAATTACGTCCCGTTTTTTAAATGCTGTTTGAGATCTGCTCTGAGCAGTAATATCCAATAGATGACAGCATAGATCAACGAAAATGGACCTAATACATAGAAGAATTCAATCACAAAGAATTCAAACTGTTCTAGTGGTGCGAATATCAACATAAGTAAGGTTGGAATGACGTACGTAAGAAACAGCGCGCTTAGAATGACGGTAAAAAAATTAATACGATGATACCTATGTAATTTAAGTTGAACAAAAATGGCAGGAAAAAATACGAAGATGTAGTAGATAAGGAGTAAGAATCCAATAAATAATCCGAATTGAAAGATGAATTTAAAATCAGGCAGTTCAAATCTAATAATGTTGGGGTAAAACATAAAAATAAGAAAAAAGATATAAATAGTGATGGAAGCATAGAGAGGTGTAGTCAATGACAAACATCTCCAAATTTGATCTTCATTTACATTTAAATTACGAATGAGAAGTTTAAAAAAAGAAAAAATGGGATTCAGCATTGGTGTTGTACCCATACAAAAAAGCGAACCTCTTTTTATATCACAGCTTATCTGCTCAATTGCGATATTCCGTTTTATTTTTCGGGGGATTGTCACGTCACCTTATGACGCCGAGCGTACTTCACTGGATTAAATTTAAGAATGCAAAATGATATTTTTTAAACGATGCCATAAATGAGTCGTTTGATATGTCTGATCGCATTCGAGAAAAACTACAGATTCTTGCCGATGCTGCTAAATATGATGTGTCTTGTTCATCAAGTGGCAGTGACCGTAAAAACAAAGATAAAGGTCTAGGTGATGCCAGCCATTCGGGTATTTGTCATAGCTATACTGAAGATGGCCGCTGTGTATCTCTCTTAAAAATTCTATTTAGTAATGTATGTATTTTTGACTGCGCCTATTGTGTTTCACGCCGTTCTAATGATGTCCAGCGTGCAGCATTTACCGTACAAGAAGTCGTAGACTTAACCATTAATTTTTACCGCCGTAATTATATTGAAGGCTTATTTTTAAGCTCTGGCATTTTTAAATCGGCAGATCATACGATGGAGCGTATGCTTCAAGTCGTAAAGAAGCTGCGCCTTGAAGAAAACTTTAATGGCTATATTCACCTAAAAACGATTCCAGGAGCATCGCCTGAACTGATTCATGAAGCAGGTTTATATGCTGACCGCATGAGTATTAATTTAGAGATGCCGACCGAAATTGGGCTAAAAACTTTTGCCCCAGAAAAATCACATCAGGAAGTGCAAAAAGATTTAGGATTAGTGCGTGACAGGCTGATTCAGCTTAAAGATGAGCGACAAATCATTAAGCATGTCCCAAAGTATGTGCCAGCAGGGCAGACCACACAAATGGTAGTGGGGGCCCATCAAGAGTCAGACCAAGATGTCTTGTTTATGGCAGACAAGCATTACAAAGAATTTAAACTCAAACGCGTCTATTTTTCTGGTTATATCCCAATTAATACCGAAAATAATTACTTGCCAGCAGTGGGTTCTGCACCGCCATTACTACGGGAAAACCGACTCTATCAAAGCGATTGGCTAATGCGTTTTTACGGTTTTGAAGTTAATGAAATTGTCAATGAAAAACACCCAAACTTAGACCTTGATGTAGACCCGAAATTAAGCTGGGCTTTAAGGCATCCTGAAAAGTTTCCAGTAGATTTAAATCGTGCCGATTATCAAATGATTTTGCGTGTGCCGGGCATTGGGGTGAAATCGGCCAAGAAAATTGTACAGGCTCGTCGTTTTGGAAAAATCCATATCGATTTATTAAAAAAACTCGGCGTAGCCTATCAGCGTGCAAAATTCTTTATTCGCTGCGAAGACAGTCCAAAATTCCAAAAAGAACTATCATCAAGTTTTATTCGGCAGCAGATTTTAACGCAGGGATCTTCGAAATATGTGCAGCAACTCTCGCCACAATTAAGCCTTGGGTTTTAGCAATGTTTAATGATGAAGTGGCTTACTATTTTGATGGTTCAATGGTTGGGCTGCTGAGCTGTGTTTTTCGTGCATTTCAATTTAAAGAATTACAGGTCAGGCTCTGTTTGAATAATGTAGCTCAACATGGCTTATTTGCCGATAAAATTGAGGTTGCAAATAACGAGCAGCATGCTGAGCGTGTGTGGTCAGCGCTACAAAAAAAGCTTTCACCATCTTCGTTAAAACAATTTTATTTTGCCTCTTTATCTGAATCTTTAGACGCCTATCAGCACTTATTTGATTATTGTATCTATGTGTTTACTAGCCATGTTTCCATTGAAAAAGATTATTCAAATCCTAGTGTTTTAGCGATTGCGCAGTGGACGAAAAAGGTCGGGCGAGAGAAGCATCGGATGGAAGCTTTTATTCGGTTTAAGAAAACTAAAGATGAGCTTTTTTTAAGTTTAGTACGTCCCGATTTTAATGTTTTACCGCTTATTCAGCCTCATTTTAAACGGCGTTATCAAGATCAACGTTGGCTTATTTATGATGAACAACGCAAGTTTGGAATCTATTATGATTTACGTGAAATACATGAAGTTTCATTAGAAGCCTCGGATGTTGATCGTAATTTAAAAAATGGAATGAGCCAAAGCTTTCAGCTTGAGCTTGATGAGCAGGAAGTTTTATATGATCAGCTTTGGAAGGATTATTTTAAGAGCGTAAATATTACTGAACGGCAAAATATAAAACTTCATGTGCAATATTTGCCGAAGCGTTATTGGCGTTATTTAAATGAAAAATTGATTGAATATTAAAGTATTAGAATAGTAAGAATAGGTTTAATAAGTTTTCTGATAGTTAAAAGGTATAATTTAAATGCACTTTATGTGTCTTTGGGCGTATACTTTTGCCCGTTATAAATAACGGCATATCCCCTAAGGTGTACTGTGAGTGTTATACAGCCAGAATGGTTACAGATTTTAAAGCCAAATTTTAAGGTTCTACCATTAAAAGAACGATTACTTTGCGGAATTGGAGCTTTGTGTGGTTTAGCAATTTCCTCCTTAATTAGCTGGTATGTTCTGGGTGGAATTAATGCATGGTACATCGCCCCAATGGGTGCCTCATCTGTTCTATTGTTTGCTGTGCCGACTAGTCCTTTGGCCCAACCATGGAATGTGATTGTTGGTAATACGTTAGCCGGAATTATTGGTGTAGCCTGTGCACAGTGGATTCCTGATTTAACTACAGCTTTTAGTGTCGCGGTAGGTTTTGCCATATTTTTAATGATGACCACTGACTCTTTGCACCCACCGAGTGGAGCGGTTGCGATTACAGCAGTACTAGGTGGAGCCACAATTCATAAGTTGGGCTTTTACTTTATTTTTTATCCAGTTTTACTCAATTCGTTACTTCTACTTGGGTTTGCTGTTTTCTTTAATCGATTGATTGGGCGACATTATCCGGTTACCGCGCATTTAAATGAGCGAAGTAAGGACCCAACGCCAACTCAAAAAGTATCGATTCAGCCGAAAGATATTGAGTATGCATTAGGGCATCACACTGAACTTTTAGATATTAGCCAATATGATTTAGAAAAAATCATTTTAGAAGCTCAGGAACATGCCAATGAGCGTATGGTAAATCAATATATCTGTCAGGATATTATGAGTCGTGATGTGATTAAACTACATGAAGATGATGATATTCATCAGGCACTCGATAAGTTTAAACAAGTGAACTTAATGAGCCTACCTGTAGTAAATGCAGAAAACCATTTGGTCGGAACTTTAGCGTTATATGAAGTCGTAGAGTGGTTTAAAGGTGCAGCCGACCCAAGGAATTCTTGGCAGCATTATGTAAAACAAATTATGAGCCGTAGGGTGGTTACCGTACTGCCAACTCAACCTATTCAAGATTTGGTGCCATACTTTGTTGAAAAGTCTTTTAATTACATTCCTGTTGTTGAAGATCGTAAGCTTATAGGAATGATTAGCCGTGCAGATATGATTGCTGCATTGCAGCAACAGTTAAATCGAAAGCTATAATTTCTAGAATAAAAAAAGCTACGGTTGATTAGGGGATGCAACCGTAGCGACCAAAGTTATGAATTAACGTACTTGTTCTTCATTTACTGTTCGGACGGATTGTCGATAGCCTTCAATATGTTCTGGCTGTTTTTTAGGAATCACTAACCATAAAACCAGATAAACTAAAATTCCTGGAAAGGCAGCACTCATAATTGAGATCAAAACAAAAATGACACGTAGTAAAGTTACGTTCCAACCAAAACGTTCAGCAATACCACCCATTACACCGGCGATCATGCTGTGTCGGTTCGAGCGATATAAACCAGAACTGGCCATCTAATTCTCCTTAAAGATAAAAGTTACAAGAAGCTATTACTCTTGCTTAATAAAAATATGGAGACGAAATAACGGGTTTAAAGTCCTTTAAAAAGTAAAATAGTTAAAATATGTAAAGGATTGAAATGAACGAAACTAACATCTACTAAAATGCACCCTTTCAGGGCTTAAGAGTTTAAAGCGGCAATCAGCTAATACTTGATTTGAATCGTAAATGTAGCTGTAGCTGTTATCTGTGAATAATGTATATGTCTTTGAAGTGGTCTCGTTTTTCAGTTAAGCATGTGGTTGTAGTGGCTGCGATGTGCATGACACTCAGTGCTTGCGATATAAACCATACCAATTCAAAAGATCACTCAACTACAAGTTCTAATCATGAAGAAAACTTAATAAAAAGTAGTACGTCTATAAAAACATTGGATTATGTCGCTGGACGAACTTTTTTACCTGAAGATACCTCAGATCAAACCCAAAAATTAAATGCAACTTCATTGCAATATGTAGGGCGATATCACACTCGTATTTCATGCGAGGATGCTTTTGCTGATTGTGAATCAGGCGAAGCAGAATACATTTTAAATTTATTACCAAATGGGTCAGCTTATTGGAATGTTGTCCATTTTGGTCGTGTGGGAAGTAAGGACGGTGCTAAAAGTGCCGCTGTAAATCAGTTATGTCCTACTCTAAATTGGAAAGTAGATGAAAAAGAGCGCGAGCTAACAATTCAATGTCCATTATCTAAAGTTAATTTTTATTTTAATCTTGATTCAAATAAAAAATTGGTCACGAATTTAGAAAAATTACTGTATAGCGACTATGGAAAAAATCGTGAGTTTTTAGAGCAAAACTATTTTGTTCCAAATCAGGCTTATGTTTTAACTAAAGAATAGATACCTCTTTATATGAAAAGAGCGCAATTTATATTGCGCTCTTTTTCGTTTCACTATTTAACAATGATTAGTAATCGAAGCTAAAGTGTTCCACTGGTAATGATGTTAATGTGCGAGATGTAGTCACCATTGATTCTGCATGACCTTGAGCACGCGGTAATAAACGGTCGAAGTAGAAATCAGCAACTTTGATTTTTGCTTTATAGAATTCAGCAGTTTCTTGGCCGTTACCTGCTTCTAATTTCTCAGAAGCAACCACAGCTTGTTGAGCCCAGAAATAAGCCATCATCACGTAGCCTGAGAACATCAAGAAATCTACAGAAGCAGAAGATACGATGTCACGGTCTTTACGTGCAGCAAGCATGATACGAACTGTTAAAGTGTTCCACTGAGCACAAAGTTTAGTTAAGTCCCAAGCAAAACGACGTAAATATTTATTACGTGCATGTGCAGCACAGAATTTTAAGATTTCAGCAGTGTATTCACGAACTACTTTACCTTTTGAACTTAACAACACTTTACGGCCAATCAAGTCGAGTGCTTGAACGCCAGTTGTTCCTTCATACAAGGTCGCAATACGTGCATCACGTGCAATTTGCTCCATACCCCATTCTTTAATGTAGCCATGGCCACCGTAAACTTGCATACCGTGGTTAGCAGCTTCTAAACCAAGTTCAGTTAAGAAACCTTTTAAAATTGGTGTATAGAAACCAAGTTTATCATCGTAGTCTTCAAAAGCAGCTTGATCACCACGTGCTAAAGCGTCTGTCATTTTGTCAGCGATTTGAGCAGCGTAGTAAATCATAGAACGACCGCCTTCAGCGATTGCTTTTTGAGTTAACAACATACGGCGTACGTCTGCATGGTGAATAATTGCATCAGCAACTTTATCTGGATCTTTTTTACCAGAAAGCGCACGCATTGACATACGATCTTTGGCATATGGTAATGCGCCTTGGAACGATAACTCAGCGTGTGCAATACCTTGAACAGCAGTACCAATACGTGCTGTATTCATGAAGGTAAACATTGCATGTAGGCCTTTGTTCACTTCACCGATTAAATAACCAGTTGCATTATCAAAGTTGAGTACCGCAGTTGCAGATGCACGGATTCCCATTTTGTGTTCGATTGAACCACAAGCCACTGTATTACGCTCACCAACACCTCCATCAGCTGTAGGCATGAATTTTGGTACGATGAATAATGAGATACCACGAGTACCAGCAGGTGCATCTGGAAGACGTGCGAGTACGATGTGAATGATGTTTTCAGTTAGATCGTGTTCACCAGCAGAAATGAAGATTTTTGTACCAGTGATTTTATAAGTACCATCTGCTTGAGGTTCAGCTTTAGTTTTTACCTGTCCTAAGTCTGTACCACATTGAGGTTCGGTTAAGCACATTGTGCCGCTCCAAGTACCTTCAACAAGCTTAGGCATATATGTTTGTTTTTGCTCATCAGTACCGAATTGCAAAATAGTATTCATACAACCAGAGCTTAAACCTGGGTACATGGTAAATGACCAGTTTGCAGTACCCATCATCTCTGATTTAATCAGATTTAAAGACATTGGAAGGCCTTGACCACCAAATTCTTCTGGGTAAGAAAGACCTTGCCAACCGCCCATTACGAATTGGTCATAAGCTTCTTTAAAGCCTTTAGGAGTAGTTACTTCGCCGTTGTCAAAATGGCAACCTTCTTCATCACCAGATTGGTTAAGTGGCGACAATACGTTTTCACAATAATCTGCCGCACCTTCAAGAATCATATCTACTGTATCAGGATCTGCATTTTCACCGTTCGATAAAGTTTTGTAGTGGGCAGGATAGTCTAGTACTTCATTCATTAAGAAGCGGATATCGTGTAGCGGAGCTTTATATGCTGGCATGGCTTTAATCCTAATTTTGAATCATTGTGGGATTATCTGAATCGATGATTTGATTATTCACTCGCATGATAAAAATACAATGTTAATCGCACCCGAAAGAAATGTCAGAAAAGCGAATTTTGTCGAAAATAAATACACCTGAAATTATAATTTCTGCTAAAGTCGGGACTTATACTTTTATGTGAAAAAACAACTAATTTTCTTATTTTTAGCAAGTTTTGTTAAAAAGATAAAGCGATAAGGTTTTAAAAAAGGTTATGCATTTAAAATATCTCAGTTTATGTTTATTTAGTTTGGGCTTGACCGCATGTACACAACACAACGTGCGTCCACAGGTGGCATCTGCGAGTTTAGAGCAAAAAGCTATTCAAAGTGTTAATGCGATGTATGAATACCCGAGTTATGATTATCGCGGAAACTTTAAAATTACCGTTGATCCCTCACAACTAAAACAAAATGTAAAAGCTGAGAATACTTCTAAGTTAGATGCTGAATTACAGAAGAAAGTTGATCAATATTTACGTGAGCAAAAAGTTGCCTTAAGTCGGGCGCAGAAACAAACCTTATATGCAGCGATTGCAAATGAACAAGGTGATTTGGGACTGACTTCATCTGCACGTTCTGAAAAAATTAATGCCGTATTATTTAATTTGTTAAATGATTTGCAGTTTAGTTATGACGGCTCAATACATTATCGTCAAAAAATGGGTTCATTTAATTTAACTGCCAAATATGAAAAACCGACACTTTTAGTTCAGGCAAAATTGCCAATGGTGCTTGACCTTGAGAATTATAAGTTTTACATAAATTATTTTGGTTTGATGCCATATCTGGTCAATAAAGATAATCAAAATAATTTGGCCTATATTGATTTCTCAAAATATAAAGCCTTCTTTAAAAATGTCGATATGAAAAAGTTTATTGAATATCTTAAAGCTTCAAGTGCTGTTTCATACCGATTAGCTGAACCGCAAAACTTACAACGTGTATCGTTGACTGAGGCTGATCGTAAAGCGGGTGCGGTTGAAAAAATTCGTTTAAAAACGACGGTTGAGCAATTGCTTTTAGAAGTAGATTTGTACGGGCAAGTCAATGAAAAATATCTTCAAAAAATTGTTTTAGGTGTTGATGAGGAAAAACTTGCTGAAACGCTTGCCGCAGAGATTGCTTCTTCTGATGCGAAAAAAGGCATTGCTGGTAAAGAAAAACAAAAAGTTTCTTCTGATGATGCCGCTGCTGTTAGTCAACAGTTGTACTCACTTGTTAATGCTCATTTAGGTAATACCTCTACTTCTGAAGATGAAGAAGTAGAATCTGCTTCTAGTGAAGAGGCGGGTGATGTGGCTGTAGCAGAGGCTGAACAAACTTCAGAAAATGAAGAAGTAGTTGCACTGTCTGAAGATCAATGTATTGAATTAAAATCACTTAAAAAACCAGTCGCTTTAGGTGATATTAATTATTGTCAGATCTACGGTATTGATGTGCTAGATCAGAGCGATACAAGTATCCAAAAAGCGCAAATCAAGTCTCGTCAGGACGCTTTAAAGCAAACTTTTGAAGCTTATAACCAAAACCAGTTTATTAATGATGAAGCATTTAAAACTCTTTGGTTAAAACATAAGGACGAAATTGAACAAGCTTTACCGAAGCAAAGAAACCCTATCACAATTGATGTAGCTTTAGATGACAAAGGCCGTGCAGTTAATATGGACTACGATGTCGATTATACGCCAGCTGAGTTTAAGCACCGCTTTAATATTAAAGCAGATATGCAAATTCTCAATTATGGGAAAGCGACTTCAATTGATCAGCAGCAGCTTAAACAAGCTAAGTCTGTAGCTGAAGCAAGTAAAGGTTCTATGCTTGAAAACTTTATTAAAGGTTTTGGCGAAAAGCTTGGGCAAAGTGATGTTTCAGAGCATCCTGTGGGCATCCATAGCGATGTGCAAGATTTAGATGCAAATCTGGCTGTGCTTGCAGATAAAACTTATGATGCAACGCATACTTATGACAAAACTTATAAGGCTGTGTTTATTGCAAAATTAACTGCCGAAAAACCGTCATATATTAATTATTATTCAGTTCAACAGTTGCAAGAAATTGCCGAGGTTTATGCTTACTGGTTCTCTGAAGAGGAAACCTATAACCCACAAGGTAAAGCTTTAGAACGTATTGAGGCGTTGCAGAAAAAGCATCATCTTGAGCAAGAAGACCAATTTGATAATGACTTAGGCCGAGCTGTGGACCATATTGTGATCACAACAATACAAGGTGAAGCTGGGCGTGAAGCATGGCAAAAACTACAGAAACAATATAAGCAACCTGAACAGCTTTTCTCAAAACAGTATCAATTAGAGTTTGAAAAACAAAATGGTACTTCTGATGAAGAAAAACATTTGTTGTCAGAAACAGCTGATATTTTAGGTAAAGTTTATGTCGCTGCTCGCAAACAGCAACTTACGGAAAAAACAATTCAGAATTTAAAACCTGAACATAATGAATTTATTGATTATGAGATTTTCCGAGATGTTTATAAACAGATGGTTGCAGCTAAAAAATAATAGCTGAGATAAAAAGAACCTACTTAAGTAGGTTCTTTTTTGACTTATAGAAAATCTTTTAATTCTGGCTTTACGCCATTCCAAATATAGAAAGCTTCAATGGCCTGACCAACGAGCATGCCAAAACCTTCCGCATAAGGTACATTGCGCTGTTTGGCTTGATCAAGAAAGCTAGATGGCTTGCCGTAGGCCATCTCATAGGCATATTTGAACTCTAAATTTTCTGGTAGTTGTAATGCATCACCAGATAGGCTTGCAGAAGTTGCATTAATTACAATATCAAATTTCCCTTCTAGCTCATTTAGAGAAATTGCTTGTAATTGAGCTTGTGGGACTGCTGCTTTTAAGTCATCTACAAGTTGATCAGCACGAGCAATAGTCCGGTTTGCAATCACAATCTTTTTAGCGCCAGCCTGCACAAGCGGGTAAATAACACCACGAGTTGCACCACCAGCACCTAAAATTAAAATAGTTGTATTTTCTAGGTTCCAATCTAAAGCTTGAATTGCGGCAACTAAGCCTTGGCCATCTGTATTGTCACCATGCAATTTGCCATTTTCCATCCAAAGTGTATTTACAGCTTTGGCAATTTGAGCACGTTCAGTCAGCACATCACACAAAGCAAACGCCTGTTCTTTGAACGGTACGGTAACGTTCATGCCACTCCCGCCATTTTCAAAGAAACTACGCATACTCGGCTCAAAACCATCAAGAGGCGCGAGACGTTTTTGGTAGTCTAGGTCAACACCTGTTTTTTGAGCGAAAGCATGATGCAATTCAGGAGAGCGTGATTGTTCGATGGGGTTGCCAATTACTGCAAACTGTTTGGTCATTCTTATATCCAAAATTTTAAAATGGCATGAGGCAGATAAAGTCTGTACTGAATTTTCAGCAGGCCTCACTATAAGCCAAATTTTAATAAGAAAAAATATTTGAATGAGATTCAGAAAATTGAAAATAAAAAAGGAGATTCTTTAGGGTGGAAGCCAAAGAATCTCCGAAAAGCAAAAAATTAAGCAACTTTTTCTTTTAGGTTTAACCAATCACGTGGTTTTAAGTAATAGTCGGTTAAACGTTTCTCTGGTGAGTCTTCATCCCATTCTGGACGATATGACCAAGCTGCAAGATTAGGCAGGCTGACTAAAATAGACTCAATACGTCCACCTGTTTGTAAGCCAAACAATGTTCCGCGGTCATAGACTAAATTATATTCGACATAACGACCACGACGGTAAAGCTGGAACTCTCGTTGAGCTTCGGTATAAGGCTGTTCACGATGTTTTTCAAAAATTGGCAGAATGGCATTTAAATAACTATTGCCTACAGCTTGGATATATTTAAAGCAGGTTTCGAAATCCCAGCAATTTAAATCATCAAAGAATAAACCACCGACACCACGCTGTTCATCTCGATGTTTTAGATAGAAATAGTCATCACACCATTTTTTATGTTCAGCGTAGACATTGTCACCAAAAGGCTGGCATAGGTCATATGCGGCTTGATGCCAGTCGATAACATCCTGTTCATCTGGATAGAACGGTGTTAAGTCAAAACCACCGCCAAACCACCAAATTGGATCTTGTCCTTCAGGCTCTGCAACGAATAAACGTACATTGGCATGGGAGGTTGGAATATTCGGGTTTTTAGGGTGAATGACTAATGACACACCAAGCGCTTGTGCTTTAGCACCAGCAATTTGAGGATGTCTTTCTGTAGCAGAAGCGGGCAGTTTACTAATGTTGATGTGAGAAAACATCACACCACCTTTTTCAATCACGGTGCCATTTTGTAAAACTCGTGAACGACCACCACCACCTTCTGGACGTTCCCAATCATCAATAATGAATTCACCCGTACCACCGCCAGCTTTTTCTTGTTGTTCTAAACCAGCACAAATACGGGCTTGTAAATCGAGGAGAAATTCGCGGACACGTTGAATATCTGTTGAAGTCGGATGTTGCATAGTGACCCTCAAAGATGATTGAGATAGGAGATAGATACATCAAAACACAAAACCATAAAAAAAGTAAGGGATTTTTAAGAAATGTCTTAAAAATCCCTTCCAATTATTTTTAAGTTTATAATTTTGTTTTAGAAATCATCTTTTTGATAAAGGTGATCCATGCGTTCACGTTTAGTTTTTAAATATTGTTCATTAAAAGGATTACGTCCAACCGTTAAAGGAACACGACCAACCACATTAATACCTTGATCCTTGAGTGCCTGAATTTTCAAAGGATTGTTAGTAATTAACTTAACTTCTTTTACTTTTAAGTGATCGAGCATAATGCTACACATGTCATAACGGCGCGCATCAGCTGGCAAATTTAAAAGTAAATTTGCATCTACCGTGTCATGACCTTGATCTTGTAAGGCATACGCACGAATTTTATTCGTAAGCCCAATACCACGGCCTTCTTGGCGTAAATATAAAATAACGCCTTGACCTGCTTCGTTAATGAGCTTTTGAGTTGCCTGTAATTGAGGGCCGCAGTCACATTTTAATGACGCAAAAGCATCACCTGTTAAGCATTCTGAATGAACACGTACTAAAACAGGGCCTGTGGGTGGATTTTCTAACCCTTTAGACAGTGCCACATGTTCTTCACCTGATACTGGATCTTGAAACACAGAAATATTGAATTCACCAAAAGCAGTCGGGAGTTTTGATGTTGCAATGAACTCTATAGGCACAGATTAACTCATCTTTTAACCGAAAACGGTTTAAAGTATAGCGTAATGCTGGGAGATTGGTCGAATTGTCATAATCATTTTGAGCACTAAGGTTTTCTTTTTTGTATAAAGAAGACGATAATAGTTGATAAATAGTCAGATTATTCAGGATAATCTGCCAACCATACCCATACTGTATGAGAGACTGCTTTGCATGACCTCGTTCGCAAATGTGGCTGATTGAAGGTGACTTCATTCGATTGTATGATCGACCCATTTTGACCCAGCTTAGGATTTGCCAGGCTTATAAAGGCTTTGCCACATATGTTGTATACCGAAATTCCAACTCAACGCCCTGTTACGCCATTGTTAGATGCAATTGATCATCCTCAACAATTACGTCAGCTCGAGCATAGCCAATTGGTTCAAGTGGCTGATGAGTTGCGTCAATATATTTTATATGCAGCAGGCCAGAGTGGTGGCCATTTCGGTGCTAACCTCGGCGTGGTTGAGCTGACGGTTGCGCTGCATTATTGCTTTAATACTCCAAATGACCGATTAGTTTGGGATGTAGGTCATCAGGCGTACCCACATAAAGTCTTGACTGGTCGCCGTGAGCAAATGACAACAATCCGTGCTAAGAACGGTTTGGCAGCATTTCCAGCTAGAGAAGAATCAGTTTTTGATACTTTTGGCGTAGGGCATTCATCAACTGCAATTTCGGCAGGTTTAGGAATGTCTTTAGCACGTCGCTATCAAAATGACCCATGTGAAGTGGTTTGTATTGTGGGTGATGGTGCAATGACAGCAGGTATGGCATTTGAAGCCATGAACGATGCTGTGGCACACGATGCTGATTTAATTGTTGTACTTAATGACAATGACATGTCGATTTCTTGCAGTACAGGTGGTTTTGCTAAGCATTTAGCTGCAATTTGGGAAAAAGGTCATTTAGTTAATGTCGATGAACATGGCGAGGCTTATGTACAGCCGCATCCGAAATGGACGTACAACTCTCGTTTACATCAATCGGCAACAGATGCGGCCGATAATTTATTTAAAGCGATTGGTTTTGACTACTTCGGTCCTTTTGATGGACATGATGTAAATCAACTCGTTCAAGTATTTAATGCATTGAAAAAGCGTAAAGGTCCACGCTTAGTCCACGTCTATACTAAAAAAGGTAAAGGCTTTACTCCGGCAGAAGCTGACCCAATTACCTATCATGCAATTGGCAAAATTAATGCGACTTCAGTAGGTAAAACGCCACCAAAATATTCTGATGTATTTGGTCAATGGTTGTGTGACGAAGCTGCACAGGATGAACGTTTATTAGCGATTACTCCAGCTATGTGCGAAGGCTCGGGCATGGTTAAGTTTGCTAAAGAATTTCCAAAACGTTTCTTCGATGTTGCAATTGCTGAACAGCATGCGGTAACACTTGCAGCAGGAATGGCTTGTGAAGGTTTAAAACCTGTTGTTGCAATCTATTCAACATTCTTGCAACGTGGTTACGACCAACTTATTCATGATGTTGCATTACAAAATCTTGATGTAACTTTCGGTATTGACCGTGCTGGTTTGGTTGGTGAAGATGGACCAACTCATGCTGGTGCATATGACTATGCATATATGCGTACAGTTCCGAACATGGTCATCATGGCACCAAAAGATGAAAATGAATGCCGCCAGATGTTGCATACTGCCTATGCTTATAATGGGCCAGCAGCAGTACGTTACCCTCGTGGTGCTGGGGTAGGCGTTGAAATTCAGCAAGAGCTAACTGCTATTGAATTAGGTAAGGCAGAAATAGTTGCTGAAATTAAACCTGCTTGTGATGAGCAGATTACGATTTTAGCGTTTGGTAGTCGCGTTATGGTTGCCATAGAAGCTGCTGAGCAATTTTCACAAAAACATGATGTTGGTGTGCGTGTTGTAAATATGCGTTTTGTGAAACCACTTGATGAAAAAATTATTCGTGATTTGGCTGAACATACACAATTATTTGTAACTGTTGAAGAACACGCGATTATGGGTGGTGCAGGCAGTGCAGTAAATGAGTTCATGGCACAAGAACAAATTGTTAAACCTATCATTAATTTAGGTCTACCAGATTTGTTCTTGCAGCAAGCGTCACATGGTCAAATGCTACAAGATTGCGGGCTAGATGCTAAAGGTATTTTGAACTCAATTGAACGAGCTTGGCTTAAGCTAAATCAGGTGGTTTAAGCCTTTAATAAAATTTTTGAAACATTTTTTCCCCTAAAGCGCATTCATTTGCTAAAATGTATGCGCTTTTATGCATTATTCTTTGTCAAAATCTTCAAATTTGTATTGTAGTGGGTGTTCAATGGAACCTATGGTGGTTATGGCTGCGCGTGCGGCTCAAACAGTTGGTCAAGAGCTTTTAAAAGCGCATCAAAATCGTCATAAACTCGATTTGCAAGTTGAAGAGAAAGGCATTGATGGCCCGGTAACACGTGTAGATCGTTATTTGGAACAATTGACGATTGATACATTACGTAAAAGTTATAAAAACCATAGCTTCTTAGGTGAAGAGTTCGGTTTGCAAGAAGGTAAAGGCCACGATGCAGACTGGTGCTGGGTAATTGACCCACTTGATGGCACGCAAAACTTTATTAATGGTTTCCCTCATTTCTGTATCTCTATTGCAGTTCAGCATAAAGGCGTTACTCAACACGGCGTAATCTACGACCCAGTACGTGACGAATTATTCTCTGCAAGTCGCGGTCGCGGTGCGGTCATGAACCAACGCCGTATTCGTGTAAATGTAAAAGATACTTTAGAAAATACATTCTTGGCAGTAGGCCATCCTTACCGCGCTAAACGTGCTGGTGAGATCGTATCTTATGCAGAACAACACTTTGCTTCATTATTAGCGGTTACTCAAGCAGGCGCACAAATTCGTCGTGGTGGTTCAGCTGCCCTAGATTTAGCATATGTTGCTGCTGGCCGTTTTGATGGTTTCTTTGAGCTTGGTTTAAAACCATGGGATATCGCTGCTGGTGAGCTTATTATTAAAGAAGCAGGCGGTGTAGTGGTTGATGCACGCGGTGGTAACGAATCTCTTGAAAATGGTCAAGTGCTTGCAAGTTCACTAAAAATGCTAAAACCTTTAATGCAAACTGTAGTTCCAGCTTGGGCTCAAGCCGCAAAATAATTTAATTATTTATAAATAAAACCCTCTATTATCAGAGGGTTTTATTTTTTTAGCCATGGGTAAATGTTACTGAGTTCAATAAATATGAAGAAAGTTGATTAAAACACATGACTTTTAATTTCTTTCTGCTATAATCCGCCCACGCACTTAAATTTCCGTTCATTACCTGAACATTCTGTTCTATTCATTGTAAGCGCACGCTGTCCATAGAGAGGACCATTTCTTGCGCCCCGATCGCTCAGCGATTCTTCAGGTTCGGCCGTAATCAAGCGTGCGTTTAGTCCACATCGTCGTTACTCGGATTGCTGCTGAAAAAACGTTTCAGCTAACTTTGCTTTGCCGCTTTGTGCCGATGTCTATTTTGTATTTATTAAAAATGGAGCACCCACTAGGGTGAAACTCTCTATGAGCAAAACTTTTGCCGAATTTTCTTTGCATGAAACCTTACAACAAGCGCTTGAAGGTTTAGGTTTTACTACCCCGACTCCTGTGCAAGAACAATCTATTCCTGCAGCTTTAGAAGGAAAAGACCTTCTAGTATCTAGCCAGACTGGTTCTGGTAAAACTGCGGCATTTTTATTACCGACATTACATAATTTAGCTGGTCAAGAAACTTTTGTTCCGTTCAAAGAACGTATGAAAGCTGTGACTCAACCTAATATTTTAGTTTTATGCCCAACACGTGAATTGGCTCAACAAGTTAGCCAAGATGCGATTGCTTTCGTACGTCACATGAAAGGTGTTCGTATTGCTGCAATCATGGGTGGTATGCCTTTTGGTAAGCAAATCCAACAACTTAAAGGCGCGCAAGTTATTGTTGCGACTCCAGGTCGTTTATTAGATTTAGTAAACCGTCGTCAATTAAAGTTAGATAAAGTTGAAGCTTTAATCGTTGACGAAGCTGACCGTATGTTAGACCTCGGCTTCTCTGAAGATTTAGAAGCAATCAGCGATTTAGCTGGTAACCGTCGTCAAACATTAATGTTCTCTGCAACTTTCGCTGACCGTATTATTCGTCTTGCTGAGCGCATGATGAATGAACCTGAGCGTATTGCTATTGAAACAGGTCACAGTACAAACACTGACATCACCCAAACTTTACACTGGACAGATGGTTTCGAACACAAGAAGAAACTTCTGACTCACTGGTTGGCTGATGAAACTCTTGATCAAGCGGTTGTATTCGCGAGCACTCAAGAAGATACAGATATGTTGGCTGAAGAACTTGCAGAAGCAGGTCATTCTGTAGTTGCACTTCACGGTGCAATGCCACAAACAGTTCGTAACCGTCGTTTACGTAGTATTCGTGAAGGCCGTGCAAAAATCTTGGTAGCGACAGATGTTGCTGCACGTGGTCTTGATGTACCGACAATTTCTCACGTAATTAACTTCGGTTTACCAATGAAACATGAAGACTATGTACACCGTATTGGTCGTACAGGTCGTGCTGGTCGTACAGGTCAAGCAATTACTTTAGCGACTTATCGTGAACGCGGTAAAATCCGTGCGCTTGAAGACTATTTAGATGCACGTTTAAGTGTTTCTGAAATTGAAGGCTTAGAGCCATCTCCACCTCCTGCTCGTTCAGGTCGTGATGGCGGTGGTCGTGGTCGTGGCGGCAACGGTGGTCGTGATGGTCGTCGTGGTGGCGGTTTTGGCGGTGGTCGTCGTTTTGAAGGCGAAAGCAACTTCAAACGCCGTGAAGGTGGTCGTGATGACCGTCCACGTCGTAGCTTTGATGACAAACCACGTGGTGAACGTCCATCATTTGGTGGCGAAGATCGTCCACGTCGCGAGTTCAATTCAGATCGCCCACGTCGTGAGTTCAACTCAGATCGTCCGCGTCGCGAAGGTGGTTTCAACGATAAACCGCGTTTTGACTCAAATGATGACAACCGTGGTAACCGTGTAGATTACAAACCACGTCGTGAAAATGGTTTTGGTGACCGTCCAAAACGTACTTTCGGTGGTGAAGATCGTCCGCGTCGTAGCTTTGATGACAAACCACGTGGTGAACGTCCATCATTTGGTGGCGAAGATCGTCCACGTCGTGAGTTCAACTCAGATCGTCCACGCCGCGAAGGTGGTTTCAACGATAAACCGCGTCGTAGCTTTGATGATAAACCACGTGGTGAGCGTCCAGCGTTTGGTGGCGAAGATCGTCCAAAGCGTAGCTTCGGTGGTGAAGATCGTCCGCGTCGTAGCTTTGATGACAAACCGCGTCGTAAATTCGACCGTTAATCAATAGGTTGTTTAAAGAAAGGCCAGTAGAAATACTGGCCTTTCTTATTTTTCAGTTTTGTTATAAAATAACAAAGTGTGAATTGGTTCAATTTTTTATTAAATAATGAGTAAAAGTAAGCGAAAACAAACAATAATGGCACAGTTGAAGAACTTATTAGTTCAGCACGGCTTGCCTTATCTTTTTATTGCACTTGTTTTGTGTAATGGGGTTTATTTTGCCTATGCTTTTATAACTGGAAGTTCTATTGAGCAGTTTCAAATTTCTGAATTAACCTCTTTTTACGAACATACCTCTTCTATTTCTACCAATTAAGTCAGTTTTGCTTTTGTCAAAATAACAACAAGTTTGCCAATTTTCAGTGTTATAGTATGCGTGCATAAAAGTGCAGGAACGATTGCCATTATGAATAATAAAACTCCTCTCTCGACTCAACCACTTATTGAAGTGAAAAATTTGAGTTTTAATCGAGGGGAACGCGTCATTTATGACAATATTAGTTTAAATATACGTCGTGGCCAGATTACGGCTATTATGGGACCTTCTGGTACAGGTAAAACAACATTATTACGTCTGATCGGTGGACAGTTAGTTCCTGATCAGGGCGAAGTTTTGCTCGACGGTAAAGATATTGCAAAAATGTCTCGTCAGGAACTTTTTTCAGCCCGTGCACGTATGGGAATGTTATTTCAGAGCGGTGCTTTATTTACGGATATGTCTGTCTATGAAAATGTAGCATTTCCAATTCGAGCACATACCAAGCTTCCTGAAAATCTAATTGCTGAACTGGTTGCATTAAAACTTGAATCCGTAGGCTTGCGTGGTTCTGAGCAATTAATGCCTACAGAACTCTCAGGCGGTATGAACCGTCGTGTCGCTTTGGCACGTGCGATCGCGCTTGACCCCGATTTAATCATGTACGATGAACCGTTTGCAGGGCAAGACCCTATTGTAAAAGGTGTTTTGACACGTTTAATCCGTTCATTGCGAGAAGCTTTAGATTTAACCACAATTATTGTTTCGCATGACGTTCCCGAAACCCTTTCTATTGCTGACTACATTTATGTTGTAGCAGAAGGAAAAATTCAGGGGGAAGGAACACCAGAAGAATTACAGGCATATGCTTCTCCATTTGTGCGCCAATTCTTAACAGGTTCGGCAGAAGGACCAGTTGAATACCAATTTAGTCATCAAGCCTATTTAGATAACGAGGTTCGTCCATGAATACGATTGCCTGGTTAGGTAGACTCGTTATTGAGCGGATTCGAGGGATTGGTGTTGCGGCACTAATGCTCTTACAAATTGTTTTTTCTTTTCCTTCATCTGGTGGTTTTGGACGATTTATTTACCAAATGCATCGGGTAGGGGTGATGTCTTTGTTAATTATCACTGTGTCGGGCCTATTCATTGGTTTGGTACTGGGTTTACAAGGATACTCAATTTTAGTGAACGTCGGCAGTGAATCAATGCTAGGCACAATGGTGTCTTTAACATTGCTGCGTGAATTGGCACCTGTGGTTGCTGCCTTATTATTTGCTGGCCGAGCAGGTTCTGCATTAACAGCAGAAATTGGTTCAATGAAGCAAAGTGAGCAACTTGCCAGCATGGAAATGATCGGGGTTGACCCATTAAAACAAATCGTATCACCGCGTCTTTGGGCGGGAGTGGTCAGTTTACCGATGCTAACTGTCATTTTTGCTGCGATTGGTATTGTGGGCGGTAAAATGGTAGGTGTCGATTTTCTTGGCGTCGATGAAGGCTCATTCTGGAGCGGAATGCAAAACAATGTGCAATTTGGGCATGATGTCGTAAATGGCATTATCAAAAGTATTGTGTTTGCTTTGTTATGTACATGGATTGCGGTATATCAAGGATATGCGTGTGATCCAACTCCAGAAGGAATCGCAACTGCAATGACAAGAACAGTTGTATATTCTTCATTATGTGTTTTAGGTTTTGATTTCGTGTTGACTGCGGTCATGTTCGGAGGGATTTAATGAAATCACGTAGTAGTGAGCTGGCCGTAGGTATCTTTGTTATTATCTTCGGTATTGCCTTGTTCTTTTTAGCCATGAAAGTTAGTGGCCTTGTAGGTACTAATTTAAATGATAGTTATACCATGAAGGCTCAGTTTGATAACGTCAATGGTTTAAAGCCTCGTGCTAAAGTAACGATGAGCGGTGTCACAATTGGTCGTGTTGATTCAATTACCCTTGATCCAGTTACGCGTTTGGCTACGGTAACCTTTGGTTTAGATGGAAAATTGACAAGTTTTAATGCTGAGCAGCTAAAAGAAGTTCAAAAAAATGCTTTAGATGAACTACGTTATAGTTCTGATTATACGCAGGCTTCTCCAGAGCAACAAAAAGCAATGGAACAGCAACTGATCAGTAACATGTCCTCCATCACCAGTATTGATGAAGATGCTTATATAATGGTTGCAACCAATGGTTTATTGGGTGAGAAATATTTGAAAGTCGTTCCAGGTGGTGGTTTAAACTATCTTAAACGTGGCGATACAATTTCAAATACCCAAGGAACCATGGATTTAGAAGATTTAATTAGTAAATTTATTACTGGTGGTGGCGCAGGTAAAGTTGCCGCTGGTTCATCCTCAGCAGAAGAAAAAGCTCCTGCAAGTACCGACAGCAGTGCACAGCCGTCATTTGTTGAGTAAGAGTTTATTTGAAGGAGTGGTTCCAGGTGAATACGTTGTTTAAACAAACCCTGACAGCAAGTCTTTTGTCTACTATGATTGCAGGTACAGCTTTTGCTGCACCTTCAGAAGCACCACCTGATTTTATTAAGCGTGTTGCTGATGGCTTGATCGCTCGTTTAAAAGCAGATCATGCTAAGTTGCAGAACAATCCTGCTTTAGTAAAATCAATTGTACGTCAGAACTTAGACCCGTATGTTGATTCACAAGCGTTCACTCGTATTGTGATGGGTACTTATGCGACGAATCAGTATAGTACAGCTGCACAGCGTGCTCAGTTTGAAACAAACTTCCGTAATACATTAATTGAAAATTACGGTAGCGCATTTGCTAAATATACAAATCAAAGCTATACCATGCGTCCTTATAAGGCAACTGCGGGTAAAAACCCTGTAGTGACATTGGACTTTAATCACAATGGTGAAAAAATTCCTGTTTCTTTCCAGTTAGCTGACAAAGGCACTCAATGGAAAATCCGTAATATCAATGTCTCTGGTATTGATCTAGGATTACAGTTCCGTAATCAGTTTGCTGCAACAGTGAAACGCAATGGCGGTGATTTAAATAAAGCAATTGCTACGTTCCAACCTGATGCAGACGCGGCTGTTAATCAAAACAAAAAGAAATAAGTAGGTGACGTGTGGTTCAGTATCTCAACCAACAATTGGTTGTTTCGGGAAAAATTGATTTTGAAAATGCGGAACAACAGTATCAAGCAGGTTTGGCTATCATAAAGAAGCAGCAAAGCTTCCCACTTGTGGTGGATTTAACTGAGCTTGAGCATGGTAGTACCTTGGCCTTGGCTGTTTTAGTTCAATGGTTACGAGAGACTCCCAAAAATACTGGTTTGCATTTTAAAAATGTCCCTGAAAAAATGCTGAAGATCATTCAAGCCTGTCATTTGCAGGACGACCTGCAAATGATCTGATGTTTTAGATGTAAAAAAGCACCTATATTTAGGTGCTTTTTTATGCTCGAAATTAGCATTTTATTACAAAGCTTAGATCCATTTTTTCCAGCGGAAATAAATGATCGGCCCAATAAAGAAACCCATAATAATGAGTAAAACAACGAAGAAACTGGTCGTACCATGTGCAAAAGGTAATACATCAGTGTTCATGCCGTAAATACTGGCGATAAGCATCGGAGGAGCTAACATGCTTGGTAAGATCGAGAATCGACGAATCGTGTCATTCTGTTCGGTGTTAATGAATCCGGACGTCGTATCAAGTAAGAATCGTACTTTTTGGAATAAGAACGCATCATGTTCTACCAGTGAACGCACATCTTCGCTGAGCTCTCGAATGTCAGCATCATAGATATGACTGCCTAATGCTCGCGGACGCGATAAAAAAGTAAGTACTCGTCGTAAATCAATGAGACAAAGCTGTGCTTTTCCTAGCATATCTTCTTGTTGAGCTAGGCGCGTAATCATGTCATCGAGATCTAGAATTTTTTCACGTTGGTGGTTATTAAGAACCTCTGTGGAGTATTTTTCTAAATCTTTGTGGATATCTTCTAAGATATCCGCAAGCTCATCGAGTTTTGCTTCAAGAAGGCCTAATAAAATCCACGTTGGATCTTTATAGTCCATGTCATAGTCATTTCGACGAGCGCGTGCCCGAAAGGCGCGAAAGGCAACTAATTTTTCTCCGCGCATCGTAAAGAGGCGGTCTTTATGCAAAATGAAAGCGACCGTTTGCACCATTGCTAAAATATGTGATGAGTCTTCTGCGTCACCGTCCACCTGATAATTTTTATTTTTCGTTAAAAAATAAGTACTGATGTGCAAAATACCGTCATCATCACGGTAAAATCGTGCAGAAGATGAAATGTCTTCAAGCGACTTTAGTGTTGGTAAATTTTGGTCATAGGCATCTAATACCCATTGTTGCTCTTCTTGCGAAGGTGCAATAAGATCAACCCAGACTAATTCGGGATGTAGATCAAATCCACCATTGATGGTGGCATCTTCCAGACTTCCGCGTTCTGTGGCATAAAAGGCTTCAAGCATGTGTCTTTTTTCCTCACGCAGTCTGATGGAAATGGATGGGTGTATTTTAGACAAGGATTTGCCGAAAAACACTTGCCAATACGCTATTTTGCAAAAAAAAACTCTATCGATAGTTTAGTTTGTCAGCATGACAGTTCAATAAAACGGTTTTTTACACTATGAAATCAATTTGTATTTTCTGTGGTTCATCTCTTGGTTCAGACCCAATTTTCCAAAAAATTGCCCAAGCTACAGGCGAGGCTATTGCAAAACAAGGTAAAACCTTAGTTTATGGTGGTGGTCGCTCAGGCCTAATGGGTGTAGTTGCCGATAGCGCCTTACAAGCAGGTGGACAAGTCATTGGCGTGATCCCTCGTGCTTTAGTTGATCGTGAGTTAGCTCATCCGGGTTTAACCAGATTATATGTGGTTGAAAATATGCATGAGCGTAAAACCAAGATGGCGGATCTTTCAGATGGCTTTATTGCTTTGCCTGGGGGTGCTGGTACATTGGAAGAAATCTTTGAACAATGGACCTGGGCACAATTAGGTATTCATCAAAAGCCATGTGCTTTCTTAAATGTAGCGGGCTTTTATGAAGATTTACTTAAAATGATTCAAGGCACGGTGGATAATGGATTCAGCCAAGCACGGTTCGTTGATAAATTGATCGCCTCAGACAAAATTGAAGATATTCTTCAACAGTTTGAGCAATATCAGGCTCCTGCTCCAAAATGGACAAATGCAGATGTTCAACCATAAACGAGGTTAAATAGGTGAAAACAATTACGGTCGCTGCCGCAGTGATCTTAAATGAGCAAAATCAGTTGTTGCTTGTAAGAAAACATAATACACATGCTTTTATGCAAGTGGGTGGCAAGCTTGAACCTAATGAGGCACCAGAGATCACCATGCAGCGAGAAATTTTGGAAGAAGTCGGTAGCTCTTGTGTGATTGAGCAATTTATTGGTCATTTCGAAACAGCAGCTGCCAATGAGCCAGATCATATTTTGATGAGTCATTTATATCTTGTTCAGCTTGATCAGGCCCCTAAAATTGCAGCCGAAATTGCAGAAATGAAGTGGATAGATTTAAATGATTCTGAAACTCAACTTGCACCATTGACCCGAGAAATTGTCATTCCTTGGTGTGAAGAGTATTTATCTACACTGCAATAGCTTAACTCTTCGGCGTTGCTGCTAGGCACGCCGTATGAATGGATGTGCAGCCTAATTGTTTAAGTGCTTGACTGAGCGCATTTACAGAGCTTCCCGTGGTTATCACGTCATCAATAATAAGAACACGGCGATAACGTCGTTTCTCTTGATGATGGGGTAAAAATTGTTGTTCGATATTTTCAAAGCGTTCTAGTCGAGAAAGTCCTTTTTGAGCGTGTTCATTTAAGCGTTGAATTGGTTGCCAAACAGGTATTTTTAAGTGTTTGCTTAAGATATTGGCAAGTAGCAAAGATTGATTGAAACCACGCTCAATTAAACGTTGATTGGAAATAGGCATGGGTACGATCGCTTGTACCTTGGGAAATTTTAATTGTTTTAAAATTTCACCTAATAAGATCTGATAATGTAACTTTTGTTCATATTTAAACTGCTGAATGATCCGGTTAATTGGATAAGCATAATTACAGGCCACAAGAACAGATTGATTATTACGTTGAATCGTTTGTTTAAGCCAAGGTAGCTGTTCCCAACAGTCTTTACAGAGCGATGATTTTTCTCGCATGCCTAACTCGCACAATGAGCAAGGTGAAAATAACTGAATAAGAGGTTGGAAGTTTAAAAAATTAAACATACGCGTAGCGAGGCGCCTCAGGAAGCCAACGTTTTAACAGAGCATCTGCCTGTTCTGGATAATCTTTTAAAACTTGCTGTGCTACATAGTGAGCCTGACTCAGTAGGTGATCATCTCGCTCTAATCGAGCCACTCTAAATCCCATATCCCCAGTTTGTTTAGTTCCTAGTAATTCACCCGGCCCACGTAATTCCAGATCTTTTTCCGCAATTACAAAACCATCATTACTTTCTCTTAAAATAGAAAGTCTCTCTTGTCCATTTTGCGAGAGAGGCGTTTTATATAAAAGTACGCAAAAACTAGCTTGAGCACCTCGACCTACGCGGCCACGTAATTGGTGTAGCTGAGAAAGCCCTAAACGCTCGGCATTTTCAATGACCATAATGGAAGAGTTAGGAACGTCTACTCCAACTTCAATCACTGTTGTTGCGATAAGAAGCTGTAATTCATTATTTTTAAATGCTTGCATGACGGCTTGCTTTTCATCGGCTTTCATTTTGCCATGTACCAAACCAATATTGAGTTCGGGGAAACGCTCTTTCATCTCTTGGTAAGTTGCTTCTGCTGCTTGAGCATCTAAAGTTTCAGACTGTTCAACTAATGTACATACCCAATAGGCCTGTTTCCCATCTCTACAATTCGAAGCAATACGTTGGAGTACTTCCTCACGACGATCAAGCGGAATTGTAACAGTTTGAATTGGAGTGCGGCCCGGAGGTAACTCATCAATTATGGATGTGTCTAAATCGCCATAAGCACTCATTGCTAGAGTTCTTGGAATAGGCGTGGCTGTCATTACGAGTTGATGTGGGGTGAACTGCTCAGCACCTTTATTACGTAAAGCTAAGCGTTGATCTACACCAAAGCGATGTTGTTCATCAATAATCACTAGCCCTAATTTAGCGAAGCCAACATTATCTTGAAATAAGGCATGTGTACCGACAATAAGTTCCGCGTGGCCTTCTTTAATCTGTTGTTCTGCTTGGGCACGGGCTTTACCTTTTTGTTTGCCAGATAACCATGCCACGGTTACACCTAATGGTTCAAACCAACGTTTAAAGTTTAAATAATGCTGTTCTGCAAGAATTTCAGTCGGAGCCATTAATGCAACCTGCCAATCTGCTTCTAAAGCATGACAAGCGGCTACAGCTGCAACAAGGGTCTTTCCAGCACCTACGTCGCCTTGTACTAGGCGTAGCATAGGTTGGTGTTGTTTTAAGTCATTTAAAATTTCTTTAGATACACGTTTTTGTGCATTGGTCATTTGAAATGGTAAAGCTTCTAATAGTTTTTTAGCTAATACTTTACTGCTTGAAAATGCAGGTGATGCAATTTGGCGAATATAAGCACGGCGATTAAGTAAACTGATTTGGTGTGCAACCAACTCTTCAAAAATAAGTCGTTGCTGTGCAGGGTGCGAGCCTTGAGCCAATTGCAGCATGTTGGCATCCACAGGAGGCTCATGAATGTAATACAAAGCCTCTTTAAGCGCATAGCCATTGGTATATTGTTTCGGGAGTAGCTCTGGTAAGGCGTCACTATGATGCTTTAAAGCTTGTTTAACGTATTCGCGTAATTTAGGTTGAGTTAACCCATCCGTACTTGGATAAATTGCTGTAAGCTGAGTTTTTGGTAGAGGTGTATGTTCATGAATGAGCTGAATTTCAGGATGATACATCTCAAGGCCGCGAGCACCTACACGGACTTCACCAAAAATGCGTAAGCGATGACCGGGTTTTATTTTATCAGTCAGGTTTTTATAAATATGATAGAAGCGTAAGGTGACTTTACCGAATTCATCTTGCACCAAGGCTGCCATAGATTTTCTTTTTCCCGGGGGGAAATCAATTGATTTGACTTCTCCTTCGAGTAAATAGCTCCGCCCAACCACAAGTTGATTCATTGGAATAATCGTACTGCGGTCTTCATAATCACGTGGCAGATGAAACAGTAAATCATCTGTGGTAAAAATATTTAGTTTTTCGAGCAGGGCTGCTGAAGCCGATCCAACGCCTTGTAACTGATGGACTGAAGTCATGTCCCCTCAACGAGTTTTCTATGCATATATTATTTATCGGTTATGGTAAAACATCTCAGCGTGTTGCTAAACAACTATTTGAGAAAGAACATCAAATTACCACAATCAGCCGTAGTGTAAAAACGGATAGTTACGCAACACATCTTGTTCAGGATATTTTTACGCTCGATTTAAGTAAAATTGAACCTGTAGATGTTGTATATATTTTACTTTCTCCAAATGAGAGTACGGTTGAGGGCTATCAGCAAACTTATGTTGATAGTGTTGAACCGATTCGAGAAGCATTAAAAATACATCCAGTAAAAAAAATAATCGTTGTCTCTTCTACGCGGGTATATGGTGAAAATGCAGGGGAGATTATTGATGATTTTAGTGAAATTCATCCAAATGATGCACAAGGCCATATATTGCGTAATATGGAGCTACTCTGGCAAAAGTACTATCCAACTCAATCTGTAATTGTTCGCCCTACAGGTATTTATGGAACTTCCATTGCCCGTTTAAAGAAAATGGCTGAAAATAGTCAAAGTTATCCAAATATACATTATAGCAATCGAATACATATTGATGATTTAGCAAGATTTTTGGCTTTTATGCCTGATTATGAAAGTCATCAAGCAAGCTATATCGTGACTAATAATCAACCATTACCTTTGCATGAAGTTATCGCATGGTTTCAAAAACAATTGGGATTGCCAGAATTAACTTTAGAATCAAACCAAATTTCAGGTAAAAGAATTTATGCAAAACATTTATGTACAATAGGTTTTCAGTTAGAACACCCAATTTGCTTTAATGACTATTTATTATGTTTAAATGTTCATAGCGCTAAATAAAATTTTGATTAAACTTTAAATAAGAACATAAATACCTGATGAGGCAGTCAAATTGCCGATAAAGATAAAAAGTTTGAAAATGAAAAAAATTTGTTTAGCTCTTATTTTGAGCGGAACAGCTGCTGCGAGTTGGGCCGAGGATCAGGTGTGGTGTGCATATGATCCTATCGGGTCCCAAGGGGATATTACTCGCCGTTTAAATGACATTCGGCTATATGCCCAGCAATATCAAGTCAAATTTAAAGTGGTTACCTATCAAAAAGAACAGCAGGCCATACAAGCTTTTGATGATGGGAAATGTTCAGGTTTGGCTGCATCCAATTTCAATACTTATCGTTATAACCAGTTTATGGGAAGTACCGCGGGTATAGGGCTTATTCCTAATAATCGTACGGCCAAAAGCTTTTTGCAGCTTTTAAATCACCCTACAATTGAGAAAAGGCTGGTTTCTAAGAATTATGAAGCTGTAGGAATGATTCCAATTGGAACTGCTTACATGGTTCTAAAAAATAAGAAGCTCTCTAGAGTCGCTCAATTAAGAAATCAACGTATTGGGGTGCTACCTAATAATCCACCACAACAAGCATTGGTACGAAGTGTAGGTGCTCAGCCAGTTTATGTTGATTTATCAAACGCGATTGCGCAGTTTAAGCAAAATAAAATCGATATTGTTCCTGCACCAGTGTATGGGTTGTTGCCATATAACTTACAAAAAGAATTTGGATCAGATACTCAAGTCATCAATTTTCCTTTGGCATATTTCGGTGTCAATTTAATTATTAAACCGCAAGCTTATCCTGCTAATTTTGGCCGAAAAATCCGAGGATGGTTTGTCCATAATAGCCAATTGCTGACGAATCGTGCGACACAATGGGAGAATCATTTACCTGCTTATTATTGGGTGGATGTCTCTTTTTATGAAAAGCAAAGTTATGATGTAATGGTTGCCAAAATACGTAATCAGTATGTTCTTTCAGGCTACTATGATGCTTATTTTGTTCAGCTTATGAAGCGATTACGTTGTATGGACGATCCACGTTATTTTGAATGTCCAATTCGCTAATAAAATAAAAGGCAACCGAAGTTGCCTTTTATTTTGACTAAAGACTTTAAGCTTTTTTACGTTTTAAACGGCGTTTAGCTTGTTGAGATGCCATTGCTTCAAGAGCATCTTTCAATTCTTCGTCAGTAAAGGTGGTGATGTGCTGCAACATTTGCAAGGTTACTTCATCAAGCACCAACTGTGCGCCAGCAGCCATTTGACGGAAATTATCATCAAACTCAATTTGGCCTTGGTCATTGGTACGAATGTAATTTTGTTGTGTAAGTACTTTTAAGAAGCTTTGGAATAAAGCTTTATCGAAGAACTCTGGCGAATTAAATTCATATAGAACTGATAAACGTTGTCCGAGTAAATGACTTAATTCTTCAACTTGTTTAGCAGAAATATTACCAGAACCACGTTGAGTAATGAGCGCAAGCGTCATGTAGTAACGCTCAAGACTTTGCTTAACTGGTGTTGCTAAAACGACAAGCTGATTATGCTCTTCTGTATTTGGCGCAGAGCTAATCAAGTTACCTTCATCGTCTTGTTGAATAAGGTTAGATTGAACTAGAGCATCTGCATATTGCTCAACTTGTGCTTTAAGCTCGCTGCTCTTCCATTTAAGGAATAACTCAGCTTTCAAGAATGGATAGAGCGTATAGATGACATTAGTTAAATCTGAACGACTGATTTTCCCATTGTGTTCAACAAGTGATGCTACTAGAGAAGGTAAAACAAAGGCGTGCAAGATATTATTACGGAAGTAAGTCAGAAGAACAGCTTGGTTATCTTCAATCGCAATAATATCGCCCAGTGCATGCTGAACGCGTTTAATGAGTTTAAGCTTTAAACCATACGCAATAATTTCTTTACCAGAAAGTGGTGTTACTTCCATACGTTGGTCATATGGGAAGTTTGATGCCAAGTTGCGGTAAGCTTCAAGTTGCTTAATACAAATTTCTTCATCAAGCGTATGCTTTGGAGTTGCAAGCAAAATAATAGAAAGTAAAGAGACGGGGTTAATCACCACAGCTCGGTTAATGTTTTCTAAAATTGCATGTGCAGAGCTATTTACTGCATCTGAAACAGCTTGAGGAATTGGGTCGTCATTTTTCTCGATATAAACGTTTTCTGCATTATGTTGCTTAAGCAGATCATCAAGGAAAACAGGTTCACCAAAGTTCACGTGGACTTTACCAAAAATACGTTCAATTTTTCGTAAGGTTTTCACAATACCAAAAATAGATTCGGCTTCTTTTGGCTTGCCTTGCATTTCGCCTACGTAAGTTGAGCCTTCCATGAGTCGTTCATAACCAATATAAGTTGGTAAGAAAACGATCGGTTTAGCACGGCCACGTAAATGGCTGTGAACTGTCATGGCAAGCATACCGGTTTTAGGCGGTAATAAGCGTCCAGTACGTGAGCGTCCACCTTCAATAAAGTATTCAAGTGGCGTGTTGCGTGACAAAATACTATATAGATATTCTTTAAATACAGTAGTGTAGAGTCCATTTCCACGGAAAGAGCGGCGAATGAAGAATGCACCGCCACCACGTAGAAGCTGTCCAACAAAAGGTAAGTTTAAGTTGTCACCCGCAGCAATATACGGAACCATTAAGCCACGCTTATAGATCACATATGACAATAGTAAATAGTCAATATGACTGCGATGACAAGGCGTATAGACAACTTCATAGTCTTTAGCCAGTTCACGAACGGTACTAAAGTTATGCACTTCTACGCCGTCATAAAGCTGGGTCCATAGGCGTGTTAAGGCAAGATCGGCAAAGCGCACTGCTGAGTGTGAATAATCCGATACGATTTCATTCACATAGCCAATCGCACGGCGTTCAGCTTCAAGCATGCTCACTTTTCCGCGAATACTTTCACGGCGGATTGCTTCTTGCACATCACGAGATTTAACAACCGATTGCATGACATTGCGGCGATCCGACAAGTCGGGGCCTAACACGACTTCACGCTGACGGTCTAAATAATCATTTAATGTACTTACAATATAAGTTGCTGGTGAAAGATTTGGATAATGCTGCTGTGCATATTCAACCAATTCACGTAGCGATTGTGGTTCATGAAACTCTAAATAAGACTGACGACCATGCAAACCAATATTAACCAGCTGCTTAACTGTGCTTGGTGTTGCCCATGTGTCTGAAAATAATAATTTAAACCAAGAATCTTCTTTATCTGGCGAACGGCCCCATAAAACTGTAACTGGAACAAGCTCTATATCGAGTTCAGGATTTTCTTGTAAAACTTCAATCAGTTTTAATAAGCGTGGTGGAAAAGCATGAGGAGGCGGATTCAGTAAATTATTTTCATCATTGTGCTGTAAAAATAAAACTGATGCTTTTTCCTGATGAGTGCCAACAACTAATGGATCTAACGCAGGCTTTAAATTTAAACGACGCGTTTCTCCATCAACCACCAGAGCATTGCTTCGAGAGTGGTTTTGTAAGACGTAACAAACCACTTTTTGGCGGTCAGTTTTTGGTTCTGTTTCTGTTGTTTCTGATACTGGTTCAGTAGGAACTTCCCCAAGAACATGTGGTGTTACCACGAGGTCAAGTAGTTTACTCGAAAGCCGACGATACATTTGACCAAACCCACTCTTGGACATAAGAACTCCTACTTCTTAAAGACAAATCCCAGCACCAAATGCAGAGGGTAATTATTTTGCGGCATTTATTAAAAAAAACAATATGCTACTTTCTTATAAATTATAATGCTTTTGGCATATTTTATCGTTAAAAATCGTATTTTTAGCTGTTATATGAGCAATCTTCATCAGAAGTTGACTGATTGTTCCATGTTCAAATAGTTTTTTATGGCACAATAGATTCTACACATCTGTACTTTAATACGATTTTTTACCTGAAATATGAAGGTATCTCTCATGAATGCGTTAACCCAAGAACTAGTAGATCTTCTTACTTTAGAAAAGTTGGAAGAAAATATTTACCGTGGCATAAGTCGTAATCTTGTCGGTAAACGTGTCTTTGGTGGGCAGGTTTTGGGTCAGGCTTTACGTGCGGCATCTTATACAACCGATCGTCCAGCGCATTCTTTGCATGCATATTTTTTATATGGCGGCGATATTAATGCCCCAATTATTTATGAAGTAGACCGTTTACGTGATGGGAAGAGTTTCGTAAGTCGTCAGGTTCGTGCAATTCAGCATGGACGAGTTATCTTTTCGGCGATGGTTTCTTTTGCTAACCCCGAAGAAGGCTTGAACTATCAACATCAAGAACCAGAATATCCAGCACCAGAGACTCTTAAATCTGAAAATGAGCTCAAAGAAGGTATTTTAAACTTCGTACCTGAAAATGTTCGTGCTAGTTTCATGCGTGAGCGCCATGTAGAAATCCGCCCAATTGATCCAGTAAATCCGTTTCAGCCTCAACCTGAAGCGCCGTATAATGCGCACTATATCCGCACACATGACCGTATTCCAAAACAATTAGATGATATTGCTCTACATCAAGCGATTGTTGCGTTTTATTCAGACTTTACCTTAATGACAACCGCTTTAAGACCGCATGGTTTAAGCTATATTTCTCCAAGTTTGCAGTGTGCAAGTATTGATCATGCAATTTATTTCCATCGCCCGCTGCGTGCTGACGAATGGATGCTTTACGATATGGAAGCAACAGTCAGCGCAGCTTCTCGCGGTTTAAACTTTGGACGTATGTGGCAAAATGGTCAGTTGGTATGCAGTACCGTACAAGAGGGTTTAATTCGTTTGCGGGAAATTGAAACGCAATAAACTTATTTATAAAGCCATCTCATCAGATGGCTTTTTTATTTTTAATTGAAACGATGTGACAAAAAATTGCTCGTATGAATAGCGAGCTCATGTCATATTTGCAAAAGGATTGCCAACTGAAAAAAATAATGCTGATATGAACTTAAACACACAAATTCTTATTGCGGCCATTTTAGGCTTAGCCTTTGGTTTTATATTAACGTTGTATCCCGATACTGCGTTTGTAAAACATAGTTTATATGGGTTAGGCATATTAAGTAGTGTCTTTATTGGGCTGCTTAAAATGTTGTTGGTGCCTTTAATTTTTAGCTCGATTGTTGTGGGGGTCTCTAATTTGCAGGCGGGAGGGCAGTTAGGTCCAGTCTGGAAAATTACCTTTTTATGTTGTTTGACCACAACAACATTGGCTTTAATTTTAGGTATAAGTTGTGCTCATCTATTTGAAGTAGGGCGTGGTATAGATATCTCTATTTTCCAAACGTCTATGCAAAACTATCAGGCACCAGATAGTTTAAATCCTGCAAGTTTTTTCACTAATTTTATTCAAAATACATTAATTAACCCATTTAAAGCATTTAGCGATGGTAACGTTTTAGCTGTTGTGGTGTTTGCACTATTTGTTGGTGTTGCTTTAGTCCATGGCGGTGAGCGTTTTAAAAGTATTCGCGTATTGAGTCATCAATTTTTTGAAATGATGATGATGCTAGTCGGCTGGGTAATGAAGCTAGCACCTTTGGGTATTTTTGCTTTATTAGCAAAGTTAATGGCAACGGAAGATATTTCGGTACTAAGTCGTTTGGCTGAGTTTGCTGTTGTAGTGACAGGGACTACCATTTTTCATGGTGCTGTTGTTTTACCGTTACTACTTTGGATTTTTGGCCGCATGAGTCCTTGGACTTTTTTCAAAGGAACACGTACAGCGCTAATTACAGCATTCGCAACCAGTTCTAGTTCTGCCACGATGCCACTTAGTATGAAATGCGCACAGGAAAACTTAGGTGTTCGTCCGCAAACAGCTGGTTTTGTGATTCCTTTAGGCACACAGCTTAATATGGATGGTACGGCTTTATATGAAGCAGCCGCTGCATTGTTTGTCGCAAATTTGGTGGGGCTAGACTTAAATCTGACACAACAAATTATTGTGTGCTTAACAGCAATGATTGCATCACTAGGAGCACCTGGAATTCCGAGTGCTGGTATGGTTACCATGATTATGGTTTTACAGTCTGTAGGTTTACCGGCTGAAGCAATTGCAATTTTACTTCCGATTGACCGCCTATTGGATACAGTAAGAACAGTGGTAAATGTGCAGGGTGATATGATGATTAGCGTGGTTGTTGACCGTTATACAAAAGATAAAGATATGAGTGTCTAATCTCCTAAATAAAAAAGCAGGATTTTAAATCCTGCTTTTTTATTTTTAAGCCGCTTGTAATTCAGCTCTTTTTGCTGCTGGAGATTGTGATAAATAATTTACCGCATCTTCAGTGCTACCTTCTTTTACTGGATCATACCAAGGCATGAGGTAATCAATTTGTTGGGCAATAAGCCAGATTGGATTTGGTAAAATCTGATTATCTTTTCGGCTAATTTTATACCATTCTACTGCAACCCATACTGGGAAAAATCTAGATTTAGCCGCATCTACAAAACGTGGATCTTGTTTCATAATATGTGCAGCGCCATCTACCCATAATCCAAGCACTAGTACAATTACTGCGAGGCTTAAATAGTAGCGTGGAATATAACCACCACCCAAATGGCGGTATAAATCAAAAGCAACTGTACGGTGTTCAATTTCTTCTGAACCATGCCATTTAACCAGATCGACCATTTCAGGGTCAGCGCCTAATTCTTCCCAGCGCTTGTTATAGAGTGCATATTTCCCTAATACACAGGTCATATGCTCAACAGTTGCAATAACGCCTAAACGGAAAAGGTCCCATTGCCCTTGTAGAAATTGAGGGACTTCTTTGTCGAATGGTTTATCTGCTAAGGCAGTGGTAAATAGATAATTCATAATGTCCAGATTTCGCTGGATATCAATATTGCGTGCACTTAAATATTCTTTATTAGCAGATGTATGGGCGTTGGCGTGCATAGCTTCCTGACGGATAAATGCTTGGACATCCTGTTTAAGTTTTTCGTCTTTAATTTGAGGTAAAACCTTATTGTACAAACGGCAGAACCAGAATTCTCCGGCAGGCAAGATATTATTAATTTCATTAATAAAATAACTTGCGAAAGGCTGATTTGGAATCCAGTCAACAGGGGTATCTTTCCAGTCAAATTTTACTTTACGTGGAAGAATTTTATAGTCAATAGAAGAACCTAAAGCTTTGTTCTTCAAAAAAGATAACAATTTCATCATTTAGTCCTGATTTTTAACTCGATGAAGTTATAACGAGTATAAAAAAAGCCCCTACATTTGTGTTTAGCAATAGGGGCCAATTTGAAAATAAATTTAATAAAGAAATTGTATCTGCTTTGACGATTTACTCTTCAGCATCCTCATCGCTTGCTTCAGGGATCGCGTCAACGTCAAATTCCGGTTCCTGATCAAGTGTAAAATGCAGGCGTCCAGCCATAACACTTGCTAGCTCTTCTAAACCTAATTTGTTAAGTGATGAGAAAAGTTGAATTGAGAAATCAAGCTTCATTTTTTTCAGCTGTTGCTTAACTTCTAATAGCACTTTGTTTGCAGGGCCACGATTAAGTTTGTCAGCTTTTGTGAGGAGAATATGAACAAAGAGATGACGTGAATAAGCCCACTCTAGCATCATCATGTCGAAATGCTGTAGAGGATGGCGAATATCCATAAGTAATACTAAGCCTTGTAAGCTTTTACGATGGATTAAATAGTTCTCTAATTCTTTTTGCCATACTCGTTTCATATCTTCAGGTACGGCTGCATAGCCATAGCCAGGAAGATCGACTAAACGTTGATCGGGGTTGCCTAGACTAAAGAAGTTAATCATTTGAGTGCGGCCAGGTTTTTTAGAGGCGCGCGCTAACTGTTTTTTGTTGGTTAGTGCATTGATAGCACTAGACTTACCGGCATTTGAGCGTCCTGCAAAAGCGATCTCGTAGCCACTATCTTCAACACAAAGTGCCAATTTAGGTGCACTCATTAGAAACTCAGCTTGGCGTAACCAGTTGAGTGATTGCACAGCGTATGCTGTGATCGCTGGATCTGGTTTCTTTTCATAGCTGATCTTTTGCTTGGGTGCGAGTCTGGCTTTGGTGTCTTTCGATTTTTCACTACGACGCATAAAAAATAACTTTTTAAATGAGAGGGCTCGCGCCTAGTATAAAGGAGCTTGGGTATTCTTGCTAATTTTCAATAAATCTAGTTATTAAAAGTAATAGAGGTTAGATTTGTAAAAATGCAATAGGGGAGTTGGCAGGAGCGGATTTTGATTGCTGCAAAACTTCTCCGAGTGTGTATTGATCTAGGCTTTGATAAAAACTCTCTAAAGCCTGATCTAAAATACCTTTTAAACCACAGTGACTGCGTAATACGCAAGGTGGCGTATTACATTCAACGATTTGATTGTCGCCCTGTAATATCCGAACGATTGAACCTAAATTTGAGTTAAGTGCATTTGGATTTAAGCGAATTCCTCCGCCTTTTCCTCGAATGGTAATAATCCATTCTTGCTTGCCCATGAAGTGAACAACTTTAACTAGATGGTTTTGTGAAACATGCAAATCTTTCGCGATTTCTGCAATCGTGTAAGGTGCATCACTTGGGCGTGCAACATACATTAAGAGTCGTAATGCATAATCGGTAAATTTATTAAGCTGCATGATCACCAAAAATGGAAGAGATTAAAAGGATGATCATCTTAGCCTGAAAGTCTAAATAATAAAACTTTCAGGCAAGAGGTTTTTACATTACAGCGTTAAAGGGGCTGAAACCTGTACTTGATCACCCACTCTATAATGCTCAAGTAAAATATTAGCAACCGAAAACTCAGTATGATTTTCTTCAGGCTGCACTTCAAAATGATATGAGTTATCTTCTTGAGCTTCAGTAAATTTAAACGCTTTCGGTTGTTCAAGTTGTTGTTCGGGAACTTGTACTTTAACTGAAATAAAGGCATTTGCTGGGCTAGTCAGTACGTCTTCATGGTCAGTTGCTTTTAAAGTGAAGCGTTTGCCAGATTCCAGGGGATCAATTTGAGTAATTTCAAATGAACGCCAGCCAGCCCATCCACCTTTTAAGCTTTCAAGTTGCTCATATTTTTGTTTTTCAACACCAATCAAAATATCAGCTAACTGTAAGTATGCTTGCTTCCAAGCTTCGATAAGCTCTGATTCGAATGGCACGTTGAGTACTTCACTAATTGAATGAAGCAAGTTGTCTCCAACAATTGCATATTGGTCTGGTTGGATATCTAAGCTCACGTGTTTAGTGGTGATACGTTCAACAGCTTTAGCTAGAACAGTGGGGTTCTCAATATTTTCTGCATAAGCAAGCACAGCAGCTGCAAGAGCACGTGGCTGACGTAAGCTGGTTTGGTCATCTAAATTGAAAACATTTTTTAATTCTGGATTGTTATTCAGCATGCGCTTATAGAAGTATGTAGTCAGCGTAACGCCGTGTTCACGTAAAACCGGTACAGTAGATTTAACAAGTTCAATTTGTTGTGGAGTCATTGCTAGACCTTATTTATCTGGCTATTTAAGATGTATTTAAAATACATCTTTAAAAAATGAATGGCAATAACTTTCTTTATAAAAACCATAAAAAAATTAGGGGATATAAAATCCCCTAAAGTTAACGCAATTTTTTAATATTTTTATTTACCAAATAAAGAGCCAAGTAAGCCTCTTACGAGTTTTTGGCCAGTACTTCCTCCTAAACTGCGTGCAGCACTTTTGGCAAAAGTTCCAACAATGTCTTGTGTGAGTTTGGCTCGTTCACGGGCTGCTCTTTCTTCCTCTTTTAATTGCTCACGTGCCAAACGTTCCTGCTCTTTAGCTTGCTGTTTTGCTAAAGTTTCTTGTTCTTTAGCTTGCTGTTTTGCAAGTTCGGCGTCTTGCTGCTGCTGTTCTCGTTCAGCAACTTTATTCTGTAGCATTTCATAGGCACTATCACGATCTACAGCTTGTTCATAAACGCCAGCAATAATACTTTGCGAGATTAAAGTCTGACGCTCTTCTGGAGTGATCGGTGTAAATGAAGAGTAGGGAGGCATGACCCAGCCACGTTCTACAATCTGTGGGGTACCTTGTTCATCTAGACAGCTAATTAATGCCTCACCAACACCAAGTTGGGTAATAGCTTCATCAACTTTAAACTCTGAATTAGCACGGAAAGTGTCTGCTGCGGTTTTTACAGCTTTTTGATCTTTAGGGGTGAATGCACGTAATGCATGTTGAACGCGATTACCAAGTTGACCAAGAACGCTTTCAGGTAAGTCGAGTGGGTTTTGAGTAATAAAGTAGATACCCACCCCTTTGGAGCGGATTAAACGTACCACTTGTTCAATCTTGTCTTGGAGTGCTTGGCTGGCATTATCAAATAACAAGTGAGCTTCATCAAAGAAAAACACGAGTTTAGGCTTATCCATATCACCGACTTCTGGTAGCTGTTCAAATAGCTCTGAAAGCATCCATAAGAGGAAAGTGGCATATAACTTAGGCGTATTCATGAGCTTGTCGGCAGCAAGAATATTGATATAGCCGTGTCCGTTTGCATCGGTTTGGATAAAATCCAGAATATTTAAAGCTGGTTCCCCAAAGAACTGTTCTCCACCTTGGTCGGCAAGAGCGATTAAGTTGCGTTGAATGGCGCCTAGGCTGGCTGGAGATAAATTGCCATACTCGGCTTTAAACTCAGCTGCATGTTCACTCACAAAAGTGATCATGGCTTTTAAATCTTTAAAGTCGACTAAAAGTAACCCTTGGTCATCTGCAATACGGAATACAGCAGATAAAACACCTTCTTGGGTATCATTTAAGTTGAGTATGCGTGCTAATAAAATTGGCCCTATTTCTGAAATGGTGGTTCGGATAGGATGACCTTGCTGACCAAATAAATCCCAAAAAACAACTGGGTTCGCTGCGAATGGAACACTATCAATTTGTAAAAGTTTTAAGCGTTCATTAAATTTATCGGAAGCTTCACCAGCTTTTGCGAGACTCGAAACATCGCCTTTAGCATCGGCAAGAAATACCGGCACACCGATTCGAGAGAAACTCTCTGCTAGAACTTTTAACGTAACTGTTTTACCTGTACCTGTGGCGCCTGCAATAAGTCCATGACGGTTAGCAAACTGGGGAAGTAAAACAATTTCTTTTGATGTGTCATTAATATTTTTAGCAATAACAATCGGTGTACCCATATATTTTTATCCTATGGTTTGAGTCACTATAATGTTGTCGTTTTACAGTTGTTTCAGTGCATTTTCGATATCTTGTATCAAATCTTGCGGATCTTCTAGTCCTATACAGAATCGAACCAATAAACCTTGTTGTAAATGTGTATTCTTAAGTTTTCTCATCATTTTTAAATCATAAAGCATAATCAGGCTAACGGGACCACCCCAGCTAAAGCCGAGCTTAAATAACTCTAATGCATCGCAGAAACGACGTACTGCTGTAATGTCATATTCAGGTTTAAAAATAATACTCACTAAGCCTGCACTTTGACCAGTTGTGCATATTTCTTGCCAGTATTGATGACCTGGTGAGGATTTATCACTTGGGTGTAGAACTTGTGCAAATTGGCGTTGGTCCTTTAGCCACTTAAGTAAAGTTTAAGCATTGGCTGATTGTTGTTCATAGCGTAAAGACATATGAGCAAGACTGCGCTGAACTTGAGCCGCATCATCTCCTGAAACTGCAATACCTAAAATAGCATGGGTACGGAATAGGCGATGATGAAGCTTCTCATCACGAGTTACAATGCTACCCATTAATATATCACCACCACCACTTGGATATTTGGTGAGTGCGTGAACGGTTAAATCGATAGATAGATGTTCATCAGAAAAATTAAAAGCATTAAACGCAAGCCCAGCTCCCCAAGTGTTATCTAGAGCAGTCAATACCCCATGTTTTTTAGCTTTCTTGACTAGATTTTTAAGATCAGGGAATTCTAAAGTAACCGAACCTGCAGCCTCCAACCATAATAGTTTACTTCTTTCGGTGGGTTGAAAACTTGCAGCGTCAATGGGGTTATATACTTTAACAATAATGCCATATTGACTTTGTAGATAGGTTAAGTGTTCTAGATTTGGTCCATATATATTGTCTGGGACCCATACTTCATCATTAGTGCTTAAAAATGCTGAATTCACAATATTAATTGCGGATAGGCCACTCGGTGCAAGCAAACAATGCAAACCACCTTCAATTTGCGCAATATTGTCGCCTAGGGTGAAGGTAGTGGGGGTGCCATGTGTTCCATAGCTATAGTCATATTCGTCAGTCCAGTGGCGATCAAAAAGGTGCGAAGTTGATTTGAAAATAATGGTTGATGCGCGAAATAAGGGAGGTTGCACTGTTTCAATGAATTGCGGAGCCTTTCTTGGGGCATGAATGAGGCGAGTCTGGAAATCGTTATGCTTTTTCATAGTGCGTTATGTTTTAAATGATAAAGTTAGATTAAGAGAAATTTAAACTCTTCGCTAGATTTATAAAGTTTTGTAAGAGGTTTCGTTACAGTAGACCTATAAAACAAAAACTTGGCTTTATTTTTGCAAAGACCACTACAACATTCTAACAACAATAGGTTTAAGCGCATGAAGTCGCATTTAAGAGTTCATTATTTTCAACATATCGCGGGTGAGGGTTTTGGGAGTTGTTATTCATTTTTAAAAGCCCACCACGCGACTATTAGTTCTACGGAGTTTTTTGCACTTCCGGTTGATCGGTCACTTGAAATAGAAGCTTTACCACAAATTGATGAGGTTGACTTATTATTAGTCATGGGTGGCACCATGAGTGTAAATGATGAAGCGAATTATCCATGGCTTAAGATAGAGAAAAGATGGTTGCGTCGTTATTTAGCAGCAGGAAAGCCTGCTATAGGTCTCTGTTTGGGTGGGCAGCTAATTGCTAATGCACTAGGCGCCGCAGTCAGTCGAAACCGCTATCAGGAACTTGGCTGGTCAACAGTTCAGAGGGTGGCAAATTTACCTCAAGACAGTTTTCCATTGCCTGAAAAGATAAAGGTGATGCAGTGGCATAGCGAAACATTTGAAATACCCAAGGGTGCCATACACTTAGCCGAGAATATAGCTTGTCGTAATCAGATGTATCAAATTGGAAAAAATGTGCTGGGTTTTCAATTTCATCCAGAAATGACACCGGCAGCTTTAGAACTCTTACTTGAAAATGAAGAAGAGCTATCTATTTTTAATGGAGAATATGTGCAGCCTGTGAGTGAACTACAATATTCAGAAGCACAAAAATTTGAACAAGGTAATCAACTCTTAAATAAAGCGATTGAATTTGTCATAAACGCCTAGAGTGAGTTGAGAATACTAGGTTAAAGTGTGTTTTGAACAAAAAATAGAAAAAGAGAATTGCATAAGACTTAAACAATCGTTATAATGGGCGACCCTCAAAAGGAGGGGCATTTACTGCGAAGAAAGTAGTAAATGTGCATTACAGTCGTGGCATCGATCATGACCTTAGTGATTTTCACTGCCTTTGACACTTACCAATGGGTGAGATGCGTCAAGGGTGATTCTTTATATGTTTGGCTTGGAGTTTACTGGTATGTCTAACCAGAGAATTCGTATCCGTTTGAAGTCTTTTGATCATCGTCTGATTGATCAATCTGCTCAAGAGATCGTAGAAACCGCTAAGCGTACTGGCGCACAAGTTTGTGGTCCAATTCCGATGCCTACTCGCATCGAACGCTTCAACGTTCTTACTTCACCGCACGTTAACAAAGATGCGCGTGACCAGTACGAAATCCGCACCTATAAACGTTTGATTGACATCGTTCAACCTACAGATAAAACTGTTGATGCATTGATGAAATTAGATCTTGCGGCTGGTGTTGATGTTCAGATCGCTTTGGGTTAAGGCTTTCGGTTGATTAACTTCTAAGTTAATTAGGCCGCTTTTTTAGAGGTTTATGCACATGGCTATTGGTTTAGTCGGTCGCAAATGTGGTATGACTCGCATCTTTACAGATGCAGGTGTTTCTGTACCTGTTACAGTCATCGAAGTCGATCCAAACCGCATTACGCAAATCAAAACACTTGAAACTGATGGTTATCAAGCTGTTCAAGTAACTACTGGTGAACGTCGCGAATCTCGCGTAACTAACGCTCAGAAAGGTCACTTCGCGAAAGCTGGTGTTGCTGCTGGTCGTTTAGTTAAAGAGTTCCGTGTTACTGAAGCTGAGCTTGAAGGCCGTGAAGTTGGCGGTACTATTGGCGTTGATTTGTTCACAGTTGGTCAAGTAGTTGACGTAACTGGTCAATCAAAAGGTAAAGGTTTCCAAGGTGGTGTTAAACGTTGGAACTTCCGTACCCAAGACGCTACTCACGGTAACTCAGTTTCTCACCGTGTATTAG
Source organism: Acinetobacter sp. GRABPA_MV_2 (assembly GCF_056725885.1). Classification (NCBI taxonomy): domain Bacteria; kingdom Pseudomonadati; phylum Pseudomonadota; class Gammaproteobacteria; order Moraxellales; family Moraxellaceae; genus Acinetobacter; species Acinetobacter sp. GRABPA_MV_2. The sequence goes on from NZ_JBWZNA010000014.1 coordinate 57,866, forward strand.
GTTCTACAGGTCAAAACCAGACTCCTGGACGCGTGTTCAAAGGCAAAAAAATGGCTGGTCACTTAGGTGATGAACGCGTAACAGTACAAGGTCTTGAAATCGTATCTATTGACGCTGAACGTTCTGTTTTAGTTGTTAAAGGTGCAATTCCTGGTGCAACTGGCGGCGACGTGATTGTACGTCCTACCATCAAGGCCTGAGGGGAAATACCGTGAATTTGAAAACTGTTTCCGGCTCTGCTGTTGAATTGTCTGAAGTTGCTTTCGGACGTGAATTTAACGAAGCTCTTGTACACCAAGTTGTTACTGCTTACTTAGCAGGTGGTCGTCAAGGTACTCGTGCTCAGAAATCACGTGCAGACGTTTCTGGCGGTGGTAAAAAACCATTCCGTCAAAAAGGTACTGGTCGTGCTCGTGCGGGTTCTATTCGTAGCCCTATCTGGGTTGGTGGTGGTAAAACTTTTGCTGCTCGTCCACAAGATTGGTCTCAAAAAGTAAACCGTAAGATGTACCGCGGTGCAATGCAATGTATCTTAGCTGAACTTGTTCGCCAAGATCGTCTTGTATTGGTTGAAGAGTTTGCTGTTGCGGCTCCAAAAACTAAAGAATTGCTTGCAAAGCTTAACGACTTAAATGCTGCTCGTGCATTAATCGTTACTGACGCTGTAGATGAGAACTTATATCTTGCAGCACGCAACCTTCCGCATGTAGATGTGGTAGATGCAACTGCAATCGATCCTGTAAGCTTGATCGCGTTTGATAAAGTTGTGATGTCTGTAGCTGCTGCTAAGAAAATTGAGGTAGAACTCGGATGAACAACGAACGTATCTATCAAGTCCTAAAAGGACCAGTCTTCTCAGAAAAGGCACAAGTATTAGGTGATACTGTTGGTGTTCAAGTATTTAAAGTAGACATCAATGCTACTAAGCTTGAAATCAAAAAAGCAGTTGAAAAACTTTTTGGTGTGGAAGTTGTTAAAGTTAACACAACTATTACTAAAGGTAAGACTAAGCGCTTTGGTCGTACATTGGGACGCCGTTCTGATGTTAAAAAAGCATACGTCACCCTGAAAGCTGGCCAAGATGTTGAAATGGCTGACTTGGGCGATACCGCTGAAAGCGCAGCGGAATAAGGACGAAAATTATGCCGATTCAAAAATGTAAGCCAACGTCTCCAGGACGTCGCTTTGTAGAGAAAGTGGTTCATGACCATCTTCACAAAGGCGCTCCTTACGCACCGTTGGTTGAAGCTAAAAAACGTACTGGTGGTCGTAATAACAACGGTCACATTACTACTCGTCACGTTGGTGGTGGTCATAAACAACACTACCGTATCGTTGACTTCAAACGTAACAAAGACAGCATCCCAGCTGTTGTAGAGCGTATTGAATACGATCCAAACCGTACAGCACATATTGCTTTGTTGAAATATGCTGATGGTGAGCGTCGTTATATCATCGCACCTAAAGGCTTACGTGCTGGCGATAAAGTACAATCTGGTAACGATGCTCCAATTCGTCCAGGTAACTGCTTGCCACTTCGTAATATGCCGATTGGTTCTACACTTCATAACGTTGAACTTAAAATTGGTAAGGGCGCGCAATTAGCACGTTCTGCTGGTGCATCTGTTCAGTTGTTGGGTCGTGATGGTTCTTACGCAATCATTCGTCTTCGTTCAGGCGAAATGCGTAAAGTACATGTTGAATGCCGCGCTGTAATTGGTGAAGTTTCTAACCAAGAAAACAACCTTCGTTCATTGGGTAAAGCTGGTGCTTCGCGCTGGCGTGGTGTTCGTCCTACCGTACGTGGTATGGCGATGAACCCGATTGATCACCCGCACGGTGGTGGTGAAGGGCGTAACAAAGGTATTCAACCTGTAAGCCCATGGGGTCAAAAAGCTAAAGGGTACAAGACACGTACCAATAAGCGTACGACTAAGATGATTATTCGCGACCGTCGCGTCAAGTAAAGGAATCTGACTAATGCCTCGTTCTCTGAAAAAAGGCCCATTCGTCGATGCGCACTTGTTCGCTAAGGTTGAAGCGGCTGTTGCTAGTAACTCTCGCAAGCCGATTAAAACTTGGTCTCGTCGTTCGATGATCCTTCCGGATTTTGTTGGTTTAACAATTTCTGTTCATAATGGTCGTAACCACGTTCCAGTAATTGTTACTGAGCATATGGTTGGTCATAAACTCGGTGAATTCGCGCCAACTCGTACCTATCGTGGTCACGGTGTTGACAAGAAATCTAAACGTTAATAGGTGTCATGATGGAAGTAACTGCTAAATTACGCGGTGCCGCTATCTCGGCACAGAAAGCACGTTTGGTTGCAGATCTTATTCGCGGCAAATCTGTTGCGCATGCTTTAAATATCTTAAACTTCAGCAATAAAAAAGCTGCTGTTTTAGTAAAAAAAGCATTGGAATCTGCGATTGCAAACGCTGAACACAATAACAGTTTAGATGTTGACGATCTTAAAGTTTCTACGATTTACGTTGACGAAGGCATGAGCCTTAAACGTATTATGCCACGTGCTAAAGGCCGTGCAGATCGTATTACTAAGCGTACTTGTCACATCACCGTTAAGGTAGGGGTTTGATATGGGTCAGAAGGTTCATCCAATCGGTATCCGCCTAGGTGTTGTGAAACGTCATAACGCTAACTGGTATGCGAATCCGAAACAATACGCTGAATACTTGCTTAAAGATCTTCAAGTTCGTGAGTTTTTAACTAAAAAACTTAAGAATGCGATGGTAAGCAACATTCTTATCGAACGTCCATCAGGCGCTGCTAAAGTAACTATTAGCACAGCTCGTCCTGGTATCGTAATCGGTAAAAAAGGCGAAGATATTGAAAAATTACAGCGCGAACTTACCAGCATTATGGGTGTTCCAGCGCAAGTAAGTATCAACGAAATTGATCGCCCAGACTTAGATGCGCGTTTAGTTGCTGAAGCAATCGCTTCTCAATTAGAAAAGCGTGTAATGTTCCGTCGTGCTATGAAGCGCGCGGTTCAAAACACTATGCGTGCTGGTGCTAAAGGTATCAAAGTTGAAGTGTCTGGCCGTTTAGGTGGTGCAGAGATTGCTCGTACAGAATGGTATCGTGAAGGTCGTGTACCTTTACATACATTGCGTGCAGACATTGACTATGCAACTATGCGTGCAGAAACAACTTACGGTACGATTGGTGTTAAAGTTTGGATTTTCCGTGGCGAGATTTTAGGTGGCATGAAACAAGTCATGAACCCTGCTCCTGCTGAAGATCGTCCAGCTAAACGTGGTCGTGGTCGTGGTGAAGGTCAAGAGCGTCGTGGTCGTCGCGGTGACCGTGCTGCTGACAAGGGAGAATAATCCATGTTGCAACCTAAACGTACCAAATTCCGTAAGGTGCACAAAGGCCGTAATACTGGTCTAGCGCATCGTGGTAGTACAGTATCATTTGGTTCGATTGCAATTAAAGCAACTGAACGTGGTCGTATGACTGCTCGTCAGATTGAAGCTGCACGTCGTACTATTAGCCGCCGTATTAAGCGTGGTGGTAAAATCTTTATTCGCGTATTCCCGGATAAGCCAATCACTCAAAAGCCTCTTGAAGTGCGTATGGGTAAAGGTAAGGGTAGCGTGGAGTACTGGGTTTGCCAGATCCAACCAGGTAAGATCCTGTACGAAATTGAAGGTGTGAACGAAGAATTAGCGCGCGAAGCATTTGCTTTAGCTGCTGCTAAACTTCCGTTTAAAACCACTATCGTGACTCGGACGGTAATGTAATGAAAACTAAAGATCTACGTGAAAAATCGGTAGAAGAGTTGAAAGCTTTGCTTGATGAGCAACAGCTTAACCAATTCCGTCTTCGTATGGCGAAAGCAACTGGTCAGTTGGGTAAATCGCATGAAGTGCAAGTTGCTCGTAAGACAATTGCTCGTATTAAGACACTCCTTACCGAAAAACAGGGGAACGGACAATGAGTGAAAAAACAGTCCGCACGTTAACCGGCAAAGTAGTAAGCGACAAAATGGACAAGTCTATTGTTGTTCTTATCGAACGCCGCGTTCAACACCCGTTGTATGGCAAGTCAATTCGCCGTTCAACTAAGTTACACGCTCATGATGAAAACAATGTTGCTAAGCTTGGCGATGTTGTGACCATTAAAGAAAGCCGCCCAATTTCTAAAACTAAAGCTTGGACTTTAGTGGAAGTAGTTGAAGCAGCTGCTGAGTAATTCGACGTTCTTGTTGCATCATCGGTCAATTTCGAGTACTCTTTGAGCCTTTCGAAATTGTGACCGGTGATGCTCGGTTTTGGAGTAGGGCAATGATTCAAACCGAAACTATGCTCGACGTAGCAGACAACAGTGGTGCTCGCCGCGTACAATGTATTAAAGTACTTGGTGGTTCACATCGTCGTTATGCTTCTGTTGGCGACATTATTAAAGTTACTGTAAAAGAAGCAATCCCACGCGCACGTGTTAAAAAAGGTGACGTGATGAATGCGGTTGTAGTTCGTACTAAATTCGGCATTCGTCGTCCAGATGGTTCTGTGATCCGTTTTGATGATAATGCTGCAGTTATCCTGAACAACAACAAAGCTCCGATTGCTACTCGTATCTTCGGACCAGTGACTCGTGAACTTCGTACTGAACAGTTCATGAAAATCATTTCATTGGCTCCTGAAGTTCTATAAGAGGCAATCATGGCTAAGATTAAAAAAGGCGATCAAGTTATCGTGATCGCAGGTAAAGAAAAAGGCAAACAGGGTACTGTATTGTCTGTTTCTGAAGACCGCGTTAAGGTTGAAGGCCTTAACTTAGTGAAGAAGCATCAAAAGCCGAATCGTGTAACTGGCGCTGAAGGCGGTATCGTTACTCAAGAAGCTTCGCTTCATATTTCAAACGTGGCAATTTTAAATGCTACAACCCAGAAGGCTGACCGTGTTGGTTACCAAGTGATTGATGGCGTGAAAACTCGCGTTTATAAATCAAATGGTGAATCAGTGGCGGTAGCGAAGTAATAGGTTGAAAAGGCAATGGCCAGACTTAAAGCACGTTACAATGATGAACTTAAAGCAAAGTTACAAGAAGAACTTAGCATTAAGAACGTGATGGAAATTCCACGCATCACAAAAATTACCCTAAACATGGGTGTAGGCGCAGCTGCAACTGATAAGAAATTATTAGATGGTGCTGTAGTCGACATGCAATTAATTGCTGGTCAAAAACCAGTAATTACACTTGCTCGTAAATCTATCGCTGGTTTCAAAATCCGTGATGGTTGGCCGATTGGTTGTAAAGTTACTTTACGTGGCGACCAAATGTACGAATTCTTGGACCGTTTGATCTCAATCGCAATCCCTCGTATCCGTGACTTCCGTGGTTTCTCTTCGAAATCATTTGATGGTCGTGGTAACTACTCAATGGGTTTGAAAGAGCAAATCGTTTTCCCTGAAATCGATTTCGATAAGATTGATCGTATTCGTGGTATGGATATTACTATTACTACGACTGCTCGCACCGATGACGAAGGCCGTGCGCTTATGCGTGCATTCGGCTTCCCGTTCAAATAAGAGGTCGATATGGCTAAGAAAGGTATGATTAATCGCGAATTGAAACGCGAAAAAACAGTTGCTAAATACGCTGCAAAACGTGCTGAATTAAAAGCTACGATTGCAAACGTAAATGCAAGTGAAGAAGAGCGTTTCGAAGCGATGTTAAAGTTACAAGCATTGCCACGTAATGCATCTCCGGTACGTCTTCGTAACCGTTGTGGTTTAACTGGTCGTCCTCATGGTTACTTCCGTAAGTTCGGTTTAAGCCGTAACAAATTACGTGACACAGTAATGCAGGGTGATGTACCAGGCGTTGTTAAGGCAAGCTGGTAAGGAGCGACTAAATGAGTATGCAAGATACCGTTGCCGACATGCTAACACGTGTTCGTAACGCACAAATGGCTAAGAAACAAACTGTTTCTATGCCTTCTTCTAAGTTGAAAGTTGCAATTGCAAACGTACTTCAACAAGAAGGTTATATTTCAAATGTAGAAGTTGCTCAAGAAGAGACAAAATCTACTTTGACAATTACTTTAAAATATTTCGAAGGCAAACCAGTTATCGAAATGGTTAAACGCGTAAGCCGTCCAGGTCTTCGCCAATACCGTGGTAAAGATAAACTTCCAAGCGTTAAGCAAGGTTTAGGTATTGCAATTGTTTCTACAAGCAAAGGCATCATGACTGATCGCGCTGCACGTGCTGCGGGCGTTGGTGGTGAAGTTATTGCTTTTGTTTCTTAATAGGTGATTCCTCATGTCTCGTGTGGCTAAAGCCCCAGTAACTGTTCCTAATGGTGTAGCAGTTACTCAGAACGGCCGGCAGGTCGAAGTGAAAGGCAGCAAAGGTACATTGTCTTTCAACCTGCATGCGCTGGTCGAGCTAAAACAGGAAGAAGGTAAACTTCAACTTGCTCCAGTTAAAGAATCGAAAGATGCTTGGATGCAAGCTGGTACTGCTCGCGCTGTATTGAATAACCTTGTTAAAGGGGTTAGTGAAGGCTTCGAACGTAAGTTGCAGCTAGTTGGTGTTGGTTATAAAGCTGCGGTTAAAGGTACTGTTGTAAACCTTAACCTTGGTTTTTCACACCCAATTGACTACGCTTTACCTGAAGGTGTAACAGCGGAAACTCCAACTGCTACTGAAATCATTTTGAAATCAGCAAACAAGCAGTTGTTAGGTCAAGTAGCGGCAGAAATCCGTGCATATCGTTCTCCTGAACCATATAAAGGTAAAGGTGTTCGTTATTCGGATGAAGTCATTCTTCGTAAAGAAGCTAAGAAGAAATAAGGCGCGAGGTTCTTATGAACGAAAAGAAACAATCCCGTTTGCGTCGTGCGAAAAGCACACGCTTGCACATTCGTGCATTGGGTGCGACTCGTTTGTGTGTAAACCGCACTCCGCGTCACATCTATGCTCAAGTTATTTCAGCAGATGGTGGCAAAGTTTTAGCACAAGCTTCAACTTTGGATGCATCTTTACGTAGCGGTACTACAGGTAATGTAGATGCGGCTACTAAAGTAGGCGCTTTAATCGCAGAGCGTGCGAAAGCAGCTGGTGTAACTAAAGTTGCATTTGACCGTTCTGGTTTTAAATATCATGGTCGTATCAAAGCCTTGGCTGATGCTGCTCGTGAAAACGGCTTGGAGTTCTAATCATGGCTAAAGTTGAACAAAACGAAGGTCTTGTTGAAAAGCTGGTTGCCGTTGATCGTGTAGCCAAAGTTGTTAAGGGTGGTCGTATCTTCTCTTTCACAGCATTAACTGTTGTGGGTGATGGTAATGGTCGTGTTGGTTTTGGTCGTGGTAAAGCTCGTGAAGTTCCAGCTGCTATTTCTAAAGCACTTGAAGCTGCACGTCGCAACATGATTACTGTAGACCTTGCAGGTACTACTTTACAACACCCTGTGAATGCTCGTCATGGTGCAAGCCGTGTATATATGCAACCTGCTTCTGAAGGTACTGGCGTAATCGCTGGTGGCGCTATGCGTGCCGTTCTAGAAGCTGCAGGTGTACATAACGTACTTGCTAAATGTTATGGTTCTACTAATGCTGCAAACGTAGTAAACGCAACTTTCAAAGGTTTGCGTGATATGACTTCTCCTGAGAAAGTCGCTGCGAAACGTGGTAAATCAGTAGAAGAAATTCAAGGGTAATCAATCATGAAAACGATTAAAGTTACCCAGACTAAATCTTCTTCACATCGCTTGAAAAATCACAAGCTTTGTTTACAAGGTTTAGGTCTGCGTCGTATTGGTCATACTGTAGAAGTGCAAGATACGCCTTCTAACCGCGGTATGATCAACAAAGTCTACTATATGGTTAGTGTAGAGGAATAAGCCATGACTCTGCGTTTAAATGAACTTGCGCCTGCAGAAGGTGCAAAACGTGAACACCGTCGTTTAGGCCGTGGTATCGGTTCTGGCGTTGGTAAGACTGGTGGCCGTGGTGTCAAAGGTCAAAAATCACGTAAAAGTGGTGGCGTTCGTCCAGGCTTTGAAGGCGGTCAAACAGCGATTTATCGTCGTTTACCTAAATTCGGTTTCACTAGCCAAATCGCTTTAAAAACTGCTGAAGTACGTTTATCTGAGTTAAGCAAAGTTGAAGGCGACATCGTTAGCCTAGAAACTTTGAAAGCTGCGAATGTTGTTCGTCGTGACCAAATTCGTGCTCGTATCGTACTTTCTGGTGAAATCACTCGTGCATTCACTGTTCAAGGTGTTGCATTGACTAAAGGCGCTAAAGCTGCGATTGAAGCAGCTGGCGGTAAAGTCGAGGAGTAATCTCGAGTGTCTATGTCTCCTAGTTCTTCAGGTCATGTCAACATGATGAAAGGTCAGCCATTTCATGTGAAATACCGTGAAATTATTCGCCGGATGAGTTTTCTAATCGGTGCATTGCTGGTCTTTCGACTAGGAGCGCATATTCCAGTACCAGGCATTAATAATGCTGCGTTAGAAAATTTATTTCATGCGAACCAAGGAACTATTCTTGGGCTATTCAATATGTTTTCTGGCGGTGCTTTAGAGCGAATGTCTATTCTTGCTTTAGGAATTATGCCTTACATTTCTGCATCAATTATTGTGCAGTTAATGTCTACTGTAATTCCATCACTTGAAGCCTTGAAAAAGGAAGGTGAGCAAGGTAAGCGTAAAATTAATCAATATACGCGTCAGGGTACATTACTACTTGCTGTGGTTCAGGCTGTTGGTATGTGTGCTGGCTTAATTGGTCAAGGTATTACTTTGACAAATGGCCTTGCATTTTACGTACCTGCTGTTACTTCTTTAGTTGCGGGAACAATGTTCCTAATGTGGCTAGGTGAACAGATCACAGAAAGAGGTATCGGTAATGGTATCTCAATGATTATTTTTGCAGGTATTGTTGCTGGTTTGCCTAATTTAATTATGCAATCTATCTCTTCTGTAGATAATGGTCAGACAAGTTTGATTGGTCTTGTAATCTTTGGTCTTTTGTCTCTAGGTGTATTGGCAGCTATTGTGTTTATTGAAAAAGCACAACGTCGCATTCCAGTAAACTATGCGCAAAAGCAACAAGGGCGTCGTATATTTACAGCACAGCAGACGCATTTGCCATTAAAAATTAATATGGCTGGTGTTATTCCTGCGATTTTTGCAAGTTCTCTACTGTTGTTCCCAGCAAGTCTTGGTCAATGGGTGGGAAGTGCAGATCCAAATGCTGGTTTTATTAAAAGCAGCTTACAAGATTTAGCTTTAGTATTGTCGCCTGGACAGCCTTTGTATTTGGTGCTCTTTGGTGCGTTAATTATCTTTTTCTGTTACTTTTATACGGCTTTAGTATTTAGCCCTAAGGAAGTATCAGAAAATCTAAAACGCAGCGGAGCTTATGTGCCTGGTATTCGCCCAGGTGAGCAAACTGCTCGTTACTTAGATCATATTCTTAATCGTTTGACGTTTATTGGTGCGATTTATATTACGGTCATTTGTTTAATGCCAATGATTCTACAAAGTTCTTTTGGGATTCCATTCTATTTGGGTGGTACCTCACTATTGATCGTAGTTGTCGTGGTTATGGACTTTATGGCTCAGCTACAAGCGCATTTAACATCTCATCAATATGATAATCAAACATTAATGAGAAAAACGACTGCTCATCCTAAGGGATAAGCGCACTTAGAGGTTTCATCATGAAAGTACAAGCTTCTGTAAAGAAAATTTGTGGTAGCTGTAAAGTTATCCGTCGTAATGGGGTTATTCGCGTAATTTGTAGCGCAGAACCTCGTCATAAGCAGCGTCAAGGTTAATCTAATCAAGACCTGTTGATTTCAGTAGGCGAATTGGGTTAATATCCGCCCCTCAAGATTTTTGTGGGGCGGTTGATTATCTCTACTGCCTTTTTGGAGAAAGTGAATGGCTCGTATTGCCGGTGTAAACATTCCGGATAACAAGCATGCTGTTATCTCCCTCACTTACATCTTTGGTATCGGTCGCCACACTGCTAAGAATATCTTAGCTACAGTTGGTATTACTGAAACTACTAAGATCCGTGAGTTGGACGATGCTCAGCTTGATGCGATTCGTGCAGAAGTTGCTAAGGTTCCTACCGAAGGTGACTTACGTCGCGAAATTTCCATGAACATTAAACGTTTAATGGATTTGGGTTGCTACCGCGGCCTTCGCCATCGTCGCAGCTTGCCTGTCCGTGGTCAACGCACCAAAACTAACGCACGTACCCGTAAAGGTCCGCGCAAACCGATTAAAAAGTAAGATTTCTGGAAGCTAAAAGATGGCTAAAGATACTCGCACACGCAAGAAGGTCACTCGTACCGTCTCTGAAGGTGTTGCACACATTCACGCGTCTTTTAATAACACCATTGTTACGATTACTGATCGTCAAGGTAATGCATTGGCTTGGGCCACCTCAGGTGGACAAGGCTTCCGTGGTTCACGTAAATCAACTCCGTTTGCTGCTCAGGTAGCTGCTGAAGTTGCTGGTAAAGCAGCTTTAGATTACGGTTTGAAAAATCTGGATGTCCTTGTAAAAGGTCCTGGTCCAGGTCGTGAGTCTGCGGTTCGTGCATTAGGCGCAGTGGGTTATAAGATTAACAGCATTACCGATGTGACTCCAATTCCTCACAACGGTTGCCGTCCACCTAAAAAACGTCGCGTGTAAGGAGAAACATTCATGGCTCGTTATATTGGTCCAAAATGCAAACTCTCTCGCCGCGAAGGGACAGACCTGCAACTTAAATCTGGCGTTAAACCATTTGACGTCAAAACTAAAAAAGCTAACAAAGCACCTGGTCAACATGGTCAGGCACGCGGTGGTAAGCAATCTGAGTATTCACTACAATTACGTGAAAAACAAAAAGTCCGTCGTATTTACGGTGTGTTAGAACGTCAATTTAGTAACTACTATAAAGAAGCAGCTCGTGTTAAAGGCGCAACAGGTGAGAACTTGTTGAAATTGCTTGAAAGCCGTCTTGATAACGTTGTTTATCGCATGGGTTTTGGTTCTACACGTGCAGAAGCTCGTCAGTTAGTAAGTCACCGTAGCATTACTTTGAATGGTCGTCGTGTAAACATCGCATCTATTCAAGTTAAAGCTGGTGATGTAATTGCGGTTCACGAAGGTGCTAAACAACAATTGCGTATTAAAAACGCGATTGAGTTAGCTGCACAACGTGGTATTCCAGCTTGGATCGAAGTTGATCATTCTAAGCTTGAAGGTACGTTTAAAGCTGCACCAGATCGTTCTGATTTACCTGCTGAAATCAACGAAAGCTTGATTGTAGAATTGTATTCTAAATAATCCTTGAGGTAGCAATAATGACGCGTACTGCAAACGAGTTTCTAACTCCGCAAGCGATCAAGGTCGAAGCGGTAAGCGGGACCTCGGCAAAAGTGATTCTAGAACCTTTAGAGCGTGGTTTTGGCCACACTCTAGGTAATGCTTTACGTCGCATTCTATTGTCTTCTTTACCTGGCGCTGCTGTGGTTGAAGTTGAGATAGAAGGTGTCGAGCACGAGTACAGTACTTTAGAAGGCTTGCAGCAGGACATCGTCGAGCTCTTGCTGAACCTAAAAGGATTGTCTATTAAGCTGTTCGATCAAAATGAAGCATATTTAACATTAGAGAAACAAGGTCCTGGCGATATTACTGCTGCTGACCTTCGTTTACCTCATAATGTTGAAGTGGTTAACCCAGAACATTTAATCGGTACTTTAAGTGCTTCAGGCTCATTAAAAATGCGCTTGAAAGTTGCTCAAGGTCGTGGTTATGAAACATCTGATTCACGTTTCCCTGAAGGCGAAACACGTCCTGTTGGTCGTTTGCAATTAGATGCTTCTTATAGCCCGATTAAACGTGTTTCTTACACCGTTGAAAATGCGCGTGTAGAACAACGTACCGATTTAGATAAACTGGTAATCGACCTCGAAACAAATGGAACGGTTGATCCTGAAGAAGCAATCCGTAAAGCGGCAACAATCTTGCAACAACAAATTGCAATTTTTGTTGATCTTCAGAAAGACCAAACTCCAGTTGCTCAAGAGCCTCGTGAAGAAGTTGACCCAATCTTGCTTCGCCCAGTAGATGATCTAGAGCTTACTGTTCGTTCTGCTAACTGTTTGAAAGCAGAAAATATTTACTACATTGGTGATCTTGTTCAACGTACTGAAGTTGAGTTGTTAAAAACTCCTAACCTTGGTAAAAAATCGTTAACAGAGATCAAAGATGTTTTGGCATCGAAAGGCTTACAACTCGGTATGCGTCTTGAAAACTGGCCACCAGCTAGTCTTCGTATGGACGACCGTTTTGCCTATCGTAGCCGTTAATTAAGTAGGACTATCACCATGCGTCATCGTAATAGTGGTGTGAAATTAGGCCGTACAAGCAGCCATCGTAAAGCGATGTTCCAAAACTTGGCTAATTCTTTATTTGAACACGAGTTGATCAAAACAACTGTGCCTAAAGCTAAAGAATTACGTCGTGTTGCTGAGCCTTTAATCACTCTAGCAAAAAACGATACTGTAGCAAATCGTCGTTTAGCATTTGCTCGTACTCGTAATGCTGCAACTGTTGGTAAATTATTTACCGTACTCGGCCCTCGTTACAAAGAACGTAACGGCGGTTATCTACGTGTTCTTAAAGCGGGCTTCCGTGCTGGTGATGCAGCACCGATGGCTTACGTTGAGCTTGTAGATCGTGAAGTAAACACTTCAGCTGAATAATTGATTTTATTCAAAAAAGACCGGTTTTATGCCGGTCTTTTTTATTTCTACTCACAAAATAAATTATAAAAATGTCCTCAAGTGACATAAAAAAGTAGATAAACGGTCAAACTTGACATTGTGTATTGTCAAAATTGTGTTTTAATAAACTTATATTCTCAACAATGGGTATAAAAATAAAATGGAAAAGCAAGTTGATATTTTAATCATTGGCGCAGGTATTTCAGGAATCGGAATTGCTGCCCATTTGTCAAAAAATTCACCACAACGACAATTCGAGATTTTAGAACGTCGTGAGTCTTTTGGTGGAACATGGGATCTTTTCCGTTATCCTGGTATCCGTTCAGATTCAGATATGTCTACCTTTGGTTTTAACTTTAAACCATGGTGTAAAGCGAATGTATTAGCTGATGGTGCTTCTATTAAAGGATATTTAGGTGAAGTAATTAATGAATTTAAATTAAAAGAAAAAATTCATTTTGGTCATCGCGTACTTTCTGCTAATTATGATTCGGCTTCAAAAAAATGGCAGGTTGTAGTCGAAGATAGCAATAAAAAACAGCAGACTTGGATTGCTAACTTTGTGGTCGGTTGTACAGGTTACTATAATTATGATCAGGGTTATGCGCCTTCTTTCCCAAATCAAGAAGCATTTAAAGGGCAACTCATTCACCCACAGCATTGGCCTGAAAACTTAGATTACACAGGTAAAAAGGTGGTTATTATTGGTAGTGGTGCAACAGCGATTACTTTAGTACCAGCAATGGCTAAAGGTGGGGCAGGTCATGTGACCATGTTGCAGCGTTCACCAACATATATTGCTAGCGTTCCTTCTATCGATTTTATCTATGAAAAAACGCGTAAATTTATGTCTGAAGAGGCAGCTTATAAATTTACTCGAGCTCGCAACATTGGTATGCAGCGCGCTATTTATGCGCTGTCTCAGAAACATCCTAAAACTGTACGTCGTTTACTTTTAAAAGCAATTGAAGTGCAGCTTAAAGGTAAGGTTGATATGAAGCATTTTACACCTTCATACAATCCTTGGGATCAGCGTTTATGTGTAGTGCCAGATGGGGACTTGTTTAAGATTTTACGTGAAGGCAAAGCGAGCGTAGAAACTGATCAAATCGAGAAATTTACTGAAAAAGGTATTTTACTTAAATCTGGCAAACATCTTGATGCTGATATCGTTGTTTCTGCAACAGGATTACAAGTTCAGATTATGGGCGGAGTTCAGGCGACTCTTGATGGGAAACCAATCAACTCATCTGAACATATGCTTTATAACGGCATAATGCTAAGTGATGTACCGAATATGGCTATGATTATTGGCTATGTAAATGCCTCATGGACACTCAAAGTAGATATCGCTGCCGAATATATTTGTCGCTTATTAAACTATATGGACAAAAATAGTTATGATGAAGTGATTCCATCGGGTGATAAGACTGTGATGGAAGAAGATACCGTAATGGGTAAACTATCTTCAGGTTATATTAATCGTGCAGCACATGAACTTCCTAAACAAGGTAAGCGTGCTCCATGGCAGGTGACTAATAACTATTTAGAAGATAGAAAGTCTTTGAAAAATGCAAAATTTGAAGATGGCATTCTTCATTTTCATAAGCGTTCTGAAGCGAATGAGCGTAAACCAAAATTAGTATCTTAAGTCCTGTTAAATAAAAAAAGGGGCGTAATGCCCCTTTTTTTGTGAAGGTATTAAAGTGTTCTTGAAATTAATTCTTTCATGATTTCATTTGTACCTGCATAAATTCGATTTGCTCGATGATCAATGTATGCACGTGCAATTGGATATTCAAGCATATAGCCATAACCACCATGTAACTGAAGACATTCATCTACAATCTTTGAGAACATATCAGAAATTTTATATTTAGCAGCAGCTGCAGCTTCGACACTCAATTTTTCTTCAAGTTGTAATTCCATACAACGATCTAAATAAGTACGACAGAAATCGATTTCTGTTCTAAGTTCCGCAAGTTTGAAGCGCGTATTTTGAAATGCGCCAATAGGTTTACCAAATGCCTTGCGATCTTTTGTATATTGGACGGTATGTGCAAATGCTGCTTCAGCACCTGCCTGACAAATAATAGCAACTAACATTCGTTCCCATGCTAATTCTTTCATGAGCATGATAAAGCCCATACCTTCCATGCCTAAAAGGTTTTCTTTAGGAACGCGAACGTTATCAAAGAATAATTCGCAGGTATCTTGGCCTTTCATACCAATTTTGTTTAGTGGTTTACCTTTACTAAAACCAGCTCTGTCTGCTTCTACAATAATTAAGGATAAGTTCGCAGAACCTTTGTCACTATTACCAGTCTTACAAACGACTATGGCCATGTCGCATAAGTAGCCATTTGTAATAAAAATTTTAGAACCATTAATGACATATTCATCACCCTCAAGTACGGCGGTGGTTCTTACCGCTTGTAAATCTGAACCAGTGCCTGGTTCCGTCATTGCAATAGCAGTAACAATTTCTCCAGTTGCCATTTTGGGTAACCATTTTTGTTTTTGCTCTTCATTACCAAAATTATTAACGTAATTAGCAACAATATCGGAATGTAGAGAAAAACCAGTACTTGAGTCCATCGCATACGCTTGTTCTTCAATAAGAATCATACTGTATAGGCGATCTACCCCAGAGCCACCATATTCCTCTGGCATTGTGGTACAAAGAAGACCTAGTTCTCCAGCTTTATTCCAAAGATCTCGGTCAACATGTTGCTGTTTTTCATATTTTTCTATATTGGGAACGACTTCCTTTTCATAGAATTTACGCACTGTCTCACGGAAGGCTTCGTGTTCTTCATTGAATAATTGTCTTGGTAACATATTTGGAATAGGACGGATGGCACCAGATTGCATTTGTATTTCTTCCTTGGTTCAGGTGTGATGTTATGCCCTAAACATACGTAAGCATTTCATGCCTAACAATGTGATGAATGCTCAATTATGCGGATAAGATGATAAATTTGGTCAATTTGATATTTTTAGCGATCTTTAGGATGTGATCAGGTAAACTAGGCGCACTATCAACACAGATGGGGACGTAAATGTCTGACGAAATGACCTTGGAAGAACGTAAAGTAATTTATCGAGCACGCCGCGGCTTAAAAGAAATTGACGTCTATTTTGACCCGTATGTAAAAAACTATTATTTAAAAGCTGATCCAGCAGAAAAAGCATTATTTGCAGAGTTAGTTGATCAAGAAGATCCGGATTTATTAGATTGGTTCATGGAAGTTTCTGAACCTCCACGTACTGAGTTACGTGAATTTATTTATAAACTAAAACAGTATGTACATGGCTAAACTGTTTTGATAAAAGAATTAAATTTTGAGCTGAAATATAGCCGTATCTCGGTAATATTTCAGCTTTTTGTTGGTTTGGGTTTAGCAATCCTGCTTTATCAGTTATTAACACCGATATGGTGGCTATGTGCTGTTATTCTTCTATTTATTGGTTTTATTTTCTTTTTAAAGCAAGCACAAATATCTCAAATTGAATATTTAGATCAAAAATTATGGTCGGTTGCATATTTCTCAAAAAAAGAAATTTACCGTGCGGAAATTACTAAAATAATTGATTATCAGTTATTTGTAGTTATTTATCTTGAAGAAACTCCTAAGAATATAGCTATTGTATGGTTCGATCAGCTTCCCATTCAGCAGTGGAAAAGATTAAAAGTTCTAGAAAAACTCTATTAATTGTTAGACAATTCTACAATTGTATATTTATTTAAAAATTATAAAAAACAAAAGTTTAAGAATTATTTTCTTTATTAAACTTCGGATTGTCTAATTAAAATATAGAAAAAAGCCAAGGAAAGACAATTGTCTGACAATTTCACCTATGGGTAACTATTTGATCGGTTAAAGTACAAACACCAACGTAAAGTGTGTCGGAGGTCTCAAAATGGAGATGCCAACATGGTCGTTCTTGGTCATTGCCATAATTCTGGCAGTGGTGATAGGAAGAGCAGGAACTTTACTCAGGGAACATCTTAACAAAGTTAATTTTAACAAGGTTAAGAGACAGAGGATGCAAGGTCGTCGATCAGTCAATTATTAAAATTGGTAAATCGATTAATTTCATCAAGTGTCCAGTTTATAACTGGGTGCGATTGTAGTAAGGAGGTCTCTCATGGAGATTTCAATGTGGATGTTTCTGTTAATTACAGTTGTTATGGCTGTAGTAGTAGGAAGAGCAGGAACTTTACTTAAGGATTATATAGAACAAAAATAATATAAGCCGTTAAAAGCTTATCCCAGTTAATAAGTAGCATGTGCTGAACCGTCGCAATGCTACTTTTTTTTGCCTAAAATTTCTGTTTCCTCGAAAAACTGTCAATTTTATCTGCTGTGAAGTGTGTCAAAGTATAAGCGCTACAATTAGAGTAATTACTCTTTTATTCAAGATATGCATCTGCTAATGTACATCTGAAAAGGAAAAAACAAATTACATAGAGGACAGGAAGATGTCTAAAGTCCAAAAAATAAGCCAAGGTTTGGCGGTGAGTTTTCTTGCAGCTTCAGTTTTATCAGGTTGTTCATACGTCGTGAAAACTGGAGCAAATGTTGCTCTAGGTTTTACGGAAAAGCACGTCGTTCCACCAATTTTGGCAATGCAAGATGCTGAAATGGTATGTAATACTGGTAGTGCGTTAACACCTGCAATCATGTCTACTAAAGGGATGGGTGCAGATCCGACACGTGTTGCAGTATTAATGTATGCAGCATCAGGTGTATGTGCGGAAAATCAGGCTTTAGAAGCAGAATTACGTTATTTGCGCGCCTCAAAAGCTGGTCAAGTGACAGAAGCCCAAGATGCACGTATTGCACAAAAGCGTTGGGCAGCAATTGCTGCTGAACGTCAATATACGGGTTATAAGTTATTTGCTGATCGTTGGGAATCTAAATATAAATATCACTTAGGTGATTCTTGCCCAACGATGCGTAATGATACTGATCAAACTGTTTATTTACTTGGCATGATCAGTGGTCTTCAGGCTGTGACCAACGATATTAACTCAGGCGGTGCAGTCAATGTTCCTAAAGATATCGCTGCTATTGTAGAGCGTGGCATGGTTTGTCTAGATAATGAAAAATTCTGGGGCGCACCTAACGCAACGCGTGCTGTTATCTGGACTTTATTGCCAGGTGCTGATGAAGGGAAACCTGATCCGTACCAAACTTTAAAACAGTCAATTCAGATTGCTGAGAAAAAAGGTGTTCGCCTATCTCATGCCTTATATGCTGTGGCTGCTCAAGCAAGCGGTGATGATGCAAAAATCCGTGATGCCTTAAGAACCTATGCAGCATCACAAGCTGATGACAAACCTGTCAATCCGAACTTTAAGTTAATCGATAGTATGGCTGGTCTTATTGTACGTGGTATCTCTGACCGGTACTGGACTGAGCATACTGGTGTACGTACCGGAGATAATGGTATGTCTCATTTCTGGGATGATAAAAATGAAGGTGCAGCAGAGCTAGATGAGTTGTTTGATGGGGGAGCCGCTTCTGAGGTTCCTGCGGATTCATCTGCTTCACCAGCAGCGCAGTAAGAATATTTGAAAGACTAACTTCTTGCGAGTCTATTGTTAAGTTCTACAATAATTGTAAGAAGTTTAATTTCAAGGAGTGTGCCATGAAGGATCATGTACTGAATAGTAAAGTGCTTTTGGTCGCAGTGTGCATTTCCATATCTGCATGTTTACAGGTGTTTCCTGATACTTTTATTTATTGGCGCGAAAGTTTACTTGGCGAATTCTGGCGTTTGTGGACTGCACATTGGGTACACGTTGGATGGGTTCATTTCCTTTTAAATATGATGGCATTCGCTTGTTTACCCTTTATTTTTCCACATACAAAAGCATGGCATCTTCTAAGTCTACTTTTGCTGTTGCCACCCTTTATTAGTTTGGTGTTCTACTTTTATTTACCTTATATCGAAGCTTACGCAGGTCTGTCTGGTGTCTTACATGGACTATATACAGCGGTTGCTTTGGTCTATCTGCAATATCGTAAAGAGCGAAATTTTGCTTTGCTGGTTTTAGGGTTAATTATTGCCAAACTCATATGGGAAAATACTTTTGGGCAAACAGGAACTGCTCAACTAATAGGGAGTCCAGTTTTAACTGAAGCTCATCTATATGGGGCAATTGGTGGAGCAATCTTTGGAGGATGTTATTGGATTTTCCAGAGATTAAAAAAGAAACATTGACAATACAAACTGTTAAAAAAGAGATTTTAGTCATTCTTTATTAACAAAGTTTGATGCAAATTTGATCGTTGAATAAAGGGATTGGTAGAAGGGGGATGGATTTAACCCCTGACCAAGAAAAATTGCATGACTCAAGTCCTTATTTTTTTAGGGATTTGAGAGAACAAAATTGGAATATTTATGCAAGAACATCAAGAAAAAAGATCTGGATTAGGTCTGCTGGGTTATATCTGGAACGAATGGATCTCAACATTCGTCATCCTCATTTTGCTATTAATGACGCTAATTATTGGTACCGGGGAAATGATCCACGGACAATTATTACGTATCGGGGAACGTCTTTATGGCGACCCTGCTACAGGTATGCAATATTCTTTTTTGCGTGCTGAGCCTGAAAAGCCAACTTGTGATCGACATCCAAATATCGAGGCTCAAGTAAAAGAACAAATGAAAGCGAACGCGTCTGATGATTTCGCGAGTTTCTTTGGTGCGGCATCGGAAAGTGATGTCCGTGCATCACTACTCGCAGCACAGCAACAATGTGATGAAAAATATCAGTTCTATGATAAAGCGATCACTTATATGGATGCGCATCCAAGTATCCGTACGTATCGAACGATAGAAACCTCTTTTTTTGGTCTCTTTAAATTTGGTAATGAAAATAGAGCAATGCTTTTAGTTGTGATGGTTGTATTAGCGGCAATAACGGCTACATTAAAGACACATCATATTGGTTTGCGCAGTCCTGCCACTAGAATAGATTTTCGTGTTTATTCAATCGCAATGTTATTTGCCAATGGTCTTTTAACATCATCAACGATTAGCCAATACCATTCGGTAACTGGTTCGGGGGTGCCCGTAGCAATTGAAATGCAAGTGATTTATTGGTTATGGATTACTTTATTTGCGACTTTGACATTAATCAGTTTATTCCAGTTGATTAAATCTCCAACTCCGACGAAAGAAGGGGGAAATCTTGGGCTTGCTTTCTTAAGCGTACCGCTCTATGCCTATATGGCGATTATCACTGGTGTCGCATTTACTTTCTTTATGGATTACCCAATGGGGCAGGGGATTTACCTTGGCCAGTTAGTTGAGTTTTCAAGTATATTCTTAAATCTGGCTCTGTTTATTTGGGCCGGGATGTTACTTAAACAGACACGCATTGTTGATTTATTTTTAAATATCCTTCGACCTTGGAATCTTGCTCCAGAAACACTAACTTGGTTAATTCTAATTGCTGCCGCATTACCAACAGCTTATACAGGAGCTTCAGGTATTTTCGTTATTGCAGCGGGTGCAATTATTTATAAAGAAGTTTGGAATGCAGGTGGTCGCCGTCAATTTGCATTGGCAGCCACAGCTATGTCTGGTTCATTAGGTGTTGTGTTACGACCATGCTTGCTGATAGTTGTTGTTGCATCTTTGAATAAAGAAGTCACAACAGATATGTTATATCACTATGGGGTATATACATTCTTATTATCATCAACTTTATTCTTGATAGTTTCTTTATTTTTTGCTGAGCAAAAATTCCGTATCGCTCCAGTAAAAATCGCTTTCCCAAAATCTTTACGTGCTTTTGTTCCTGTATCTCCATATATTGTAATTTTTATTTTAATTTGGTTGTTTTACAAGCATGCTTTAGCAACAGATTTGAATGAGTTCACTGCACCAGTAATGATGCCCGTGATTTTATTATTAATGGTGTTATTCGATAAATTACGTAAAGAACCTGCTCCATTAGCTCCAGTAGGGCATTGGGACAGTACCTTAAATGTCTATACGGTTCCGTCAGATGGTTCACAGCCTATTCCGGCAGTCAAACCTGTTGATGATCCACGTAATCCTGAACGAAGGGTCTCTTTCCGATCAGCTTTACATACAGCAACCAGTGAAACTGTAGGACATATTGGTGCATTAGTTATCCTTATGGCATTATCTGTAAGTGTTGGTGGATTCTTAGAAAGAATTGAAATCATGGAGGCCTTCCCAACAGATATTAGTAGTCTATTTGTTGTGATTTCTCTGATTGTAGTTCTGATGATATTTGTCGGTATGATTATGGATCCATTTGGTGCCGTTATTTTAATTTCAGCGACCGTAGCACCAGTAGCATACAAATACGGAATCGATCCTGTACATTTTTGGATGATTGCTTTAATTGGTTTTGAACTTGGTTATATTACTCCGCCCGTTGCTCTAAACCATTTATTAGCTAGGCAAGCAATTGGCGACGATGAGGTATCTGAAGCAGATGCAGAAGTTCGCCATAAATCGTTCTTCTACCGCTTCGAGCGATGGGTGCTTCCACTAATTGTAATGGTGCCTGCGATGCTTATCATTGCTTATGCACCTTACTTCTTTAAATTATTCGGTTGGTATCACTAATCTAATGATTTGAAGTAAATATATTGATAAAAAAACACCCTCTTTAAGAGGGTGTTTTTTTTTGAATGATACAATATGAGTATTCTGCATTCGATAAAAATCTAATTTTCTTCTTAACATTAGAAAGCTAAAGATGGATAGCTTTAGCTTTTTTAGATTCTATTGAAAAACTATTGCTGTTTAAGCTGAGCTTCCAGCAATTTAACTTGTTCTTCTTTGAGTTTAGTTAATTGATCAGCATCAGCATGCTGAGTTTTTAAGGTTGCTTCCTGATCTTTTAGCTGGCGATGAATATCTTCAAGTTTAGATACTTCTTCTTTTGCTAAAGACTCTTGTGCAGGGACAGGCTCTTTAAGCACATTTTCACTGACAAGTTGCTGAGAGCTTGCATTTTCAGCTAAGGGTTCAGAACTTGGTAATGGGTCAACTGGTTTAGCAGGAGCGGATGTCGAGACAGGTTGTGGATCAACCAGTGGTGCTGACGACTCAGTTTTTTTAAAAAACCATTGCGCTGCAAAAAAAAGCACTACGAGAATGCTTAAGCCCCCAATTAAAATCCATAATAATTTTGAGTTTTGTTTTCTTTGTAGTGGCATGTTTAAGACCTTTAGTCGGGACGACGTGGCTTGAACTGTATTACACCAATTTCATCTGGTTCAGCAGGCGTTTCAGGCTCATCAACATGAGTCGGACGATTTTCGCTATAACCGCATTCGATACATTCAATCCATTCGTCTTCTGCGGTGGTTAGCATGACAATTCGATCCATGGCTTCACATTTTGGACATTTTGCCCCAGCAATGAAACGTTTTTTCATCTTTATCACCCTAACCACACGATCAATTTAGGCCCATAGTTTAAGCGGTTTTGTTGTCATTCGTCCAACCTTGATGACGTAACAACGCGTCAATTTTAGGCTCGCGCCCACGAAAATTAACAAATGCCTCAAGTGCAGTGTCTTTTCCTCCCACAGCTAGAATTGCCTGACGGAATTCTTTACCCGTTTGAGTATTAAAAATACCTTCATTTTCAAAACGATCAAATGCATCACTTGCTAAGACTTCTGCCCATTTGTACGAGTAATAACCTGCAGCATAACCACCAGCAAAAATATGACTAAAACTATGTTGGAAACGGTTGTAGTCGACAGTAGGAACGACTGCATACTGCTTACGAATGTCGTTTAACGTTTGCTGAATTTGCTCACTGTTCAGGGCAGGCGTTTTGGTGTGAATGGTTAAGTCAAACAATGCAAATTCAAGCTGACGTAAAGTTTGCATACCAGATTGGAAGAATCGAGCATTTAATAAAGCATCTAGTAATTCTTGTGGCAAAGTCTGTTTACTATCGATGTGTTCACTTAATACATCTAGACTTTCTTTATCCCATGACCAGAATTCCATAAACTGGCTTGGTAGTTCTACTGCATCCCAAGCTACCCCATGCGTTCCTGCAACCGAGATATTATCTACTTCGGTCAACATATGATGTAAACCATGTCCGAATTCATGGAACAAAGTAATCACTTCGTCATGAGTCAATAAAGCAGGTTGGTCACCTACTGGAGGAGTAAAATTACACACCATATAGCAAATTGGTTTTTGTAAACCATGAAGAGTCTGCATGCGCGAGCGGAAGCCGTTCATCCATGCGCCACCACGTTTACCTGTACGTGCATAGATGTCAAAGAAGAAGCCACCAATCACTTGACCTTGGTCTTCTAATTCAAAATAACGTGCATCTGGATGCCAGACAGGTGCTTGTCTTTCAATAATGTTAATGCCATATAGGCGCTGCACAATCTGGAATAATCCCTGAATAACTTTAGGTGCAGGGAAATAAGGCTTTAATGCTTCTTGAGATAAATTAAATTGTTGCTGTTTCAGCTTTTCAGAATAGTAAGTTGTATCCCAAGGTTTAAGGTCATCAACACCATCTTGTTTGGCAATTTCTTGAAGTTCTGTAACTTCTTGAAGCGCAGGAGCACGCGCATGCTCTGCTAGGTCAACCAAAAACTCATGTACTGTTTTTACGTCTGGTGCCATTTTACTTGCAAGAGAATATTCAGCATAGTTATTGAAACCAAGTAGTTTTGCCATTTCCTGACGAAGGCTCAAAATTTCTTCCATAATTTTGCTGTTATCAAACTCAGTTTGTTCAGACTGATCAGATGCACGTGTCACATAAGCTTTATAAAGCTCTTCACGCAATTCACGGTCATCTGCATAAGTCATGATTGCAAAATATGCTGGGAAATCTAGAGTTGCGACAGCTTGGTCAAGTTCGCGTTGTTTACCATACTGTTTTAATAACTCAATATTACTTTCTGGAAGACCTTTTAACTGATCTTCGGTAAGTGGCTTAAAGTAAGCTTGTGTTGCATCAAGAACGTGATTTGAAAAATCAGAAGAAAGCTGTGAAAGACGCGCAGAAATCTCTGCATAACGTTTTTTCTCTTCGCCTTCTAAAGCGACGCCAGAAAGTTTAAAGTCACGCAAAGCTAGACGAATAGCACTTTGTTGGGCTGGGCTAAGAGACGTATAACTTTGACCATCATGGATGTATTGATAAGTTTGATAAAGCGCCGTGTGTTGACCAAGCTGAGTGTAATATTCACTTAATGCTGGTAATAACGATTGATAGACTTCTCTCGTTTCTGCATTGCTCATTACCGCGTTTAAATGCGATAAAACGCCCCATGATTCACTTAGATTATTTTCAAGTGTATCGACTTGCTCAAGTACTGCAAGTTGCTGAGCTGTATCTGTAGGTGCAGCTGTAAGAGTATTTAAAAATTCCTGACCTGCTTGAATCGCTTGTTGGATGTCTTGTTTTAAATTTTCTAATTCAATTTGATCAAAACGCGGAGTTGGTAAAGTCGCTTGCTGTAAAGTCATTGCTAATAGCCACATTATTTTTTAAACATGGTATTAGATGTAGGTCCTCTCAAGTCGGAAATCAAGCTTAATGTGTAAAATAACCCTTTTAAAAAGAAATAAGCCTCCTATTGGAGACTTATTTTTGAAACGTGATAATTATTTACTCATTATTCAGCCTTTGATTTTGCATTCGATTTTTTCTTTTTAGGCTTAGATTTTTTCTTCACCTTTTCTGATTTAGTCTCGGCTTTTGCTGAGGTTTTCTTACCAGATTTCTTGGTGTAAGAACTTGGCTTACTTTTTTCTTTCTTTTTGTGAACAGGTCGCTCACCATCACTACTGACAGTTGGTTTACTGAAAACTTCTTCAGTCGCCTGCGTAGTAGTTTTAGTTGTACGCGGCGCACGGCTACGAACTACTCGGCCTGCATGGGTAACTTGCTTAATGAGCTGGAAGTCAATTTTACGTTCTTCCAGATTGACACCAGCAACCTGAATTTTAACTTCATCACCCAAACCAAAGACTTGTCCACGATTTTGACCTACTAGATTTTGGCTCGCTTGGTCATAAATAAAGAAGTCATCGCCGAGTTGGCTAATATGAATCATGCCATCGACATATAGATCTTTCAGTGTCACGAACAAACCAAATTCGGTCACCGCACTTACAATGCCAATAAATTCATCACCTAGATGCTGTTGCATGTAGTGACATTTCAACCAAGTCGTTACGCTGCGAGATGCTTCATCAGCACGGCGCTCGGTTTGAGAGAAATGTTCACCTGCATCATCTAGTGCCGCACCAGAGAGTGGATAAGGCTTTTGTTTCAAATGTGCTTTAATGGCGCGGTGTAACAATAAGTCTGGGTAACGACGGATTGGTGAAGTGAAATGCGTATACGCTTCATAGGCCAAACCATAGTGCCCTGCATTTTTTGCACCATAATAAGCTTGCATCATTGAGCGTAATAAGACGGCATGAATGCTTGGTGCATCAATACGATCTTTAGTTGCTTCAATTACTCTTTGATAGTCTGCTTGAGTTGGTTGGTCGGGGAAGGGTAGACCCAGTAATTTCACAAAGTCTTTTACTTTTTGAATACGTGAGAATTCAGGAGCTTCATGCACGCGATATAACATTGGAACATCATGTTCTAATGCATATTCAGCCGCAGCAACGTTAGCAAGTAACATGCATTCTTCAATGAGCTTATGGGCTTCATTACGTGTACGTGGCAAAATTTCTTTAATCCCGCCTAGCTCATCAAAAGTCATGTAGGTTTCAATGGTTTCAAATTCCATTGCATGACGGTCGGCACGTAAATTTTTCAAAATCTGATAAAGTTGGAAAAGCGTATTTAAAGATTTATGAACATCACGATCTTTTGGAATCGCATCTGTTGCGCCGTCAAAATATTGGGCTACCTGTGTATAGGTCAAACGTGCTTTTGAATGCATAACCGACGGATAAAAATCGTAACTAGTTACACGGCCTGTACGAGAGAGTTTCAAGTCGCAGACCATGCATAAGCGGTCTACATGAGGGTTCAGAGAACACAAGCCGTTTGACAAAGCCTCTGGTAGCATTGGTAATACAAAGTGTGGGAAGTATACCGAAGTACCACGTTCCTCAGCTTCTTCATTGAGGGCTGAGTCTAAGCGTACATAATGGCTAACATCAGCAATTGCGACAACTACACGATAACCGCCCCCTGGACGTTTTTCTGCATAAACAGCATCGTCAAAATCTCGAGCATCTTCACCATCGATCGTAACTAATGCTAAATCTCGTAAATCAATGCGGCCTTCACGATCTTGAGCGGATGGTTCTTTAAAACTTTCAGCTTCTTTTAAGACCTGATCTGGAAACTCATATGGCAAACCAAATTCAAGAATGGTTTGTGGAATAATAATTTCTGTATCGGCTTTGTCGGCCATAGATTGAATAATATGCGCCGTTGCAAACTCTTCACGAGTTGGATAGCTGTCTATTGCGACACGTAGCATATCGCCAACATTTACTTCAGCGTGTGTTACCAGTTCTTTTTCTAAAGGAATAGGTTGGTGCTGATTTGGATTGTTGGGTTGAATAAAATATTCGCCATCGTGAACCGACAATTTACCAATTAATTGTTTAACACGATGTTGTAAAACTTCTGTGATAAAGCCCCAAGGTTTACCTTTACGGTCAACCGAAGTCTGGCGCACTCTAACTCGATCACCATTAAATACTAAACGTAATTCACGTTCAGGAAGTAAAAGATCAGTTTGACCATCAATATGTGCCGTACCTAAACCTTTACTATTGATATAAACAGTTGCTTCATAGGTTGGTTGATCTGCCACCAACTGAAATTTAAACCCGTCTTTCATGATTTGACCATCACGAACCATGGCACTTAAGCGGTGACTGAGTGCTTCAATACTTTTTTGGTCATGAATGTTAAAATGATCTACAAGTTCTGCATGAGATTGCGGTGTCTGCAATTGTTCCAATGTATCTAAAATAAGAGTACGGCTCGGAATAGGATTGTCATAACGTTCAGCTTCAGCTTTCGCTTCGGGGTCAGCCCAGTTTTTTGTCATGTCGTTTGGTTTCACGCTTGGCAGATAAGTTTAGCATAAGTCATGCAGACCCGAACTGCACGTTTAGGTTTGCAATAATGTGTTATGCACTACAGTATTTTGATGAAGAAATAATATCTATCTTAACAAGCGTTTGATCTAAAAAGACGAAAATAATGAGAAAATTGCTTAAAAAATAATTCATTGAACTAAAAAACAAGAAAATTTCACTATGATGACTTGAACAATAGGGTTTTAGTTTGTATTATGGCGGCTCGTTCCGGTGAGGTGGATGAGTGGCTGAAATCACTTCCCTGCTAAGGAAGCATACCTATTACTGGTATCGAGGGTTCGAATCCCTCTCTCACCGCCATTTACTTAATGCGCTCATAGCTCAGCTGGATAGAGCACTTGGCTACGAACTAAGGGGTCGGGAGTTCGAATCTCTCTGAGCGCACCAAGTAAAATAGAACGAATCGCTGAAAGGCACACAAGTTACGCGCTCATAGCTCAGCTGGATAGAGCACTTGGCTACGAACTAAGGGGTCGGGAGTTCGAATCTCTCTGAGCGCACCAACTTGAAGAATTAACCGCTTTTATAGCGGTTTTTTTGTGCCTGTTTTTTAGTAATTTTAAAAAATTTAAATTTATAACTTTTTAATTATATTAGAGATAATCATAAATGAACTTAGCTTTATTTGACTTTGACGGCACGATCACGCACAGCGATACATTCAGTCTATTCCTTAAATTTTCTTTAAATAAAAAAACTCAAATACTAGGTGGTATTCGACTTGCACCTTATATAGCGGGTTATAAGCTTGGATGGGTAACCGATAAAACCATTCGAACTAAACTCTGCCAAGTGGGATACGTGGGCTATGATGCGGATTCTCTAAACTATATCGGGCAAGAGTTTGCTAAAAATGTCCTTCCTACCTGTGTGCGTCAAAATGCTTTGGAACGTATTCTTTGGCATAAACAACAAGGTGATCAGGTTGTTGTTGTATCTGCATCATTAGGTGTTTATTTAGAAAGCTGGTGCCAATCTTTAGATTTAGACGTTATATGTAATCAACTTGAAATACGTGATGGTATTTTGACGGGTGATTTTATTAATGGTGATTGTGGATATTTAGAAAAAGTAAATAGAATAAAAAATAAATATGATTTAACTCAGTATTCTACAATTTATGCTTATGGTGATACACCTAATGATTATGCAATGTTAGAGCTGGCGCATAAGAAATATTATAGATGGGAAGAAATGAATTAATACTTAAAGATATATCAATAAATAAAGCCACTTGTAATAAGTGGCTTTATTTTAATGACTTATATTAAACAGTATTGAAAGAGTTTTCTAAGAAGTTATCGGTAAGTAATGATGTCGGTACGATAGTATGCGTTGTATTAGTTACGCTTGATACTGTCGATGTTACTCCACCGAGTAAGCTACCACCAGTTAATCCACCTAATAAATTAGAAATAACATCTAATCCGCCTTCACCAGTCACACCGCCTGTTAAGCTACCCACGATATCTGTTACGATGCCGATAGGGTTGTCTGTACCGCCAGTAACGCTACCAGTTAAACCGCCAAGTAAATCAGTGACTAAGCCTAGTGAGCTATCTCCACCAGTAACCCCACCAATAGTTCCTGTCAATCCACCAACGATTTCTGTTACTAAGCCAGTAGCAGTTGTGCCATTTGTAATCAGCGTATCGAGAATACCGGTAGCCGATTCAGTAGCACCTTGGATATCACCACCGACTAAATCAGAAACAACTTCAAGTGCACCGTTTACTGTGTCGCGAGAAGTTTCAAAAGTTAATGTGCCGAGGTCTGCAATTTCAGAAACAGGATGTTCTGCTTGTGGAATAATGCTGATAATTGTATCTGCAACTGTATCAATGCCAGTGTTGATGATTTCAGTTTTTAAGCTTTCTACACCTTGTAGAATATCAATGCCGCCTTGAACGACATCAATGACTGGGGAGATTGGAGAAGTTCCACCACCGATACCACCAGTTACGCCACCGATAATGTCAGTAATTACTTCAAGTGGGTTGCCGTCAACACCACCAGTTACGCCACCGATAATGTCAGTGATTACTTCAAGTGGGTTACCGTCAACACCACCGGTTACACCGCCAATGATGTCAGTAATTACTTCAAGTGGATTACCATCAACACCACCAGTTACGCCACCGATGATGTCAGTAATTACTTCAAGTGGGTTACCGTCAACACCACCAGTTACACCGCCGATAATGTCAGTAATTACTTCAAGTGGGTTGCCACCAACACCACCAGTTACACCACCAATAATATCAGTTACTACACCAAGTGGACTATCCCCACTTGTTACACCACCGATAATATTATTCACAATTCCTGTTGCAGTTGAACCATTAGTGACGAGTGTACCAAGGATGCCAGTTGCAGACTCAGTAGCACCTTGGATATCACCACCGACTAAATCAGAAACAACTTCAAGTGCACCGTTTACTGTGTCGCGAGAAGTTTCAAAAGTTAATGTGCCGAGGTCTGCTAGGTCTGAAACAGGATATTCAGTTTGTGGAAGAATGCCAATAATAGTATCAGCAACAGTGTCGATACCAGTATTGATGATTTCAGTTTTTAAGCTCTCTACACCTTGTAGAATATCAATACCGCCTTGAACGACATCAATGACTGGAGCGATTGGAGATGTGCCATCACCGATACCACCAGTTACACCGCCGATAATGTCAGTAATTACTTCAAGTGGGTTACCATCAACACCACCAGTTACACCGCCAATAATGTCAGTAATTACTTCAAGAGGATTACCATCAACACCACCAACGACATCTGTAATGCTTCCGACAACTTCAGTAACAATACCTGTCGCAGTTGTACCATTAGTGATTAATGTTTCAATGACACCAGTAGCAGACTCAGTTGCGCCTTGAATGTCTCCACCCACTAGATCAGAAATGACTTCAAGCGTGCCATTTACTGTGTCACGAGAGGTTTCGAAAGTTAGAGTACCAAGATCGGCAATTTCAGAAACAGGGTGTTCAGTTTGAGGAAGGGCGCCAATGATAGTGTCAGCAACAGTGTCGATACCTGTATTGATGATTTCAGTTTTTAGGCTTTCAACACCTTGAAGAATGTCGATGCCTCCTTGAACCACCTCGACGACTGGAGAAATTGGAGAGGTTCCACCACCAATTCCACCTGTAACACCACCGATAATATTGGTTACGGCTTCAAGAGGATTGCCACCACTAATTCCGCCAGTTACACCACCAATAATATTGGTTACAGTGTCAACAGGGCTGGTAGAACCAATGCTACCTGTGACCGTGCCCGCAACATCAGAAACAAGACCAGTCGTGGTACTTGTAAGTGTATTCGTTACTGTAGATAGAGTGTCTGAAAGTAAGCCAGAAGTTGATATGTGGCCATCAACAGAAGAGCCACCAGTTACATTAGTATTCACCGATATAATGTTGCCCAAATCTTGAGTAACTTTTGATATCGAAGAAACGAGATTTTTTAGTAAGAACATTTCAGTCTATTTCCTATATAATTATGTATTTTTAAGTAAGTATTATTTATTGCGCGAGTTAATTATTGAGATATATATCTCAATAATTGCGATTTAGTATTGGTGAGATCTCAAAAGCTGTCAATGTGTATTTTTAGTCACATTTTTTGATAATAAATAATATTTAAAGCAATAATAACTTCTCTAATTTAGACGTAAAAATAATAATGTTTTTTATATAATATTTTTTTTACTAATTATTTTTTGATCATATTTTCACTCGTTTGAAGCATTATCCTCGATAAATTTTACTTAAGCTTATAATGTTAAAGCTTAACCAGAAATATATTATTTCTATAATGTTGACTAAAACAGTAGCCTTTATCTTCTAGGTATATGGCCAAATGCCTCAAAAAGACGGTAAAAATTATTTGAAAAAAAATATTTCAAATAGATGTTAGATGGGAAAAAACTAATAATTTTAGTCAATATCTGAGGTAAATTGGATTGATGGCTAAGAACTAGACGTTTGATGACAGAAAGATGAAAAAAGGCTTCCTAAGCTTGGAAAAATGCGTATAATGCGCAACATCAAGTACGCGCTCATAGCTCAGCTGGATAGAGCACTTGGCTACGAACTAAGGGGTCGGGAGTTCGAATCTCTCTGAGCGCACCACTTGAAGAATTAACCGCTATATAGCGGTTTTTTTGTGCCTGTTTTTTATTATTTCAATTTAAAAGCTAGTACTCATGGTAACCAGCTTCTAAATGATTTAAAGTTGAAAAAAATTAGCCAAATGTTTTAAAACGGCTGGCGTCTTCAATAAAAGCTTTTTCACCTGCTTCGTCTTCAATTGACCCAAATACTAATTGGGCTCTTAGTGTCCATTGTGCAGGAATATTAAAAGCAGCATTAATTTTCTCATCGATAATTGGATTGTAATGTTGTAATGAAGCTCCGATACCTTGTTCAGCCAATACGTTCCACACAGCAAATTGTGCAATTGCTGTTGAGTGTTCAGACCAGACTGGGAAATTATCAGCATACAATTCAAATTGCTCTTGTAGACCTTTAATCACATCTTGGTCTTCAAAAAATAAAACTGTACCAGCACCCGCTGCAAAACTTTGAATTTTTTGTTCAGTTCCTGCTAGTGCTCCGGCAGGAACAATAGTTTTTAATACATCTAAAACAATATTCCAGAAGTTTTGATGAGATTGATTAAATAAAATGACGACACGAGATGATTGAGAGTTAAACGCTGAAGGGCTATGTTTGACCGCCTCTTGAATTAACCCTTCAAGTTCCGAAGGAGTATGTTTTAAGTTTTTCCCGATCGAATAAATAGAACGACGTTTTTTAATTAATTCTAAAAAGCTTGGCTGATTGAAAAGAGGGAGCTCTTGAGTGGTTTGGATAACCACATCTTTTGAGACTGTTGCTTTTTGCTTTAAGCCAAATAATTTTGCAAAAAAAGACATGAGACATTCCACTAAGAAGGTGATGCTCTTATTGTAGAAATTTTAAAAACTGAAATAAGCTCAAAAAATATGAATCTACGTTCTATATATGCAACGTAGACTGCTCCTCCAATTGCATAATAAGCTCCACTTTTAAACAAAATAAAAAATAGCCTGTGATTCATTTTAAAGCTGAAATGAATATGCTCTAATAGTTTCGATTTATTGAGTATTGATGCAGTGCAATGACCGAGCAAAAAACAGCTTTATCTTTACGTTACTATTTGAATTTAGAAGAGTCACAAGATGGATTTTCATTAGTGACATTTGGGAAAAAGCAATTTACCCGTTTTCTTACACCTGCGATTAGTATCGCAATTATTATTTGGGGATTTTATTTAGGTCTCTCTGGTGTTGGACGATATTATGTCGGGTTAGGCGTGTTTTTTCTAGTGATGCAAGGTCTGATGCGTTACTGGCTTTTACCCATGTTATTTAAGCGTCAATTTGTCCGTTACCAGTTTGGAAAGAGTGAGCAGGGAATCGATCTATATCAAGATTATTTTGAACTATATGCTAATGGCCGTAAGCAAGTAGTGCAGTATGCGGATGTACAAACTTTTGCTAAAGGTAAGTTGACCTACATCCTTGAGCTAAAGAATAAAACTGTAATTATTGTACCAAAGCGTGCCTTTGTACAGGTTTCAGATCAAACCATATTTGAAAATACATTTAAGAAATAAATTTTTAGAATTATTAGCTGCAACAACAAAGGAAGTCTCATGAATACACGTCCTTCAAAAATCGTTTGCGTGGGCAGAAGTTACGCCGATCATGTTAAAGAATTAAATAATGCTATGCCTGAAAGGCCTATATTATTTATTAAACCGCCTAGTAGCTTGATTGGTTTAAATGACGGTATTTCTTGGAATCCGGCTTGGGGCAGTTGTCATTTTGAGTGTGAATTGGTTTTACGTATTGACCAACCTTTGAAAGGTGAAACTGATCCTGAAAAAGCTTTAAAAGCGGTTGGGGCAGTGACTTTAGGCCTTGATTTAACAATGCGTGATTTACAGAATGATCTGAAAAGTAAAGGCCATCCATGGGAGCGTGCTAAAGCTTTTGATGGTGCTTGTGTTTTGGCAGACTGGGTCGATTTGAGCGAAATTACAGATTGGCAAGAGACCAAATTCACTTTCCATATTAATGATGAATTACGTCAAGATGGAAATACTGCACTATTAATGTTTACTATTGGTGATCTGTTAACTGATATTAATCAGGTATTTTCACTAGAACCGGGTGATGTGATTATGACAGGTTCACCTGCTGGTGTTGGACCATTACATGCAGGTGATCAGTTGAAAATGACATTAAAAGGGGCAACGCAAGATTTTTCATGGGAAACTTTTGTAAAAGCATAACTTATTCTAAGTTGCTAATAAAAAACCCTATTATTTTTCAATAATAGGGTTTTTTATTAGCTAGGAATGAATGTTTATATTATTGAATGGCTCTGTTGTCTTATTTCTCTTCAAAAATTGTTGAAAGTGGAATAGAAAGTTTGGCAGCTAAATAATCATTAGACTCGACAAGAGCTGGTCCAATTTTTTCCATCCACTCATCGTCATCGTGTACATTTTGAACATCTTGACGTAAAGGTAATGGGTATGGAAGTGCTGTAAAAAAACTCCAGAAATCAACTTGGGACAAATTGCGCGCTAGAACATATTCATCTTTATCGGTGCGTTTAACCAAATTTTGTTCTTCAAGTAAAAGTACATAAGCTGGCCAACGGCCAATTTCTCCACGCCCTAAAATTTCTAAAGCTTCTTTGTCACTTACGCTTTCACCGAGTTTTTGCTTTTTATAAAATAACTCAAGAACATCTAATAACATTAGAACAGGGTGCCGTTTTTGCTCTTTACCTGAATGAAATGCAGTTAAAGCAAAACTTACTTCTACTCCTAATAAAATAATATTCCAAGAAAGAAAGATCCATAGAAGGAAAATGGGTACTGCTGCAAATGCACCATAGATAAGTTCATAGCTAGTAAAATTTGACATTACAAAGCTAAAAAAGTTTTTGAGTATTTCAAAAAGTACAGCACTTAAGCAGGCAGCTATACCTGCTGAATATATAGGGACTGTTCGATTTGGAATCGTCCAGTACAAAATGAAAAAGCCAACAATAGTTAATAGAAAAGAAATAAACCAGAGTATGAAAGCTCCATCAAGTTGATAGCCAGCAAAGTTATTGCTAAGAACATTCATTGAGGCAACTGTAGATGAAATGACGAATGCGCTTCCTAAAATAATGGGACCTAAAGAGATGATCGTCCAATAACGCATAAAACCCATAATGCCACTGCGGGTTTCTTTAACGCGCCAAATACGGTTAAAGACAGTTTCAATCGAGGTGAGCATTAAAACTGTAGTGACGAATAAAAACAGCACACCAATAACGGTTAAGTTGCTAGATTTTTCTGTAAAAGCATTTAGCGCTTTATCAAATGCGATCGTGCTCTTTGGCAAAAAATTACTATAAATTAAATGTTGGAGCTGTTGTCTTGCGGGTTCTAACGCTTTAATGGAAGAAATAATTACTAAAAAGACAGTTAACATCGGCACAACGGCAAATAGCGTTGTGTAAGTGAGAGACCCAGCTTGTTCGCGGCACCGATCAGCTTCAAAACGCTTAAATACATATAAAACGAACTGAAACCAGGTCTTATTATAAAAAGGAAGCTTACTTAAAAAACGTTGTAACATGCGTCGTCTATCCCGATTTTTTTAATCATCATGTTGGGCGATTGATAACTTATCAAAGTATGAGCTTAAATACTCAAATAGTAGATTAGAGCAAAACAATAACTTATAGAATGAAAGACATTCTGTAAGTTTACTATGCGCTATAGAAAGAATTGTAGCCATAAACTTTTTTCAAAAAAGTAGGCTTTCTGTTGTCTGGGCAAGGGTTTACCAAAAGTAGATAAACCTTTTACCCGACGAGTTCAAGAAATTTGCTCGCGTTATCTTTTGTGCTACAGCATCAATCACCGCTAGAATTTCATAAAATTGGTTTCGCCAAAAAAATAAAAAATCCCGTATAGTGTTCTTTTTAACAAAATTTATGAAACCGATGCAACCTTACATTCTTGTACTCTATTACAGCAAATATGGTTCTACTAAAGAAATGGCTCATTTAATTGCCAATGGTGTTGAGTCTGCGGGTATGTCAGTGAAAATTCGGACAGTGCCAAATATTGCTCCAGTCGTCACAATCGCTGAGCCAAGCATTCCTGACGAAGGGGATATTTACTGTACCTTAGATGATCTAGCGAATTGTGCAGGTTTGGCGTTAGGTTCGCCAACCCGTTTTGGCAATATGGCAAGTGAAATGAAATATTTTTGGGATCAAACGACGAGTCTTTGGCTCAATGGGGTATTACATAATAAACCTGCTTGTGTTTTTACTTCTTCTGGTTCAATGCATGGTGGGCAAGAAAGTACTTTACTCACTATGCTACCGCCGTTATTTCATCATGGGATGATGATTATGGGATTACCAAATGCAATTCCAGCGTTATCTAACACTAAAACAGGTGGAACACCCTATGGGGCTAGCCATGTAAGTGGACCGCGTCATGACCAAAACTTAAGCCAGGATGAAAAGATTCTGTGTGAAGCTCAAGGCAAACGTTTAGGAGAAGTTGCTAAGAAGCTTTTAGTATAATTTTTAGCAAATAAAAAAGAGCGGATATCCGCTCTTTTTTAAATGTACATCTTATTCTTTTACAAAAGTAACTTTGCCATCTGTAAGAGAATGAACACGTGCTAATGATTCAACTCTATAGCCTTTTTCTAGCAATAAATCACGACCCGGTTGGAATGATTTTTCAATCACAATACCTACACCAACAACTTCTGCATTTGCTTGGTGAATTAAATCAATCAATCCTAATGCTGCTTGACCATTCGCCAAGAAGTCATCAATAACTAATGCTTTATCAGTTGAATGAAGGTGCTTATTTGAAATCGCAATAGTACTTTCAGTTTGTTTAGTAAAAGAAAATACTTTTGAACGATATAAATCATCTTTTAACGTCAATGATTGATATTTGCGAGCAAAAATTACAGGTACACCAAGTTCTAAACCTGCCATGATTGCAGGTGCAATACCTGATGCTTCAATGGTAATAATCTTGGTAATCCCTGCATCTTTAAAGCGAGCGGCAAATTCTTTACCAATCTGCTGCATTAATACAGGATCAATTTGGTGGTTTAAGAAAGCGTCGACTTTCAAGACTTGATCAGATAGAACGATACCTTCTGTTAAGATTTTCTGTTCTAGTGCGTGCACGGGAGAATCCTCTAGACGGATGCTTTTTAAAGCAAATGCGTATTTTAAAAAGCATCCAAAAAAATGCAAGCTTTAATTCGTCTTACCTGTATAACTTGTTAATAACAACCCATAAGAAGTTTTACCATCAATATGGCTTACTTTAACAGGTAAATAGTCTAATTTTGGTGCTAGCCAAAAGATTGTGCTGCGTTCAGGCTTTTTGTGTTGTAAAACGACTTTAATGGTATCGAATGTTCCATAAGAGGTTTTAATTTTCTCATTACCTTGTTTTACAAATCGACGGTTTTCAACTTCTTTTGCATCTGCAAGGGGGTAAGATGCTTTAAGAGAACCATTTTTTAAGTCTTCACGAAGCTGTAACTCTGCATTTAGCTCATCAAGAACACCTGCCTGCCAAGCGAATGAACGGGCTTTATCATCTTTCTTTGTAGAAATGATTTTGCTATTGGGATTGAAGTTAATACTCATGGTGTTGTTATGAATCAAAATTTTGCTGGTGCGGCTAAAACTTTGAGACCCGATTTTACCATTAGCGAAACTGAATTTACTTGTTTCACTTGCAGAAGCAATTCCACCTGCTTTTGCAGTGAAATTATAAGTCCAGTTATTACCTTGCTGGCTTAAGGCACGTGTAGCCGTACCCATACCCTTATTATTATAAGTAAACTGATAATTTGCCTGAAATGGGCTCATGGCAAGAGCATGACTTGAGAAGCCTGCAAAAAGCAAAGTTGTTGAAATACCTGTTGCGATGCCAAATGATTTCAGAAATTTTGTTGCCATAAGTAAGTATCCTTGTACAGACTAAAAAGTCAGTGCTGATGCATCTGTAACTTAAACATATTATGCCTGTTGATCATGGAGAAAAAATCAGGATTTATGCTAAATGTGTAATCTATTTGTGTTTTTTGGCAGCCAATTAATTTTCATTTATAACGATTTATTCATCTTTTTGCTGGATTGGCGTTATTTCTGAATCTTCTAATTCATCTTCAAAATCGTCATCCTGATCACGAGAGAGTAAGGCTGCTAAATTCACATTTCCAAACACGACTAACTCAGCTTCACGAACTCTTGCATAATTTACATGTACTTTGCCTAAAGTCTCGATAATGCTGGCTTTTTTACCAAACCAACGATTGAGATCAAGGAATATAAGTTCGTCGCGTTCTTCTGCTACATTAAAACGTTCAAGAATCATCCCTAATGGATCTTTTTTCAAAATTTTATGGTAGTAAAAAACTGCGGCTTTTACGGCGATTTTTTGCCAAAAGTTTTTATATTTCGCCTCGATAATTTGTGTATTGCTAATTTGTTCAAAAACTAAAAGTTGTTGTTCTTTATTAAATTCCATCTGGATCAGTTTTAAATCAACCGATAATGTGGTTTCTAAACCTTTTACGTGCATGGTTGCATATAATCTTAACCAGTCATGATAAAGATCAGCATGTAGGTCATCTAAAAATTCAACATTATTGGTGACATAACGTTGCAAAGTGGCATTCAGAAAGGTTTGCGATAATGTAAAATCTCTTTCTTCCTCAATGAATGCTTCTGCTTTTTTATAGACTTTTTGAAGACGTCTGACTAATGAGGAAAATAGCGTTTGCATAAAAGAACTTCCAGAAGATAATTTACTAAAGAGCCCACACAATCTTTATTATGATAAAAAACGGGTTTTGATCTTGCAGTGTAACAAATTTAATTGATACATTTTGACAAAATGAAAATGGATAAAATCCTATATTTGAAGTGAATCACACTTTTATCCAGATTTGAATATCAGTTTATGTTTTATTCGGTATTAAACCGTGGGGAAAAGGCATTTATATGCTTTTAAGATTATGTTGAACAAAAGAAGTCTATCTATAGAGTCTTTTCAGTATTGGTGGAAAGACCAAGTCTTTATTGCTGCAACAATATTAGCAATCTTACTGCATATTCTTGTATTGCTCATTAACTTTGCTATGCCTAGCCCATCAGAGCAGTCTACTAAAGAAATTGCAATTTCAATTCGACCAACCAATGAGCCAGTTGTTCAGGCAGATTTTTTGGCACAAGCAGACCAGCAGGGTTCAGGTGCATTTCGTGAGGCTCACCGGACTTCTAGTGATACTCCAAATCCGATGCTTAATGATGCTTCAACGGGGAATGCAGAGTTAGAAACTTTGCAAAAGATTCAGCAACAACGAGAGCTTAAATTTGAAGAAAAAGTTCTAATGACGGTTTTAAGTTGGCAGAAACAAGCGGATGCAAGCCAAAGAAAAAAAGAATTAGAACAATTACAAAGTCAATTTCAAGCAAAAGCTGCGTTGGTTGCGAGCCTTGAAGCACAATATTTACAACGTAGACAAGATTTTAGTCGCCAGCAAAAAATAAAAACAGTAGATGGAATTCAAGCGAAGAAAGATGCCTCGGCTGCTTATTTAGATAAGTTTCGTGAAAAAGTAGAGCTTTACGGTAATCGCTATTATCCAGAAGAAGCGAAACAGCAGCAGCTCAAAGGTGAAGTTCGTTTAATGGTGATTTTGAACGCTCAAGGCGGAATTCGTGCAATTCGTTTGCTTGAAAGCTCAGGGCATTCAATACTTGATGAGGCTGCAAAGTCTTCAGTACGTCGCGGTGCGCCATTTGGGCATTTTGATGCAAATATGAAAGATATTTCGGAGTTACGTATTGTTCGTACTTGGCGTTTTGATCCAGCGGAAGCTGAATTTGAGGTTCACTAATTAAAAAAATGTGGATAACTTTTAGGATATCCACATTTTAAGAGTCATCGCATTATTCCTGATAAGGATTTGAAATATTGAGTTTTGCTAAAATTTCAATTTCTAAGCCTTCCATCTCTTCAGCATCTTCATCACTAGTTTCGTGGTCATAACCGAGTAAATGTAAAACACCATGAACTAATAGATGTGCAAAATGGTTTTGGGCAGTTTTTTTCTGCTCTAATGCTTCTTGTAATACCACCGGAATACAAATAACTAAATCACCTAGAGGTAAGCCATCTAGCATTGGTAGAACTTCTTCTGGAATATCACTTGGAAAAGATAAAACATTAGTTGGTTTATCTTTTTCTCGGTACTGCAAGTTGAGTTGCTGACTTTCGTCCAGATCAACGCAAGCAACCCCAATTTCACAATCTTCTTTATAATCAACGTGGCGTAAAGTTGTCTCAATAATTTTTTTGAGTTGAGCTCGTTTGAGCTCTAACTCAGGTGATTGAAAGTCTTGTTGTAAACTTAAACTGATTTTCAAAATGAATCCTTAAGCATCCTGATGTTGCAAGTCTGCTGCTGTATCGTTTTCAGCAACTAATGCTTCTTGACGTGCTTTGCGTTCAGCACGTGCTTCAGCATTAAGACGCTGTTGTTCACCATCCCATCCTTCATACGCTTCAACAATTTTTTGAACAAGTTGATGACGTACAACGTCACGGGAATGGAAACGGGTAATATGAATTTCTTTAATATTCTCGAGTACACGTAGTGCATGTGCTAAACCAGATTGTTGGCCTCGAGGTAAATCTACTTGGGTAATGTCACCTGTAATCACTGCACGAGAGCCAAAACCTAAACGGGTCAAGAACATTTTCATTTGCTCTGGCGTTGTGTTTTGAGCCTCATCCAAAATTACAAATGAATGGTTAAGTGTACGACCACGCATATATGCAAGAGGTGCAACTTCAATCACTTGACGCTCGATTAACTTGGCAACTTTTTCAAAGCCGAGCATTTCGTAAAGAGCATCGTAAAGAGGGCGTAGGTACGGGTCGATTTTCTGAGTTAAATCACCCGGTAGGAAACCTAACTTTTCCCCAGCTTCTACAGCAGGACGTACAAGTAAAATCCGTTGGATTTCATTACGTTCCAGCATATCTACTGCGGCGGCAACTGCTAAATAGGTTTTACCTGTACCCGCAGGGCCAACACCAAAAGAAATATCGCTTTGCAAAATACGCTGTACATAGCGTTTTTGATTGGCACCACGTGGGTTAATACGCCCTTTTCGAGTCTGGAAGTAGACATCCATTGGTGCATCATGTTCATCCATCTCTTCTCCAACTAACTCGAAATTACGTTCAGTTTGAGAGGATTGAATTAACAGATGTAATAGATCGGCACTAATTTGCTGGGATGCTTCAGACTCTTCATAGAGTCGTTGCAATAATGCTTCGGCTCTCCCAACAGCATCAATCTCACCATCGATATGAAAAACATCTCCACGATGAGTAATTTTGACATCTAAACGCTGTTCAATTTGCTTAAGGTGCCCATTATAGGCACCCAAGATGCTCTTTAAACGTTCCATTGAAACTTCAGGAAATGTTACGGTACGTCGAATCGCTGCAGTCAAGAGAAAACCTTTCAGTAGACTTTAGAATACCTCTACATTACGCCACGTCAGGCTCAAGATTCAAGAGTTCACCGTAAACTAAATTTAAAGTTTTAATTTCAGTAATCTCGATCTCTGCAAAACGTCCAACCCAAGCAGCATCACCTACAAAAGTGACTAGACGGGTATTATCAGCTGTGCCTAGTAAAATATTAGGGTCTTGATCAGAGACTTTTTCAATAAGAACACGTTCAATTTTGCCAAGCATTGCGTCAGTTTTTTCAATGCTAGATTGTTTAATCACTTTTTGAACTTGAGCTAAACGCTCTTTTTTAACGTGTTCAGGCGTAGTATCAGGTAAGTCTGATGCAGGTGTACCCGGACGTTTTGAATAAACAAAGCTATATGAGTGATCAAAATCTAAGTCTTTGATAAATTGAAGTGTTTCGGCGAAGTTTTCATCAGTTTCACCAGGGAAACCAATAATAAAGTCACTCGATAAGTGCATATCAGGGCGTATTTTTCTTAATTTGGCAATCTTGTCGATATAAACATCAATCGTATGATTTCGTTTCATTGCCTGTAAAACATCATTAGATCCACTTTGAACAGGCAAGTGTAAATGTGACACCATTTGAGGTAAATCTTCATAGCACTGAATAAGCTCGTCAGAGAACTCAAGTGGATGCGATGTTGTATAACGTAAACGCCCAATACCTGGAATTTCTGCAACGAGTCGTAACAATTCAGGGAAAGTACAGATGCCACCTTCGAAGGTTTCTCCGCGGTAACCATTTACATTTTGACCAAGAAGTGAAATTTCACGGACACCTTTTTCAGCAAGACCTGCAATTTCTGCAAGTACATCATCTAATGGGCGAGAAACCTCTTCACCGCGTGTATAGGGAACTACACAGAAAGAACAGTATTTAGAGCAGCCTTCCATAATAGAAACGAATGCTTTAAAACCTTCTACACGTGGTTCAGGTAAAAAGTCGAATTTTTCAATGTCTGGGAAAGAAATATCGACCAGTTTGATTTTATCTTTTTTAGGTTTTTCTACTTGAGCATTATGTTGATCAAGCATTTGCGGTAAACGGTGTAATGTTTGTGGACCAAAAATCATGTCTACATAGGGTGCACGTTTTTGAATGTTGTCACCTTCTTGAGAGGCAACACATCCACCGACACCAATCACAAGATCAGGATTTTTATCTTTTAGTTTGCGCCAGCGGCCTAATTCACTAAATACTTTTTCCTGCGCTTTTTCGCGAATAGAACATGTATTCATGAGCAGAATGTCTGCTTCATTAGGGTTGGTCGTTAAAACATAGCCGTGAGAATCCCCTAAAAGGTCTGCCATACGGTGACTGTCATACTCATTCATCTGACACCCTTGCGTTTCAATATAAAGTTTTTTTATTGAAACATCAGTGGTGTGCGTTGGCTGGGTAACAGTGTTTTCTGAGGCAGCTTTGGCACCATTGGGAATGAAGGTTTGAACCGTCATGCAGGCTCCTAACAGATCGATCTAAAAAGAATAAATTGGCCCAAAATGGGTCAAACCATTTATTATAACAGTATTTGAGCTGAACCGATAACAGTAAACTTTCAGAACATGACAAGGTTTTTATGAAGTAAATTAGGTGGATTTTAATGATGTTGAATCATAGGGTTACATAACACAACAAAAGAAAGCACGAAGAATAATTAAACTATATGTTGAAGGTGAATAGTCAGGGTTTAGCACATATATGAGACCAAGTAGAAAGAGCTCATCAATCCATAGTCGTGTAATGAAAAATAAATATATGCATCGTAGCTGGTTAGGAGCTATGTGTTTACTTGGTTGTTCATTTACCTATGCTGCTGAAGAGCAGTTCAATGATGCATTAAATGCTGCAAATAGTGGTAATACCGCATTATTAGACCAATATCAGCTTGCAATGCAAAATGATGTATTGGGATATTATCCAGAATACTGGAAACTCAATACGAATCTTGGCTTTCAGCCTACAGCCTCTATCGTAAGCTTTGCTCAACGCTACCCACAATCAGCGATGGCTGAAAAATTAGCGGCCGACTATGTTGAAGAAAAAGTTAAACAAGCTGACTTTGCATCTGCACAACCGGTTTTATCTTATGTTACCAATCCTGACCAAGCCGAAAATTGTGCTTTAGCACAAGTGCGGGCGAAAAGCGGCGATGCGTTAGTTTTTGCTGAATATAAAGATGTATGGTTAGCAACTGAATCCCAACCAGAATCATGTATCGGTTTAGGGCGCATGATGTTATCTAGTCCTTTAATGAGCGCACAAGATAAGCAACAGCGTCTCTGGGTACAGTTACGTTCAGGCCTGTCTGGACAGGCACTTGCGACAGCACAGACTCTGGGTTTGAATTTGTCTTTGGCTCAGCTTAACCAAATTCAGGCCAACCCACTTAATTATTTGTGGAGTGCACCTAAGACAAATGATGCAGATTATGCTTATTTGATTTTTGCGTTAGGCCGTTTAGCTAATAATGACTTAAGTAATGCTTTTTCAAATGTGCAGCGTGTCGCCCAAGGTACGCCACAAAATGTACAAAAATATTTATATCGTACGGTAGCCTATATTGGTGGTACTACGGTAATGAAAAATAATTTTAATCGTGAAGTTCTACAATACTTTGATGCAAGTTATGGCTACCCATTAAGTCCGGAAGAAGCCGAAATTTATGCGCGTCAGGCGATTAGATTTGGTGCGTGGGAAAGTTTAATTCGTGCTATTGATAGTATGACGGTAACCCAAAAACAAGAAGACCGTTGGCAATATTGGCTTGCTCGCGCGTCAGAACAGCGTGGCGATAGTGCTTCTAAAGCAACCGCACAACAAATTTATAGAAAACTGGCTCAGGCTGGTGATGACTATCATAATCTTTTAGCAAAAGATCGTTTAGGTGAGCGTTATAACCATCAACCTTATGATGATCAGCCGACAGCAAGTGATTTAAGACGTTTAGATCAGAATATTCACTTTAATCGTGCTTTTACTTTAAGACGTATTAATGCAAATCCAACTTATACGAATCGAGAGTGGAATTGGGCAGTTCGCCAAGCTTATCTTCAGCATGATGACGGTTTACTTTTAGCTGCAGCAAAGCGTGCCCATGACATGGGATGGTATGACCGTGCAATCTATGCAGCAGATCGTACAACAAATAAGCACAATGATACTTACCGCTTTGTGACTCCCCATAAGACTAATGTCGTAAGTCATAGTTACAATGCAGGAATTGATCCGGCATGGGCTTATGGTTTAATGCGTCAAGAAAGTCGGTTTGTTACTTCTGCACGTTCTCACGTTGGAGCGGGTGGTCTTATGCAAATTATGCCTGATACAGCGAAGTTGATTGCACGTCAAATGGGTGAAACTTATAATCCCGCTGCATTGAGTGAAATGAATACCAATATTCGATATGGAACATTTTATTTGTCGATGATTCAGGGACAATTAAGCAATAACCCTGTTTTGGCAACAGCAGGTTATAATGCGGGGCCTAATCGGGCTAGACGTTGGCAACCGGACTATCAATCAATTTCGGCTGACCAATATACTGAGACAATTCCATTGTTAGAAACCAGAGACTATGTCAAGCATGTTATGACGAATGCAACACATTACG
Source organism: Acinetobacter sp. GRABPA_MV_2 (assembly GCF_056725885.1). Lineage (NCBI taxonomy): Bacteria > Pseudomonadati > Pseudomonadota > Gammaproteobacteria > Moraxellales > Moraxellaceae > Acinetobacter > Acinetobacter sp. GRABPA_MV_2. Next base: position 102,073 of record NZ_JBWZNA010000014.1, read on the forward strand.
GCGTAATATTGGGTCAAGGAGCCCAGTCCTTATCGCAACGTATGAAAGTCATTCCAATGCGTACGTCGCCTTAACGTTAAGGTGGTTGATGATGGATCTTCTTTTAATTGGCATATTCAAGTTTTAATTAAATGAAATATAGATATTTGGAACTTCGTTCAATTTTACAACTTGCATGGTGGATAATCTGTGCAGGGGGAGGATTGATGAGTTCCGTTTTACATGCCGAAACTGTTAATTTACAGGGATATGTTATGCATGTACAAATGACACCAGCTGCATGTGCATTAGATCCCTCTAAACAAAAACAACGTAAATGTCTTGAAGGATATTCACTGACAATTACAGGTCTTATGCCTGAAACAACTAAAACTGATTGTTCCACAGAAAGTTCGGCCACTCTCTCTCCATTACAAGCTAAAGTCGTTGCTCGGGTTATGCCCGATAATAATGCTCGTGTGCAGTTATGGAAAAATGTAGGGGGGTGTGTTCCTATGAATGCGAGCCAATATTTTCGTACGGTTATTAACTTTGCTGAACGTTTAAAAATTCCGGCTAGTCTCACAAGTTCAACAAATGTTGAAATGCAACAATCCGCATTAAGACAACAATTTGTTCGCCTTAATCCTAGCTTGCCCCAAAATGGTATCCGTTTTAGTTGTCAACTATCGCGTTCGGATGTGGTCTTAACAGAAGTGAAAGTTTGTTACACGGTAAAGGGGCAATATAAACAATGTGCAAATCATGTCGTATCGAATTGCCCTGGTGAAATCATGATTAAAGGTAGTTATTAAAGATTACGAACATTTCGTAAAGAAATGCTCATCATACATTGAATCTATTAGTAGAGATTAATTTGTATTTTCTATCAGACTTTTGGTGAAAACGGGTCGCTTTTACATGCATCTGCCAAATCTTTAGAGTACAATCTTTGCCGTTTATGATGATTTGGTTAGATGGAATTCCTATTTAGCCCGATTAAGGACACTCATTGGAGACAATTACATGAAGCAACCCGTTCGTGTTGCCGTGACTGGCGCTGCAGGTCAAATTGGTTACAGCTTATTATTCCGTATCGCAAGCGGTGAAATGTTAGGTAAAGATCAACCTGTTATTTTACAATTGCTTGAAGTTCCAGTTGAAAAAGCACAACAAGCGCTTAAAGGCGTAATGATGGAACTTGATGACTGTGCTTTCCCTTTATTGGCTGGCATGATCGGGACTGATGATCCGAAAGTTGCATTTAAAGATGCTGACTACGCTTTATTGGTAGGTTCTCGTCCACGTGGTCCTGGTATGGAACGTGCTGACTTGTTGAAAGTTAACGGTGAAATTTTCATCGGCCAAGGTCAAGCATTAAACGAAGTTGCTAGCCGTGACGTTAAAGTGTTAGTTGTGGGTAACCCTGCAAACACTAACGCTTACATCGCAATGAAATCTGCTCCAGATCTTCCTGCGAAAAATTTCACAGCAATGTTGCGTCTTGACCACAACCGTGCGTTAACTCAACTTGCTCAAAAAGCTGGCGTTGCAGTTTCTGATATCGAAACAATGACAGTTTGGGGTAACCACTCTCCAACAATGTATGCTGACTACCGTTTTGCAACTGCAAATGGCGAAAGCTTAAAAGACAAAATCAACGATGCTGCTTGGAACAAAGATGTGTTCCTTCCAACTGTTGGTAAACGTGGTGCTGCGATCATCGAAGCACGTGGTTTGTCTTCTGCTGCTTCTGCTGCTAACGCTGCAATTGATCATATGCGTGATTGGGCACTTGGCACAAACGGCAAATGGGTAACTATGGGTATTCCATCTGATGGTTCTTATGGTATTCCTGAAGGCGTAATGTTTGGTTTCCCTGTAACGACTGAAAACGGTGAATATAAAATCGTTCAAGGTTTAGAAATTGACGAATTCAGCCGTGAACGTATTAACGTTACGTTGAATGAACTTGAAGAAGAACGTGCTGCAATTGCTGACATGTTGAAATAATTTATCTGATAGATAAATGTAAAAAAGCACTCTTTTATAGAGTGCTTTTTTATTAAATCATTAGAAGGGAAACACAAAAAGCAACAAGAAAATATAGACACTATCATGCAAGTAAAAACGTTTTATTGATAGATTAGTTAATAGATGATTTAAAAGAAGTTATAGGAGAATAACAATGTTTGAGCAGCAACCTACTTTAGAGCTTTTATTTGATCAGTTGGGTTTAGATTCTGATGAAGCAAGTATCGAAAATTTTATTAAGACACATCAAATACCAGCCGAACAGAAATTACATGAAGCTTCTTTTTGGTCAAAGGGCCAAAGTGATTTTTTAAAAAGTCATTGGGAAAAAGATGATGAGTGGATTGTGGTTATTGATGAGCTTAATGAGCAACTGCATGAAGACAGTGTAAAAAAATAATTTCATAAAAATAAAGCCTGTTTTACACGTAATGCGTAAAACAGGCTTTATTACATTAAGAGTTTAATGTGTCTTTACTTTTAATTGATCTTTATACCATGGCTCATGACGTACAAGGTCAAATACAGGTTGGCCATGAAGTAATTCAAGATCACATGTAGACGTTGATAAATATTTAGTTAACCAATGTCGTGTCAATGCTGACTCTTGTCGTGCTGCTGACGCATATGCTAAGAAGAAATAGATATCAGCATGTTCATGATGTGCTAATGGCTTCAAAATTTGTTGAGTAATCAACGCAAAACGTTTTTCTTTATTTAGTTCAAAATAAAGCATATACGCTTTGGCTAAGTGTAAAGACAAATTAAGATATAAGCTCAATGGCATTTCTTCATATTCCATCCGAGCTTGTTCAAGCAAAACAATAGCTTCTTGTAAAAAATGTAGCTGTTCTTGGCGAACACGACTTAATACTACAAGTTGCATGCGTAACTCAGCACGCTCTAAAGCAAGCTCAGGCGTATTTTCAGTCAAATAAAGTTGGTCTGTTTCACCAATTCGGTTCACAATTGTTTTACTTTCAATAGACATACGCCATCACCTTTTTTAATCAATAGCTTTTATATCGGGTTCATTTATCAAATTTAAAGAGTAACCTTTAAACCCAAATAGAATTTCCACTACGAAGCCAAGCCGTAATAGATAGCCTTTGTTGTTTTGAAATTAATACTTCATGTAATAAATCGCTTTGAAATATTACCAGTCGATTGGGTTCGGGATTAACAATATGCCATTTCTTATTTTTATCTTGTAGTCGCAATTGTCCTCCCCAATCTTCTTGCCATTCTGGATGTAAATAATAGACAGTTGAGATAATACGATCATTTTTTTGTTGAGGATTGTCTCGATGTAAAGCATAAAACTCACCCAAATTATAACGAGCAAAATGAGCTTCGACCTCTTTAATCCCTAAATAGAATGCTTGATTTAGACTTTGTGAGAATAAAGTTAAGGTTTCAATATGTTGCTGAGCAATAGGGAGTTGATCATTAATCCAGAGAATGTGGTCACTACGAATATTACTTACAACGCCGTTTTGAATGCCTGCTTTTCTAAACTCATCCATATGATGGCTACATTCTTGAGAAACCTGTGCGCGATATTGATCTGGATATGCTTGATTTATAATGGCAAAGCCATGCGCATTTAAATCATCTAAAATTTGATCCAAATTCCATGAATCAGGAAGTGAATGAGAGTGCATATAACCTCGAGTAGATCGTAAAAATATCAAGCAGCTCTATTTTAGATGATCACAACCTTACGAAAGAATATTTTTTTCATGTTAAACTATTTGTTGAATTGAGGAATTAAAGTCAACATGAATTACCGTCACCATTTCCATGCGGGCAACTTTGCAGATGTTATGAAGCATGTGCTTTTGCTACAGCTGCTCAACCGTTTAAATGCTAAAGATAAACCTTATCGTTATATCGATACGCATGGAGGGGCAGGCAAATATGATTTATCTCTGGCACCTGCACAAAAGTCTGGAGAGTTTCTCACAGGCATTCATCGTCTAGTTCAACTATCTGATATGGAAAAGCGTCAGGCACCTGAAGCAATCCAGCAATATTTGAAGTTAGTAGAACAATTGCGTTCTGAAGAAGGGAAGGGGAGTTATCCAGGTTCTCCTTGGTTTGCTTTGCAAGGCATGCGTGAAATCGACAAGGCTACTATATTTGAAATGCAGCGCGATGTATTTCAGCAATTACGCCATAACATTCGTGATAAACGTGCAGGTTTACATGAGCGTGATGCATATGAAGGCTTGCTCGGTGTAATTCCGCCAAAAGAAAAGCGCGGTCTGGTTATGATCGACCCTCCTTACGAATTAGAACGTAAAGACTTTCCGCAATTAGTTGAACTTTTACAACAAGCTTATAAAAAATGGCCAACGGGCGTTTTTGCAGTTTGGTATCCAATCAAAGACCGAGCGATGATTGAACGTTTTGAAAAGAAAATGTTTAAAACAGGTATTCGCCGTCAGTTAGTTTGTGAAATTTGTGTATGGCCAGATGACACTCCTGTAGGTCTAAATGGTTGTGGTTTATTAGTGATTAACCCACCTTGGCAGTTCTCAGAACAAGCAGACCAAGCACTACAGTGGTTATTCCCACATCTTCGTATGCAAGAAACTGGTGGTCATGCTGCTGTTCGCTGGTTGGTAGGTGAGTAACAGTTAACTTAAATCAATGCACATGTTTGGAATAGAAAATAATGACAAATGCGCCTAAACCAGAGCAAGATTTAACTCATAATGAACATTCATTTGATGGGATTACATTTGAAGTGGTTGAAGAAGAAGATAATCCGGAAGGACAAAAAGTGAAGCGCCGAGGTATTTATCTTTGGCCTAACTTAATCACAACTGCTGCTCTGTTGTCCGGTTTCTATTCCATCATTGCAAGTATGAATGGGGATTTTAATCAAGCGATCTATGCTATTTTTATTGCAGCGCTATTAGATGGCTTAGATGGTCGAGTTGCTCGAGCAATTGGCGCACAAAGTGCTTTTGGCGAACAATATGATTCTCTCTCGGACTTGTTAGCTTTTGGTGTGGCTCCAGCAATGCTGATGTATAGCTGGAGTTTGCATGATTTAGGTCGTATTGGTTTGGCTTGTTGTTTTGTTTATACAGCCTGCGCAGCCTTCCGACTAGCGCGTTTTAATGTGCAAATTGGCGTTGTTGATAAGCGTTATTTTATCGGCATTGCAAGTCCACTCGCTGCTATTATCATTATTTCACTCGTCTGGGTTGCTCGCGATTATCCTTTCATTTTTGATTTACGTGATATTGCGATTCAAACTATTAATGCTGTTCTTATGGTAATTGTGGGATTACTCATGATTTCCAATATTAAATATTATTCTTTCAAGCAGATGGATCGTAAACGCGTTCCTTTTGTAGTTATGTTGCCAGTAGTACTGATTTTTGCGGCAATCACTTATAATATTCCAATGGGCATTTTGACAGTTTCAATTATCTATGCTCTATCTGGTTTTGTTACGACTTTATTTGCACGCAAGAGTAATGAAACACTAAAAACATAAAATAGAAGAGGTTCAGTATGCCTAAGTTGATAAGTGAAATTAATCAATTACAGCAGCTGGGCCCTAATGCTAAAGAGGGGGTTGTTTATCAACCTTCTCGTGGCTTTTTTAAAATTGTTTATCAAGGCTTGATCCTTCCAAATTTACCAACCCCACTTCGTTATTTTAATTACATTAGTTTAGTGGGACAGCCACGTATTCCTCTGTGTTATAACGCCCACAGCATTACAACTTCAGCTATCGACACTGCAACAGTGCTTGTAAGTAATAGCCAACATAGTGTGGGACATTTAAAAACATATTCTATTCGACGCCAATGTCAGTTTGATTCGACGCTATATCAATTTGATAAAACTGATCTGATTCAATGGCAAATTCCCATCATTCGTCTTCAGCGATTAGATCCAGAAATGGGATGTGATCTTACGATTCAGATTTCAGAAAACATATCTAATGCCTCTGCTTTGCAGTGGGGTGTTTCTGACTATTGGTCAACACTATGCGTATGTGAAGGTGAAATTTTTTATAAAGGACAGAAATATCAAATTGAAGGTTTGGGGCGATTTAAACACGCGCGAGCTTTGCATTTGCCGTTCTTATCTTTATGTTTCTATACGTGCCAAATTATTAACTTAAATGAAACTACGCAGCTTACATTCTTACAAATAAGAAATCAGTGGAATATCATCCTATGTTCAAGATTAGATATTCAAGAATTTGGAAAGCCTGTTGAAAGTTTTACAGAGGACGTAAATTTACATATCCACAGAGTTTATCCAAAGGTTAAAACACCGAATGGTAAAGAGATGTACTTGCCTAGGGAGTTTTCTTGGCAATGTGAGAAAAATGGAAAAATAATCTTTGAACTTTATGCACAAAGTCGTGGTGATTATAAGTTTGGGTTGGCGGCTGGATATGTGGGAAGCTTTCAATATCAATTAAGCTGGAATGAACAGTGTCTGCAAGGAGAGGGTGGATACTGTGAATATATTGATTGTCGTCCACTTAGATGGCAAGAAAAGAATCAAGACGAGAAAATTTTAGATAAATTGATGCTTTTACAACCATGTTTATATAAAAAATGACTATTTTTATTACTTTTTGATTAAAAAGTGAACTGTTGTTGCACTAATATTAAAAAAGGTA
>NZ_JBWZNA010000015.1:0-104804 GCF_056725885.1 Acinetobacter sp. GRABPA_MV_2
ATTCCAAACACCCCCATTCCAATGAATGGGGGTGTTTTTTATTGTGTGGGAAAAATATATTTGTAGGAAATAAATATAAAATAGTAAGGAAGAGCTGTGCTATAAATAATAAGAAAATTAATCTATTAAGTATGCATAATAAGGGAAGAGCATTTATGATAATTTATGGTGATATCGGTTCGGGTAACTGTTATAAGATAAAACTATTACTTTCCTTATTAAAAATTAATCATAAATGGGTACATGTTGATATTTTAAATAAAGAAACCCAATCAGCTGATTTTTTGTCGTTAAATCCTAATGGAAAAATACCTGTATTAGTTCTAGAAGATGGTCGTGTTTTGAGTGAATCGAATGCTATTTTAGGTTACTTGGCTGAAGGAACAAAATTTATTCCTACAGATTCTTTTATTAAAGCCAAAATGTACCAATGGATGTTCTTTGAGCAGTATAGTCATGAACCATTTATTGCAGTTGCTCGTTTTATTAATAAATATTTAGGGTTACCACCAGAAAGAATAGAGGAATACCATAATTTACAGCCAAAAGGCCATAAAGCACTATCTATTATGGATAAAGCTCTAGTAGATCACGACTATCTTGTTGGAGATCAATTAACTATTGCTGATATTGCCTTATATGCATATACCCATGTCGCGGAGGAAGGTGGTTTTGATTTGGAGCTATATCCAAATATTCAAGCTTGGTGTCAAAGAATTCGAGAATATTTAGGTTATGTAGATATGATTTAAATAAAAAAAGAACTCATATAGAGTTCTTTTTTATTTCTGAAATTCTTCTGATTTAGAAATGTGCTTCTAAGCCTACATATGGGCCTTTAAACTCAAATTTAAGGTCATTGTTATCGTAGTCATCTAAATCGATATTAAGTATGCGATAGCCTGCTGTTAGACCCAGATCAATGAGTAGGTTATCTGCAAATTTATATTTTACCTCTGCCAGCGCATCTGTAATTCGTGCATCATCAAAGTTTGTATAAGTTGCTTCACCTTTAGCACTTAAGCCTGTAAACGGTAGTTTTACTTCACCTGACAAATAAGCAATAGGATATGTTTTATCAATATCCACGCGCTTACCTGTGTACGCAGTAATATCACCATTTAATACAGTTGCACCAAGACCAGCATCTACACTTACGATATTATCTAGTAACTCGTAGTAGAGGATAAAATCGCTATGATCTAAATCAACTTTATAATTGGCTTGACCTAAAGTTTCTGATTTAGTTTCGGTATCTAAATTTACATAACGAATTTTGGCATTGGGAAGAAATGGAATTGGGTGCTCTACTGCTAATGAGATTTGAGCACTACCTTTTTGGTCTAAGTCTTGATCTTCGGATGATTGAGAAGACATATTCGCTTTACCGTCATAAAACCAGTAACCGACGTCTCCTTTTACTCCTACGAAGTCTGCTTGAGCAAAGCCACTTAAGCCCATCCCGAGCGTTAATAAAGATATTTTTAATATTTTCATTTTTACATCCACATAAAAGAAATCTTTGAGCGCATGATATAGACATCTTGCTACAGATGCATTGATAAAAAATAAGGATCTGAGATGTGTGATATGAATAAATTTTTAATCCTTAAAAAAGTTTATTTATTTCAAGGAATTAATATTTTCTATTTAATTTAAATGAATTTAATCTTGTAGAAAATTTAGTATAAATTTTGTCAATCTTATCGCGCTTATTAAATTTTAATTGATAACTGGAGAGTTAAAAATAAATTAGTGGATAAGTTGAGTAATTAAAGGAGCTTTTTTAAGAGTTGGCAGAAAATGTCATTGAACAATAATGTTGAGCTACAAGTAGTAGAACGTAAACATTAGCTGAAAAATAACCAATTGTGAAAAAAACTCAGAAAATTCGTAAAATTTCTGACGGAAATTACAGTAAAAAGAAATAAAAACAGGTATTGTTCAGCTATATAGGGGCAAAAAATGGACAAAAATCTTTAAGGAAGAATTTTCTATTTTTGCTTGTTTGTTAAGGGAATAAAAATACTCAAAAGGTGCTTTTTATTTTCTACAAACACAAAAGTATTTTTTGGTTCTTTTTTTGCATGCGGAATAACAATCAACAATAGCAGTAAAAATAAGTAATCTTTTAACATTAGGTGTTCTATGACAGATTCTCGTGAAAACTGGACGTCACGATCTGGTTTTATTATTGCAGCCGTTGGTTCGGCTGTAGGCTTAGGTAATATCTGGCGCTTCCCATACGTTGCTTATGAAAATGGTGGCGGTGCGTTTCTTATTCCCTATCTATTGGCACTCATTACTGCTGGTTTACCGTTGCTATTTTTAGATTATGCGGTAGGTCATCGTAGTACTGGTTCACCTCCTAAAGCTTATCGTGCCCTATTTAAAGGCGGAGAAACTTTAGGTTGGTGGCAGGTTTGTGTCTGTATTATTATTGGTTTGTACTATGCAAGTGTACTCACTTGGGCTGGTAGTTATGTTTATTTCTCTATTGGTCAAATGTGGGGAAGTGATCCAGAAGGTTTCTTCTTTAATACCTATTTGCAGACCACAAAAGCAACTGGTTTTGATTTACAGTTTGTAGGCCATTTATTCTGGCCGATTGTTGGGATTTGGGCACTTACTTTAATCATTCTTTATGGTGGTGTGAAAAAAGGTGTGGAATTATCAAATAAGATTTTCATGCCTTTATTATTCATTCTCTTCACTATTTTAGTGATTCAATCATTACGTTTACCAGGTGCAGTTCAAGGCTTAAATGCTTTCTTTACGCCAAACTGGTCAGCAATGATGGATTATAAAGTTTGGTTAGCGGCTTATGGTCATACTTTCTTCTCCCTCTCTGTCGGTTTCGGGATTATGGTGACTTATGCATCTTATTTAAAACCGAAAACGAATTTAACAGGTTCTGGTCTTGTTGTTGGTTTTGCAAATGCATCAACAGAGATTTTAGCAGGTATTGGTATCTTCGCCGCACTTGGCTTTATGGCACATGCGGCAGGTACTGAAGTTAAAGATGTCGTGAGTGGCGGGATTGGATTAGCATTTATTGCATTCCCTAAAATTATTTCAAGTCTAGGTACAGGTGCCGATTTATTTGGCTTCTTATTCTTTGCTTCACTTTTCGTCGCAGGTATTTCTTCGATGGTGAGTATTTTGGAAGTACCTATTGCAGCAATGCAAGATAAATTGAAATGGGGTCGTAAAAAAGCAGTAACCATTATTGGTGGTGGTAGTGCGCTTGTATCAATTATTTTATTTTCAAGTGTAAACGCAATTAAGTTGGTTGATATCGTTGACCACTTTATCAATAACATCGGTATTATTGGCGGGGCTTTACTTTCTATTATTACCGTGGCTTGGTTTAAACGTTCTGCTCTAATTGAACTTCGTGATCACGTCAATCGCATCTCAACTATTCAATTAGGTAAGGGGTGGGATTTCACTTTAACAGTCATTACATCGTTAATCTTGTTAACTACACTCAGTATGACTGTATTTAATTTGATCAAAAATGGCTATGATAGTTACAGTATGAGCTTACAAGGTGTATTCGGCTGGGGCAGTGTGATTTTCTGTGCAGTCGTTGCAATTGTTTTAAGCAAAATGAAAGATCGCTAGGAGGATAGAATAATGAATACTTCAGCAATCGTGATGATGGTAATTTCGATGGTGTTTTTATGGGGCGGCTTGGCTTTATCCATTATCCATTTATCGAAACATCCTGAAGATTTAGATGACGTTTTAGAAGAAGTAAAAGATCAGCACACACTTTAATGCTGATCGAGTAAAAAAGCAGGCTTTAAGCCTGCTTTTTTTATGCAATTTTTTGGATTTTACAATAATAAAACCCATCACCAGACTGCGCTTCTGGCAGTAATTGACGGCCATGAGTTTGCTCGATTCCCCAATCAGCTTCAATTTTAATCTCTTTTGCATTTGGATTTTCAGCAAAAAATTTCATCATCTGCTGTTCATTTTCAGCTTTTAAAATTGAACAGGTGATGTAAAGCAATGTACCGCCAACTTTGAGTTGTTGCCACATGTGGTCCAAGATCTGCTTTTGTAGCTCAATGGTTTGAGCTATATCACTAGATTGGCGTAATAGGCGTATGTCAGGATGACGACGAATAACCCCTGTAGCAGAGCAAGGTGCATCGAGCACAATACAATCTACTGGTTGTGCAGGAGTCCATTGAGTTGCATCGGCTGCTAAAATCTCTGTATGACTTTGATCAAGTGCTAAGCGATTTAAGTTCTCAGTTACACGCACTAAACGGCTTGGGTCCTGATCAATCGCAATGAGCTGAGCAGGTTTAAATTTTTCAAGTAAATGAGCAGTTTTACCGCCTGGGGCAGCACATGCATCAACTACTATTTTATCGTTCAAATCTGGCAATAATGTTGCGCAAAGCTGAGCGTGTTCATCTTGTACAGAAAACCAACCTTGTTCAAAACCAGGTAGTTGAGTAATTTGTACAGATTGTTCAAGAACAATACCTGCCTCAGACAAAGTACATGCACGTGCCTGAATTTCTAAACTCTGTAATTTTGCTAAATAAGCATCGCGGCCAATATGACGCTGGTTCACTCTTAAGGTTAAAGGCGCGACTTGCTTCAAAGATTGGCAGAGAGATTCCGTTTGTTCACCCCAATCCTTTTTTAAGCGTTTGAAAAGCCAGCTTGGTAAGCCATGCGCCTGCTGTAAACCTTGCTGAAAGTCATCAGTTTCACGAGTAGCTCTGCGTAAAATTGCATTCACAATACCGCTGAGTGCAGGAAATCCAAGTTGTTTTGTCGCATCTACTGTTTCTGAAATAGCAGCATGTGCTGCAATACGCGTGCATAAAACTTGATAAAGACCAACATAAAGACAGGTTTCTACTGTCTCATTATTTAGAGGCTTGCTGAGTAGAGGTAGGCTAATTGATTTAAGTGCAAACCATTGGCGCAATGTACCTAAAACAAGTTCGTGAAACAAAGCACGATCACGCTCTGCGACCTGATTCAGCTGTGTATTTAAAATACTAGCGAGTGATTGGCCTTGCTGAACTTTTAATAATGTCTGGACGACTTGAGCACGCAGGTTAAAACGTGAGGAATTTGAGGTAACCTGACTCATGGCAAAATTTGTCCTACATGAAGTTTTTGAGTTTGTGCAATTTGTTGAGCGTTTAATGCTTTACCACCCGGCCACTGCACGCTAGTCAGACAAATAAATGTATTTTCACCGCAAGCAACATGTACACCTTGCTTATCGATTGCAATAATTTCACCAGCTTGAGCATTCGCTTTGCTTTGACTAGAAATTATTGAGTTCCAGACACGTAGAGCATTACTTTCATCTAACTGAATGAAGGCAACTGGCCAAGGATTGAATGCACGAATATTTCGGTCAACTTGAACAGCATCAATTGACCAGTCAATACGAGCTTCTGATTTTACGAGCTTATGAGCATAGACAGTTAAGCTTTCGTCTTGAACTTCGCGTTCTGCCAAATATTTTTGTAGTGTTTCTTCTGACTCAAGTACCGCACAAATTGCTGTTGCGCCTTGAGCTGCGAGTTTGTCATGTAAAGTCGCTGATGTATCTTCGGCAGTGATTGGGCAGAAGGTTTTATACATCATATCGCCTGTATCTAAACCAGCAGCCATTTGCATGATGGTGATACCAGTTTCGTCATCACCTGTTGCAATCGCACGTTGAATTGGTGCTGCTCCACGCCAGCGTGGTAATAATGAACCGTGAATATTTAAACAACCATATTTAGGTGTATCGAGCACAGTTTGTGGAAGAATTAAACCATAGGCTGCAACCACCATCACATCTGCGCCTAAAACTGCAAGTTCTTGTTGAGCTGCTAAACCTTCTTCGGTTGAAGCTTTGAAGTGAAGAGGTTGATAAACAGGGATATTATGCTCAAGTGCAAGTTGTTTTACGGGAGATGGCGTTAGTTTTTGTCCACGACCCGATTTACGATCTGGCTGAGTATAAACCGCGATAATTTCATGGGAAGTTTTTAATAAAGCCGCCAATGCTGTTGCAGCAAATTCGGGGGTGCCAGCAAAAATAATTTTCACAAATGCAATCCAAAAAGAGTTTAGGCGTAGTATACGTGAAAAACGATTGAAGCCCTAAACTCATGGCGATTGAGCATTTTAGTTTTTAAATAGTGAACAAAAAATTATTGAAAAACTTTTATTGATAAAAAAAGGTTATGAAAAAATAAAAAATTATTCATGTAAGTTTTGCTAAATATTGACTGTCTATTACTGTTCTTGGCTTTCCGAATATTATTTGCTTCTATAGAATGGAGAATGATCAAATTATGATGATGAGTCAATATTCCGACTGATCTAACGCTATATCAGTATCATCCGCCAGAGCGGGAAAAATTCCGCTCAAGCACAACTTGTTGGAAACACTAATGCCTGACTATCGTTCAAAAACATCGACACACGGAAGAAATATGGCTGGCGCACGTGGCTTATGGCGTGCAACAGGAATGAAAGATGAGGATTTCGGCAAACCGATTATTGCGGTGGTCAACTCATTTACCCAATTTGTGCCGGGCCATGTACATCTTAAAGATCTAGGGCAGCTTGTCGCAGCAGAAATTCAGGCAGCAGGTGGCGTTGCTAAAGAGTTCAATACGATCGCAGTAGATGACGGGATCGCAATGGGGCATGACGGCATGCTTTATTCATTACCATCACGTGATTTGATTGCTGACTCAGTTGAATATATGGTGAATGCACATTGTGCTGATGCAATGGTATGTATTTCTAACTGTGACAAAATTACTCCGGGAATGCTCATGGCTGCGATGCGCCTGAATATTCCTGTTGTTTTCGTGTCTGGCGGACCAATGGAAGCTGGTAAGGTTAAGTTCCGTGGTAATGAAAAAGCGATTGACCTTGTTGATGCAATGGTTGTTGCGGCTGATGAAAGTTATACAGACGAAGAAGTTGAAGAATTTGAACGTTCGGCATGTCCAACCTGTGGTTCATGTTCAGGTATGTTCACGGCAAACTCGATGAACTGTTTAACAGAAGCTTTAGGTTTATCTTTACCGGGTAATGGTTCGATTGTTGCGACGCATGCAAATCGTAAAAAATTATTCTTAAAAGCAGGCCAGCTTATTGTTGAATTGGCTAAGCGCTATTACGAACAAGAAGATGCAAGTATTTTACCTCGTTCGATTGCAACCAAGGCTGCATTTAAAAATGCGATGACCCTTGATATTGCAATGGGTGGTTCAACCAATACCGTTCTGCATTTATTGGCTGCGGCAAGTGAAGCAGAAGTTGATTTTACAATGGACGATATTGACGAATTATCACGTCGAGTTCCTGTATTGTCGAAAGTAGCACCTGCAAAACAAGACGTTCATATGGAAGATGTTCATCGTGCTGGCGGTATTATGGCTATTTTGGGCGAACTTGATCGCGCGAAGTTGCTTGATGTATCTGTACCGACTGTACACGAGAAAACTTTAAAAGATGCGTTGGATAAGTGGGATATTATTCGTACTGAAGATGCAGACGTTTATGAATTCTATCGTTCATCACCAGGTGGTGTTCCAACTCAAGTTGCATTCTCGCAAAATCGCTATTATTCAACGTTAGATGGCGACCGAGAAAAAGGCGTTATCCGTAATGCAGAACATGCATTCTCTAAAGATGGTGGTTTAGCTGTTCTATACGGCAACATCGCGCTTGATGGTTGTATCGTGAAAACCGCGGGTGTTGATGAATCAATCTTGAAATTTACAGGCACGGCACGTGTATTTGAAAGCCAAGATGCAGCTGTAGATGCAATTTTGGGTCATGACATTAAAGCTGGTGATGTTGTTGTGATTCGTTATGAAGGTCCACGTGGTGGTCCAGGCATGCAAGAAATGCTGTACCCAACTAGCTATCTTAAATCGAAAGGTTTAGGAAAAGACTGTGCATTGGTAACAGATGGTCGTTTCTCTGGTGGTTCATCAGGTCTTTCGATTGGTCACGTTTCACCAGAAGCAGCTGAAGGTGGTGCAATTGGTTTGGTTGAAGATGGCGATACCATTGAAATCGATATTCCAAACCGTACCATTCACTTAAACGTTGATGATGCGACTATGGCGCATCGCCGTACAGTGCAAGAAGCGAAAGGCTGGCATCCGAAAGAAGAACGTAAACGTAAAGTATCAAAAGCGTTAAAAGTTTATGCAATGCATACAACAAGTGCAGCGAAAGGAGCTGTACGCGTTCTATAAAATATTCAATTTTAATAATTGATTAGGAATCATGCACCCTTTAACACGATGAATTGCTATCATGTTAGGGGTGCATTTTTCATGTCTGGTAAAAAAAATCAGCTTGTAGAAAAAGGTGTTTTTAGATCATTCTATGGGTTTGCCATAAAATGGTGATAAAATCTTCACCTACGTAGAAACTTGCTAAAAACATGACTTATTTTCTGCGTGAACTAAGGTAGTTATATTTCAATCTCGACTACTGTTTTACCTTGCATTATGATCAAAACAATCTTTGATCTCGCTTAGGATTTATTTTTAGAGGCACAACTCATGTCACTGCTACGCCGTTGGTTTGACCCTATTCGATCGAGCTGGTTTTACCAAAAGCCTTCTCGTCAAGCGGTGTTACCCACGGAAAATGGTTTAAGTATTTATTTACGACTTGATGATGTGTATAGCTATTTGGCTGTTCAGCAATTGTCTCAGCTAGATGAAATTTTAAGTGATGAACTTAAGCCTTTAAAAATTATTATTTCGCATACGGCTTCTGAACCTCCAAACAGTATGTCGCATGAAGAGTGGCAGAATTATTGTCTAAATGATGCCAAGATATTAGCCAAACAACATCGTTTCGGTTTTGATGAATTTCCAGAAATCCCAAGCCCAGAATCTTTAAAACAAGCGGCAGTCATATTAAAAAGAACCCCATTACAAGGTCAGAATTTCTTCCATTTACTAGAAGATATTTTTCACATGCTTTGGCAACAACAATATGGAAAGTTGCGTACTTTACATGCCATGGCAGTTAAACATCAGCTTCCTCAACATTTTTCAGAACGTATTTTTACGGATGAGCCTGTACCTGCAGCATACTTTGAATTTGGTGGACGTAAATATCACGCAGTAGATGATTTATTACGTTTAACTCGTCGTCTGAAGCAGCAAAAGTTACTGACGGGCAATCCAATTTTTTTAATTAATCATATCGAATGGCGTGAACATTTGATTAATGATGCTGAAGCACTTACCGAGATTCAGACCCTTCATCCTGAGCTTGATATCTATATTGCTTTAGAGGATCCAATGAGTTGGCTGTTACTTGCCTATATTAAGGAAGAGCTTGCTGATTATTATGATATTCAACTAAAAGTTTACCCTTTAAGTTATCAAGGTCGAGACTGGTTTGACTGGAGTTTGGCGACACGTGTTTCTAAACGAACAGGGGTGGCCTTTACGCCATTTTGTCGCCCTACTGAGGAAAGCACATTAGAGATGGCAAAGCTTTTCTATAGTGTGCAAGAGAATCAGCAAATCGATACAATTTTTACGATATTGCAGGCAGTTTGGACAAAAGGAAAAGATTTATCTTTCTTAAAACATTTCCAACAGTTACAGCAACAACTTGGGATTGAGCAGCTAACCGACCAAGATGTGCAATCTGTTTTGGCGCAGAATGATGCACTTTGCAAAGACAAGCATCAGCCTGATTTGCCAGTTTTAGAGCTGCGTATTGATGGTCAGAGCTACGTATTTAATAGCTTGTATCGTGTATGGATGATCGAAAGTATTTTTAGCAATGTATTAGAAGAGAAATATAAAACAGCCTCAACTTTTAATTGAGGCCTACTTCTAAAAACAAGAATAGGGCAATACCTGTTTTTTCCGTAGCATATCCTTTAAGGAATCGGAGATAAACAGTGACTTTTTTAGCAATTATTATGGTGGTCTTTGCCTTCGCTGGCATGATTAAAGGCATGATTGGTTTAGGATTGCCCGCAGTATCTATGGGCTTACTCACCATCGCAATGAGTCCTTTTCAGGCAGCTTCTCTTCTGATAGTTCCTTCAATGGTCACCAATGTCTGGCAACTTTTTGCTGAAGGACATGTCTGGGCTTTTATTCGCCGTTTCTGGACGTTGCTTGCGGGCATTGTGGTGGGTTCAATATGGAGCTTTTTACCTACTTTAAGTCAAAGTCATGGGCATAGTAGTGAGATTTTATTGGGCTGTATGTTGGCCTTATATGGACTCTATGGTCTGTGCGTGAAGAAACTTCCACACTTAGGGAAGTATGAACGTTGGCTATCACCGATTATTGGATATATCGGCGGGGCAGTGACTGTAGCAACTGGTGTCATTATTATTCCAATCGTTCCTTATTTGCAGTCTTTACATTTAAAGCGTGATGAGTTGGTTCAGGCTTTAGGACTAACGTTTACTGTCTCTACCATTTGTCTTGCAGTCTTTTTACACCACAACCCGATGTCGGGAATGGCATTGGATTATCGTTTATCTTTCGCTGCATTGTTGGCGGCGCTCGTTGGAATGTGGTTAGGTAAAAAAATCCGTTATCGGTTAAATGAGCAGTTATTTCGTCGTATCTTTTTTATAGGTTTGGTGTCATTAGGGCTTTATATGATTTTGCATTAAGCCAATTTTTAAGGGCAATGTTGCAATAAAAAATCTGAAAACTGTTTATAACTATTAGGGAGCTGATTGAAATTTTGTGTAGCCAAAAGCAGTTTACGATTTGCCCAAGCACCTAGCAGTTGAATGGAATGAAAGTCATAGTCCGATTGCAAACGCTGGGCAGCGCGAGCCGGCATAATCGCAATTCCGACACCTTTGGCGACTACCTCAGCAATCGCCCCAAAATTAGGTAAGCGCAAACGGTACTGTATGTTAAAGCCTAATAGCTTAGCTTGAGTTTCGATGGACTGTTGCAATGAATGATGGGGTTTAAGACCAATAAAACCATAACTTAAAGCCTCTACCAAATTCAGCTGTTGGTGTTGAGCTAAGTTGTGAGTAGGAGGACAAATCAGAACTAATGGATCGCTAGCAAATTCCTTAGTTTGCAAATGCCTGGTATCAAAAAAACTTGAGACCAGCCCAAGACTTGCAACTCCTTGCGTTAATGCCTCTACAATTTCTGAACTTTCTGCCTCATGTAAATCAATGTTCATTTCGGGATGAAGCACCAAATATTGTGGTAATAACGGAGGCAAATATTCGCTTTGAGCAGAAGAGTTACACCAAAGCGTTAATGACTCTGTGGTAGGCGGCCTAAAACGCTGCATTTCTTGTTCGAGCTGCTCTTTTTGTGCTAAAAGCTGACGAGCATGTTCTACAAAAGCATGTCCTGCTGTGGTGAGCTCTACACCAGTGGTGTGACGAATAAATAAGGGCGTTTCGAAATATTGTTCGAGTTTTTTAATACGTTCGCTTGTGGCTTGAAGTGAAATCGCAGAGCGGTCTGCACCTTTGGTTAGACTACCTGTAGAGACAATATGAAGAACCAGCTGTAAATCAAAAAAATCAAAACGCATGAGAGGGAACGTATTGAAGGCTAAAAAGTCATCATACTAAATCGTAATAAAAAAAGGCAGCTTGCGCTGCCTTTTTGAATTTAGGTTTTATCTTTTAAACTAAACAGCCAATTTAAAATAATGGCCGCAAAAGTTGCTGTACCAATACCACCTAAATTGAAATTACCGAACAATAATTCAAAGTTACCAGCACCTAAAATAATCGTGACCGAAGCAACAATCAGGTTTTTATTGTTAGAAAAATCAACTTTGTTTTCAATCCAGATTTTTGCACCGGCAATGGTAATTAAACCAAACACAACAATAGATGCACCTGTTAAAACTGCGCTTGGGATCGTACTAATCACCGCGCCAAATTTTGGAGATAGACCTAAGAA
The DNA here is from genome assembly GCF_056725885.1 of Acinetobacter sp. GRABPA_MV_2. Lineage (NCBI taxonomy): Bacteria > Pseudomonadati > Pseudomonadota > Gammaproteobacteria > Moraxellales > Moraxellaceae > Acinetobacter > Acinetobacter sp. GRABPA_MV_2. Next base: position 11,952 of record NZ_JBWZNA010000015.1, read on the forward strand.
AATTGCAAAGACACCTGCGATCACAAAAACAATGGTTGAGTACACACGAGTGACTGCCATCACACCAATGTTTTCACCGTAAGTGGTCATCCCTGGAGCGCCGACACTACCAGATAGTGTTGTTGCCAAACCATCTGCAACAAATGCTTTACCTAATTGTGGAGTCAGGTTTTCACCAGTCATCGCGCCAACAGCTTTAATATGTCCTAGGTTTTCTGCTACTAAGATAAGTGCAACTGGTGCAATAATTAGCATAGCATTCGTGTCAAAGGTAGGATGTGAAAAGCTTGGAATCCCAAACCATGCGGCTTGTGAGATCTGGCTAAAATCGATTGGTTTACCTAAACCTAGTCCATTGGTGGTGATGGCATAAATCACATAGGCCAAGATCAAACCAATCAACAGAAGTAAACGTTGCAACAGGCCACGAGTAAAGACTGCAATACTGCCCATACAAAGTACTGTAATTAAGGCCATCCACATTTCAAATGGTTGGCCTGCAACACCTTTAATCGTAACAGGTGCAAGGTTTAGACCAATAATCATCACAATGGCGCCAGTCACCACAGGTGGCATGAGTTTTTCAATCCAGCGTGTACCTGTAAGCATCACAATAAAACCGATGATGGCATAAAAAACACCACATGCTACGATTCCACCTAAAGCCATGGATAGATTTGGATTGGCACCTGAACCTGTAATATGTCCAGTTGCAGCTGCAACCACACCAATAAAGGCAAAACTTGAACCTAAGTAACTTGGAACACGACCACCTGTAATTAAAAAGAACAAGATGGTACAGATGCCAGACATTAAAATAGCAAGGTTAGGATTAAAACCCATGAGTAACGGTGCTAAAACAGTCGCCCCAAACATGGCAAATGCATGTTGAATACCCAAAACAGCACTTTGAACGGGTGGAAGATATTCATTGGTAGAGACTGGCCGATGGTCAATATCACCTTGGTAAGGCTGCCATTTTGGAAACCAATTGGACATAAAATGAGCTCATTATTCTTTAATTGCTGCAATGATACTCTTTCTTGGGAAAGCATTTAATCTCTAGTGAGAAGTATGTAAGTGAAAAGTAATTATTTTTTAACGATTGGTATAATTTTTAAAAAACTAAATATCCGTATTTAGTTATTTTTTTCTCATAAAAATTAATTTTATGATTTTTAAAAAATATTCAAAAAAATAGAAAATCGAGGAAAGTTTAAGAAAAATAGAGAATTTTGCAAGTAAAAAGCAGCACATCGGGATGCACTGCTTTATAAAACAATCGGTAAAATCAGCCTAGCCCGTATTACGTAATCCAGCGGCAATACCTGCAATACTCACCATAAGTGCATGGTCGACAGGGGTGTGCTCTGCCTGACGCTGCGCTAGGTAATCGCGACGGCGTTTCATAAGCTCGGCCTGTAAAAGATGCAAAGGAAGTAGGTATGGCTTACGAACCTGCATAGATTGATCAAGAACATCGTTATTACTCAGAAGCTTTGATTCATCTTTTAATGCAAGCAAGGTTTCAACCGCATCTTTTAAGCGCTGACGTAATTGGTTGCCGAGCACTTTTAAATCTTCATCTTCAGTCAAATGAGACTCGTAATAGAGTGCAATGTTGGCATCGGCTTTAGACAATACCATTTCCAGCATATCAATGAGTGTTTGGAAATAAGGCCATTGCTGGAGCATTTCATCAAGTGTCGCTTTTTGCTGATCTGCAATCACTTCATTAATAGCTGCGCCAGTGCCTAGCCATGCAGGTAACATCAAACGGATTTGAGTCCATGCAAACACCCACGGAATCGCACGTAAAGACTCGATGCCACCACTCACTTTACGTTTTGCAGGACGCGAGCCTAACGGCAACATTTGTAATTCAAGCTCAGGGGTAACCGTACGTAAATACTTCACAAAGTGTGGATTTTCACGGACTGTTTGGCGATAAACCTTAACAGAATGATCTGTCATACGGTTCATGAGTTCACGCCATTCGGCCTTAGGTTCTGGTGGTGGTAATAATGTCGCTTCAAGTGTTGCTGCGGTATAGATTTCAAGGTTTTGCATCGCAATACCTTCTAGACCGAATTTGAAGCGAATCATTTCACCTTGTTCTGTGACACGGATTGCCCCAGAAATTGAACCAGGAGGTTGCGAGAACAAAGCCTGTTGGGTTGGTGCCCCACCACGGCTAATTGAACCGCCGCGACCGTGGAATAGTGTCAACTGTACGCCGTGTGTTTGAGCAATTGCAGTCAACTCTTCTTGAGCACGGTATTGTGCCCAGTTGGCAGACATGAAACCTGCATCTTTTGCAGAGTCGGAGTAACCGATCATGACTTCGTGTTTACCCTGAATGTGCTGTTTATACCAATGCATATTGAACAGCGTATTCATGGTGCTTGCAGCACCATCTAAGTCTTTTAAAGTTTCAAACAGAGGCACCACACGTAAAGGATGCTGAATACCTGCTTCTTTTTGCAATAACAACACCGCTAAAACATCACTTGGATATTCAGCCATCGAAATAATATATGCCCCTAAAGACTCAGGCGGTTGGTCTGCCAAAGTACGCATGGTTGCAAATACTTCTTGAACATCTGGATGACCAATCAAACTACCTTCAGGCTCATTAATATATTTCGGTAAAAGCGGGCGTTTACTTTGTAATTCCTGAATGAGGAAGTTTTGGCGCGCTTGTTCAGTCCATGATTCAAAATTACCTAAACCTAAATATTCAGTAATTGCTGAAATCGCTTGGCGATGACGGCCTGATTCTTGGCGAATGTCGAGTTTAAGTAGTTCAATACCAAAACAGTTCACACGATAGATAAAGTCGAGAAGCTGACCATTCGCAATTTCAGGCAGGTTACTGTCGATTAAAGAGCGGTAGCACAGCAATAGTGGTTGTAAAAGCTCATCTTTGCTTTTAATGACATTGCTGTCGTCTGCTTCTAAGCCTTGCAAACGTTGAGCTAACCAGTGACGAGTCGCTTTTAAGCGTTCTCGTGTTGCACGTAAATACTCACGATAAGGTTCTGCATGTTGGCTACCAATTGCTTGAATCATTTCTTCAGAACAAGTCTGGATTGAAAGTTCCCAACGTAAATTTTCGATATCTCTTAAATAGAGGTCCGCAGCTTGCCAGCGTGATAACCAGAGTACTTCTTGGGTAATTTGATGAGTAACATTTGGGTTACCATCTCGGTCTCCACCCATCCAAGATGCGAAACGTACTGGTGCAATATTAAGTGGTAAATTGAGTTGGCAGTTTTCTTGAACTAATTCATTTAACTCACGAATGAATTTAGGTACAGCATTCCAAAGGGTTTGTTCGATTGTGGCAAATCCCCATTTTGCTTCATCGACTGGAGTCGGACGGTGCTGTCTGATTTCATCTGTTTGCCAAGCCGAACTAATTTGTTGCTTTAAGTTCGCAAGTGCACTTTGACGTTCGCGTGGAGTAAGTTTTTGCTGATCAAGTTGTGAGAGACAAGCATTGATATCATCATATTTTTGAATGAGGGTACGACGACTCACTTCAGTTGGGTGCGCCGTAAGTACTAATTCAATTTTAAGATCACAAATTTGCTGGAACAGTTTCTCTGTTGAAATACTTTTATCTTTAAATTTTTGAAATAAGTGAACAAGCGGATTCGGAGAGTTTGCATCCGAATCAAATTCTGCCTGTCTGCGGCTACGGACCACATGATATTGCTCGGCAATATTGGCAAAATTGAGGAAATGAGAAAAAGCGCGGGTGAGAGGTAATAGCTCTTCATCTGGCAGTTCTAAAAATAATTGTTCTAATTGCTTTTCGGCTTCAGCTTGACCATCACGTGCACCTTTGGCAAGAGCACGGATTTGCTCGATCTGATTAAACAGTTCTTGTCCTGCATGTTGTTTTAGGGTTTCACCTAACAAATTACCAAGTAAGCGGACATCCTCACGCAGTGGCGCATCGATTTGCTGAACCATGCTATTTTCTCCTGTTCTTATTCTTATCGAATATAGCGCGATTAGCGAACATTCCAAGCTTTGAGCGTAAGAAAATGTGAATTTTTGCTTAAAAAATAACATTTAATTCGCTTGTAGCGTCTTAAAAGCTGGCATGCACTCAGCGTAACTTTTGACAATCGGACTTTGGTTTAACTCCCATATTTGAGTAAGAATAAATGAATTGCATCGCGAATAATTTGCTCTAGCTCCTGAGCATTTGGGGCAGCAGTAATGCCCAGTAAAACCTTGTGATGGCGTACACCAAGCAATAAAGACAAAAGAAGCTCGGTTTGATAGGTTGGGTCATCGGCTTGGATAAAACCTAATTCAGCCGCTTTTTGGAAGAATGTGGCTAATTGATTTTGCAGTCGAGTATGTGATGCATCAAAAAACTGTAGGGCGAGTGGACTCTGTTCTGCTGCAAGCTCTAATAATACGTGATCAAGCTTTAATGCTTCAGGTGAATAAATAATCTGCAAAGCACGTGAACATACGATAAAGAGTGTTTGATAGAAGTCTGCTGATGTATCTAAGTCAAATTGTTTAGTATCCAGTGTCTCTTCACAAGTTTCTGTAATCGCACAGATAAATAGATTCACTTTATCTTGAAAGTGGTTATAAACCGTGAGTTTAGTAACGCCGGCTTCCTGTGCAATCTGGTTCATGCTAGTACCGTGATAACCGGATTTTAAAAAAATAGCTTTCGCGGCTTGTAGGATACGAGCACGCTTTTCCAGATCTTTGGGGCGACCACTTTGATTAACTGTTTGCACAAAATCCTCTAATAAAAGTTTAAAAAAATAAATATTTATAAGTTTTTTTTAATTAATGTACCCATAGGTATATTAATTAAAAAACAAACAAACTATGATGCAAGCATATTGTGCCTTAAAAAATCAGTTTGAATAAGAGCGATAAGATATGAATCTGTTAAAACCTCTCATCATGAGTATGGTGATTGTTTGTACGGTCACATTAATGGGATGCAGTAAAGAAGCACCCAAAACAGAAGAAATACCCTATGTGATGGTGGCGCAACCATTAACCACACTCAATGAACAAAAAAGCTATGCAGGGGATGTGCAGGCTAGACAACAAACGGCTTTGGCATTTCGGGTTGGTGGACAAGTTACTGCACGCTATGTGGATGTAGGCGACCGAGTTAAAGTTGGACAAGTATTAGCAAAACTCGATGTGGCAGATGCGCAGTTACAATTAAATGCTGCTAAAGCCCAACTGGATAATGCACAGGCTTCAGCGAAAACAGCAGCAGATGAACTTAAACGTTTTCAACAATTACTCCCTATTAATGCAGTGAGCCGTTCGCAATTCGATACGGTAAAAAATCAATACGATGCGGCACAAGCGGCACTACAGCAAGCTCGTTCTAATTATGAAGTTTCTGCCAACCAAACTGGTTATAACCAACTCGTTTCTAATAAAAACGGGGTAATTACTGCGCGAAATATAGAAATTGGACAAGTGGTTGCAGCAGGACAAGCTGCTTATCAACTTGCAATTGATGGAGAGCGTGAAGTTGTTATTGGTGTTCCTGAACAAGCGGTTAGCGAGATTAAAGTTGGTCAAGCCGCTTGGATTACCTTGTGGTCTAAACCGAATGACCGATTTGCCGGTTATGTGCGCGAAGTTTCCCCAGCGGCGGATCAGTCCCGTACATTTACAGTGAAAGTTGCACTTAAAGAAGGTCAATCTGTTATTCAGCTTGGACAAAGTGCACGCGTATTTTTTACCTCAGTTCAAACCAATGTGATGAGTGTGCCACTTTCGAGTGTTTCAGCAACAGATAATCAACCTTACGTATGGGTCGTTAATGCGAACCAGACTTTGCGTAAAGTACCTGTAAGGATTGGTGCATATGGCAAAGATAGCGTACCTGTGCTATCTGGTTTGGCTCCAAATGATTGGGTTGTGATTGGCGGTGTACATTTGCTTCGTGATAAACAGAAGATTCATCCGATTGATCGTGAAAACCGTGCGGTGAAAATTCAGGGAGCAACCCAGCCATGAAATTCAATCTCTCGGAATGGGCATTAAATAATAAAGGTATCGTCCTTTATTTTATGCTGTTACTTGGCATTATCGGTGCGATCTCTTATTCAAAACTCTCACAAAGTGAAGACCCACCATTTACCTTTAAAGTCATGGTCGTACAAACCTATTGGCCTGGAGCAACAGCGAAAGAAGTTTCAACGCTGGTGACTGACCGTATCGAAAAGGAACTCATGACAACAGGGCAGTATGACAAGATCATGGCTTACTCCCGCCCGGGTGAGTCGATGGTTACGTTTGTTGCCAAGGACTCGCTGACATCAGCACAGATCCCTGACGTTTGGTATAACGTCCGTAAGAAGGTGAATGATATTCGCCATGAACTGCCAAACGGTGTACAAGGCCCATTTTTTAACGATGAATTTGGGGACACTTTCGGTAATATTTATGTATTGACAGGCAAAGACTTTGATTATGCACTTTTGAAAGAATATGCAGATCGTTTGCAATTACAGCTTCAACGAGTCAAAGATGTCAGTAAGGTCGAATTAATTGGTCTACAAGATCAGAAAATCTGGGTTGAGATTTCTAACACTAAAGCGGTACAGCTCGGAATTCCAGTTACAGCGATTCAAGAAGCCCTACAAAAGCAAAATAGTATGGCAAGTGCGGGCTTTTTTGAAACGGGTACAGACCGTATTCAAATTAGAGTAAGTGGTCATCTGCAAAATATTGATGAAATTAAAAAAACACCTTTATTGGTCGGTGATAAAACAATTCAGCTTGGTGACGTCGCTGATGTCTATCGTGGTTTTAGTCAGCCTGCTCAACCGCGCATGCGTTTCATGGGTGAAAATGGTATTGGTATTGCCGTTTCGATGCGTAAAGGCGGTGACATTATTGCCCTTGGTAAAAATTTAGAAACAGAATTTGCCCAATTACAAAAGACACTACCTTTGGGTATGAAACTCCAAAAAGTTTCTGACCAACCTGTAGCAGTACAACGTAGTATTCATGAGTTTGTGAAGGTTCTCGCCGAAGCAGTCATTATTGTCTTGTTAGTGAGTTTTTTCTCTTTAGGCTTCCGTACGGGATTGGTGGTCGCTTTTTCTATTCCTTTAGTTTTAGCAATGACCTTTGCCGGTATGAGTTTATTCGATGTCGGACTGCATAAGATTTCACTTGGTGCTCTGATCTTGGCGTTAGGCCTGTTAGTCGATGACGCGATTATCGCCGTCGAGATGATGGCCATTAAGATGGAGCAGGGCTATAGTCGGATTAAAGCCGCCGGATTTGCGTGGAAAACTACCGCATTTCCAATGTTAACCGGAACACTCATCACTGCGGCAGGTTTTTTACCGATTGCTACTGCTCAGTCTAGTACAGGTGAATACACGCGTTCTATCTTTCAGGTCGTGACCATTGCTTTATTGGTGTCTTGGATTGCAGCAGTTCTATTCGTACCTTATTTAGGTGAAAAGCTATTACCAGATTTTACTAAGTTAGGACATCAGGCGCCTTGGTATGTCCGCTTATGGGCAAGATTAACGAAAAAACCACAACCGCAAACTGTGGCAATTTCACAGGACCATCATTACGATCCTTATCAATCTAGTTTCTATTTACGTTTTAGAAAGATGGTCGAGTTTTGTGTGACCTACCGTAAAACCGTGATTGCAACGACGGTGGGGATTTTCGTGCTATCTGTACTCATGTTTAAGATGGTACCTCAGCAGTTTTTCCCACCTTCAAACCGTGCCGAAATTTTAGTCGATTTAAAACTTGAAGAAGGCGCTTCTTTAACAGCAACAGAACAAGCTGTGAAAAAGGTTGAGAACTTCCTGTCTAAACAAAAGGGTATTGATAACTATGTGGCCTATGTAGGGACAGGTTCACCACGTTTTTATTTACCTTTAGACCAGCAATTGCCGCAAGCCAGCTTTGCTCAGTTTGTTGTACTCGCATCATCACTTGATGATCGTGATGACATTCGACGCTCGTTAGAAACACAAATTAAGCAATTACTTCCGCAAGTCCGTACTCGCGTATCATTACTCGAAAATGGCCCGCCTGTTGGTTACCCATTGCAATATCGTGTGTCAGGTGAAGATTTAAATCTGGTACGTAAAGAAGCACAGCAGGTCGCTAAAGTAATAAGTGAAAACCAGAATACCACCAATGTGCATTTAGACTGGGGCGAACCAAGTAAGATTATTTCTATTCAAATTGATCAAGACCGTGCTCGACAAATGGGTGTCTCTAGTCTGGATTTAGCGAATTTCATTAATGCATCAATTACAGGTAGTGCGATTGAGCAATATCGTGAAAAACGTGAACTGATTGAAATTCGTTTACGCGGGGACCAAGCAGAGCGCGTTGAAGTGGCTTCACTGGCAAGCTTAGCTGTGCCAACGAACAATGGAACCACTGTACCTTTAGCTCAAATCGCGAAAATTGAGTATAAGTTTGAAGATGGTTTGATCTGGCATCGTAACCGCTTACCGACTATTACTGTTCGCGCAGATATCCGAACTCAACTACAGCCTGCTACTGTTGTGGGTGAGTTAGCTGAATCAATGGATAAGTTACGTGCTGAATTACCAAGTGGCTATCTCATTGAAGTGGGTGGAACCGTAGAAGAGTCTGCACGTGGGCAAAATTCTGTGAATGCGGGTATGCCACTCTTTTTGGCAGTGGTCATGACATTACTGATGATTCAGCTCAAAAGCTTGTCTCGCTCGACGATTGTGCTGTTAACAGCTCCACTGGGGTTAATTGGCGTTGTTTTATTCTTATTGTTATTTAACAAACCATTTGGCTTTGTGGCCATGTTAGGCACAATTGCGCTCTCTGGCATGATCATGCGTAACTCGCTTATTTTGATTGATCAAATTGAGCAGGACCGACAAGCGGGACATCCAACTTGGGAGGCAATTATTGAGGCGACAGTGCGTCGATTCCGTCCAATTATTTTGACTGCTTTAGCCGCTGTTCTGGCCATGATTCCACTTTCTCGAAGTATTTTCTTTGGTCCGATGGCAGTTGCGATCATGGGCGGATTGATTGTTGCCACCTTACTGACATTATTTTTCCTACCTGCACTCTACGCAGCGTGGTTTAAGGTGAAAAAAACCGCATAAAATACATAAATTTTTTGTGAATAAAGGTGCGAAATATTGAAAACTCCAATATAGTAGCACCTGTCTTTACACAAAAAATACAGGATTATTTCACTGCATAAAAAATAGGCAAAATGCAGTGAATTGAGGTGAAATACAGATGGGGCAAGACCATATCGAACAGCATCGCCGTTATATAGTAATTTCTTATGCGTTCATGTTTCTTGCATTGTTTACGGTTATTTTTGCGGCCTTTGCTTATTTGGTCGCTCGTAAAGTGGCAGTTGTAGATAATGCAGAAGTTTGGATTCATGCGCATGCGCTATGGATTATGCGCAACGGGATTCTATTTCTATTTATGGCAATTTTTGCTGTTGTCTGGTTCATTCCGCTCTTCTTCTTTGCATGGGATAGTAATCTTTGGGTCACAGCCTCTACGGTTGCTGGCGTAGTTTTTAGCGCTATTGCGTGGTTATTTCTATTAAATGCATGGTTAAAAGGCTTGTCTAAATATTTAAAAAATAAGGCAGTTTTTTAATATATCTATTTTTTAAACATTTCCCCCTTGTAAATCCGGCTAAAGCCCCCCATTTAGTCGGCAATAGAGTATTGATAAAATTCCGTGAGGAGCACCGCCAAAAATGGCTAAACGTGATTATTATGAGGTTTTAGGCGTTTCAAAAACCGCAAGTGATGATGAGATCAAAAAAGCCTACCGTAAATTGGCGATGAAATATCATCCTGATAGAAACCCTGACAATGCCGAAGCTGAAGAGAAATTTAAAGAAGCTGCTGAAGCTTATGAAGTTTTATCGGACAGCGAAAAGCGTAGCATGTACGATCGCATGGGTCATAATGCGTTCGAAGGTGGCTTTGGCGGGGGCGGTGGTGGCTTCGGTGGATTTAGTGCAGAAGATATTTTTAGCCAGTTCGGTGATATCTTCGGCGGCGCATTCGGTGGTGGTGGACGTCAACAGCGTCAACGTCGCGGATCAGATCTACGCTATGTAATGGAACTTACCCTTGAAGAAGCTGTAAAAGGGGTGAAAAAAACTATTACCTTTACTGCTCCTGCACCATGTGATGTGTGTGATGGTAAAGGCTCTAAAAATCCAAAAGATGTTGAAACCTGTAAAACTTGTCATGGTTCAGGACAAGTTCGTATGCAGCAAGGCTTCTTCTCTGTACAACAAACATGTGGTACGTGTCGTGGCCAAGGTAAAATTATTAAAAACCCTTGTCAGGCATGTCATGGTTCAGGTGTTGCCGATCGCCAACAAACGTTGGAAGTTACAATTCCAGCGGGTGTAGATAATGGTGACCGCGTTCGTTTGAGTGGTAAAGGCGAAGCAATTCGTGATGGCCAATCAGGTGACTTGTACGTTGAAGTTGTCGTTCGTGAACACGAAATTTTCCAACGTGATGGTGCCGATCTTTATATGGATGTACCAGTAAGCATTGCTGATGCTGCGCTTGGTAAAGAAATTGAAATTCCAACTTTGGAAGGCCGTGTTAGCCTTAAAATTCCTGAAGGAACTCAAACAGGTAAATTATTCCGTTTACGTGGTAAAGGCGTTCGTCCAGTACGTAGCAGCATGGTCGGTGATTTACTTTGCCGTATTGTGGTAGAAACACCAGTCAACTTAAATTCTCGCCAACGTGAATTACTTAAAGAGTTGCAAGCTTCTTTTGATGGCGAAGACAGCGCTTCTTCACCGAAGAAAAAATCATTCTTTGATCGTTTATTTGATTAATACTTGATTAGACAAGAACTTAAAAAGAAGGCGGATATTTTATAAATATCCGCCTTTTTATTGCGCTGATGTATCTTATTATTTTTATTCTGCTTAAAAGAAAAATTATGTCTGTTTACTCTGTAGGGTGAGCAACATCAATATCATTAACACTTACAGTCGGTTCGCTAGAAGCAAGAGTCGGAGCATTTTCGATCACTGTTGCGGCTACTGCTTGTGGCTGTACAGCTGCTTTAGGTGTTTCTGCTGTAGTTTCGCCAATAATCGGGTCAATATCTTCAACTTTAACGTCAGCATTGGCATTGCTTGTTTGAGCTGTAGGCGTTGGTGTTTGGGTATTTACGTTTGTTGTAATACGCGCTTTAGATAAACTTTCTAATGTGTCTCCTGGCTGGATTGCAGGCTCTGCAAATGCCACTGAACTCATAATCCCCATCATCACTGTGAAGCTAATAATTCTCGAATGCATGCTGAACTCCTTATAGTCATCTTTTTCTCATTCGTGGCTCCGTAGTCTGCCGATCAATTCTTTAACTTTTGTGAAAACAGATTGAATTTCGTCCTAACTCAAAAAATAATTTTTACTTTTTAAGATGAGCAAAGAGTTTTGATATAGTAGGTAAATTACGTAAAACCGAAGATTGGGAAGATTATGTCAGCAGCTCCACGCATTGGTATTTTAGGTGCAGGCGGTCGTATGGGCCGTACGCTTATTCAAGCAGTTCAACAGGCAGGCTATCAATTAGCTGCTGCGGTAGAGCGTCCGGAAAGTAGTTTGGTGGGCACGGATGCAGGTGAGCTTGCTGGTATTGGTTCAGTGGGTGTGAAGGTTTCAGGAAACTTAGCAGAAGTTCTTAAAGACTGTGATGTAATCATTGATTTTACTGCACCAGTTGCAACTGCTCAGCATTTAAAGCTTTGTCGTGAAGCTGGGGTTGCCATGGTTATTGGTACAACAGGTATGTCAGATGAACAAAAAGCTGAGTTAGACGAAGTTGCTACGCATACCCCGGTGGTTTACGCTGCGAACTATTCAGTGGGTGTAAATGTATCAATCAAGTTACTTGAGCTTGCAGCAAAAGTATTTGGCGATACAGTAGATATTGAAGTGATTGAAGCTCACCACCGTCATAAAGTAGATGCGCCGTCAGGTACAGCATTAATGATGGGCGAAGCAATTGCAGATACTTTAGGTCGTAACTTAAAAGAAGTTGCTGTGTATGGACGTGAAGGGCATACGGGCCCACGTGACCGTCAAACAATTGGTTTTGAAACTATTCGTGGTGGTGACATCGTTGGCGAACACACAGTGATGTTTATTGGTGAAGGTGAGCGCGTTGAAGTGACTCATAAAGCGACTAACCGTATGAACTTTGCTGCTGGTGCAGTACGAGCTGCTGCATGGGTTGTGGGCCGTGAAGCGCGTAAATATGACATGAAAGATGTTTTAGGATTGAACGACGTACAGGTATAAAACCCTGTACGTATTCCATGTGTAGCGAGAAAAACAAGATAGAGCAGAACATGAATAAAAAACAAATTGCCTTGACCACTCTTCTTTGCTTAAGCAGTCTCTGGACGGGGGCTGCTTCTACTGAAAAAGCTAAACTCAGCTTAGACCGTAATAATATTAAAGTCTGGACCTATCAAAAAACTGATAATCCAGTCTTTCAATATAAAGCAGAAACCACATTTGATGTGCCACTTGAACGCGCTGTTGCTGTGATTTTAGATGTAAATCGTGCTGACCAGTGGGTGCCTTATATGGGCAAAGTTGAAATGTTGTCTCAAGATGAGAAAAAAGGTGAGTTCACACTGTATATGGTGTTGGATTTTCCGTTTCCTTTGAAAGATCGTGATGTCGTTGTAAAAGGAAAAATGAGCAAGGCCGCAAATGGTGTTGTGACAATTAAAAATACCGCAATTAGTGGAAATTATCCGTTACAACCTGATGTAGTGCGCTTAACACGCTATGAAGGGGATTGGACATTCCAGAAACTTGGAAATAATAAGGTGAAAGTAACAACCAGTGGTTATGCTGATCCTGCTGGTGCAATTCCGTTGAGCTTTGTAAATATGTTTGTTCAACAGCAGCCTTACCAGATGTTGCTTAAAATGAAGCGGGAAGTGACTAGTCCGATTTATGAACACCCTAAATTACCAGATATTTTAAAATAAATACCTTAAAAAAAAAGCGCCTGATCTCAGGCGCTTTTTTTATTAATCTGAACACTGCTGTAAAGCTTGTGCAGGGCTACTTTCGCGTTTGATTTGAAATAAAACCAATAACAAACCTAAGCCAGCTAGTAATGCTCCAGCAAATGATACTGCGCTATAACCCCAACCTAAATCGAGTACTAACGCGCCTGCTGCTGCTCCTACTGCGTTACCTAAGTTAAACGCACCGATATTCACTGAAGAGGCAAGTCCTGGTGCTTCATGAGCGACTGACATTACACGCATTTGCAAAGGTGGTACTAAAGCAAAGGTTGCTGCACCCCAGATCACTAATGCAATGGCTGCTCCAATCTGGCTTTGTGCAAGAATTGGGAAAGTCACCATCATCACAATTAACAGAACCAAGAAACCAATCAAAGTTTTATTAATCGACAAATCTGCAAAACGTCCGCCTAAATGGTTACCAATTGAGAAACCGACACCAATCAATACCAACATAAACGTAATGAACGTCGGTGAAGCATGGGTAAACTCAGTCAAACTTGGCGCAATATAGGTATAGAGCGTAAACATTGCACCTGCACCGAGTACGGTAGTGAGTAGCGCAAGAACTACAGGAGTACGCGTTAATACCTTCAACTCAGCTTTCACATTTGGTTTTTGGGCAACCATCCCTTGTGGGAGTGCTTTCCATAAAGCGAGCATGGTAATCACACCAAGCAAGGAAATCGCAAGGAAAGACATACGCCAGCCAATGTTTTGTCCAACCCAAGTTGCCAACGGTACACCACCAATATTGGCAATAGTTAAGCCCATAAACATGGTGGCTACAGCACTGGCCTGTTTATGTGCGGGTACAATGCTTGCCGCTACAACAGAGCCAATCCCGAAGAAGGCACCGTGGTTTAAGCTTGTGATAAGACGTGCACCTAATAAGCTCATATAACTTGGTGAAAACGCTGCGATTAGGTTACCTACCGTAAAGATCGCCATCAGTAAAATAAGCGCATTACGTCGTGCAAAACCACCAAACCACAGGGTCATGAACGGGGCACCTAGCATGACGCCAAGTGCATAACCTGTAATTAACATTCCGGCTGTTGGAATTGAAATACCTAAATCGTTAGCGATGTTCGGAAGTAACCCCATTGGAGAAAATTCCGTGGTGCCAATGGCAAAGGCACCTATTGCCAATGCCAATAACGAGAACGCCGTATTTGATTGAGTGTTCATGAGTTTAGTCCCAAACTGGTGCCCATGGCTCTGGGCTAACTTCACGACTGTTACGATCAAGTTCGGCAATCATTTGCATTTCAGCTGAAGTTAACTCGATATCCTGTGCTTTTAAGTTGCTAATCAGGTTTTCACGTTTAGTCGAAGATGGAATGACTGCAAAACCACGTTGCAATGCCCACGCTAGTGCAATTTGTGCTGTTGTTGCTTTATGCGCTGCTGCAATTTCAGCGAGAACTGGGTCTTGAAGCACTTTGCCGTACGCAAGCGTCATATATGAAGTCACATCAATATTCTTCTCTTGTAAGAAATTCACAAGCTTATGGTTTTGAAGATAAGGACTTAGCTCAATCTGGTTGGTTGCAATATGCTCAACACCAATTGTGTCAATTGCTTGTTGGGTAAGCGCAATATTGAAGTTTGAAATACCAATTTGTTTGGTAAGACCTTGTTGTTTCGCTTCAAGTAGAAGCTGCATAACTTCAGGAATAGAAACGCCTAAGTCCGGTGCTGGCCAATGAATTAAAGTGAGGTCAACATGGTCAGTACGAAGCTTTTGTAAGCTCTCTTTTAAGCTCGGAATAAACTTATCTTGAGCAAAATTATCTACCCAAATTTTTGTGGTTAAAAATAAGTCCTGACGTGATACACCGCTTTCGGCAATTGCTTGACCAATCGCAGCTTCATTATCATAAATTTGAGCAGTATCAATGACACGGTAACCTACGTCTAAAGCAGTTTTAACAGAATCAATAACTGCTTGTTCTTTAAGACGGAAAGTTCCTAGACCAAAACGTGGAATATTCATGTGTTTACCTAAATTTGAATAATCATTTAACTTGATGTGCATTTTGCTGTTTTTATTGTTGCGAAAAAATAGATGAATAAGCAAAATATCTTTGATCATTAGTCAACAATGGAATAAGACATGAAATCAACAATTGAAGAGCTAGTTGCCTTTATTGCAATCGTTGATACGGGTTCTTTTGTTGCAGCGGCAGAACATTTAAAACAAACGCCTTCAGGGGTCAGTCGATCGTTAACACGCTTGGAAGCGAAGTTAGATGTGACCTTATTGGAGCGCACCACACGTAAATTAAAACTCACACAAGAAGGGCAGCAGTTTCTTGTAAAGGCCCGTAAAATCTTAAATGAGCTGAACGCTGCCGAAGAAGAACTGCAAAAGTCTGATCAGGGCACTGCTGGGCTCATTCGCATTGATTCAGCAACGCCGTTTGTCTTACACGTAATTGCACCATTAATGCATAAGTTTCGTGAGTGCTATCCAAATATTGAAATTGAGTTAAATAGTAATGATCAGGTGATTGACCTGCTGCAACATAAAACTGATGTCGCATTTCGGTTTGGGGAGCTCAATGATTCAAGTCTTCATGCCAAACTGGTGTGTAAAAGTCGCTTATTTATCGTTGCAAGCCCTGAGTATTTAGCAATTAAGGGTACACCGACACAACCTGAACAGCTTGAACAACATGATTTGATTGGTTTTACCAGACCTACATATATCAATAGTTGGCCGATTAAAGTTGGTGATGAATATTTTTTTGCGCAATCAAAAATTAAAGCATCGAGTGGGGAAACGGTGCGTCAGCTGACGATTAGAGGACATGGTATTGCACGACTATCTGAATTTGAAATTTGGAAAGACATTGAAGAAGGGCGATTGATAGCCTTATTTGAAGACCAAATTGAACATCAATATCAAAGCATCCATGCTGTGTATTATCAACAAGAGCATCTACCAAAAAGAATTCGTTTATTTATTGAGTTTTTGGCAGAACAGTTAAAAGACGGTTTTAAAAACGCTCTCTAAAAGTAGTGTAACTGTCAGTTGGGAAATGAACTTCTAAAAGTGGAGTCGTTTGTCCTTCTGATGAATGTTGAGACAGAAAATAGCTTTTTTGATGTTCTCGGCAGCTAAAATATAAAGTCGAATAAACTGAGTTCACCATTACAACTTCATTTGAGCTATTCCGTTTATATTGATAATGAGAAATCGCATTGGTCTCGTCATCAGTGCGTTGCTCCATTTTATAGTCTTGTTGATTTGTCATTTTTAAATAACCTTCTATGAGGCTTTGGCAAACAGTATGTCTGTACTGCTCATCTTTTGGTTGTTGTTGGCAACCAGCTAAAACAATAGTAAATAACAATATAGCTTTTAATTTCATGAGTTTGCTACTTTCTGAGTTGATTTCTATAGCCTAAAGGTGTTCTATAAACCAGTACAGATACAGAAATTTTTAAAAAAGCAGCACAGAATGACTTTCCAATATCAGGTTCTTGCCAATCAATTAGCACATCGTATTTATCAAGATGAGCTTAAACCTCACCAGAAACTTATTTCTTTACGAGATTTTGCTCGTCAGCACAGCATTAGTTTAAGTACAGCAAAAAGTTGTTATGAGTTACTTGAGGCGAGGGGGCTTATTTATGTAAAGCCGAAGTCAGGTTATTTTGTGGTTGCCCGTGCACAATCGGGCCCCATTCCTGAAAGTCCAGATTTCTTGTCTTTACCTCGACAAGTTTCAAATCTGGAATTGCATAATCAAATTCAGGAAGCTGCCTTACAAAGCCATCTTGTACCATTAGGCTCTATTCAGTTAACGCCTCATTTTATTCCTGTGGAAGGTTTACGTCGTTCTATTCAACGGGCTTTAAAAAATTGTCAGCCTCAAGACTTTCTTTATTGTAATAAACAAGGGCATGAGCAATTAAGAAAAGCGTTATCTGATCATTGGCGTGAAGATGGGATTTTTATCGCGGCAGAAGATATTTTTATTACCAATGGCTGCATGCCTGCTTTGTCTTTGGTGATTCAACACCTAACAGAAGTAGGCGATAGTATTTTAATTCCGACGCCTACTTTTAATGGACAGCTACAGCTTATAGCAAGTTTAAAACGGCAGATTATTGAAATTCCAGCGCATCATCGTGGTATCGATCTTGAGCGCTTAGAATCATTTATGAAGCAAGGTTTGGCTAAAGTTTGCTTAATGACAGCCAACTATCAGAACCCATTGGGATACTGTTTAAGTAATACAGAAAAACAAAAGATTGCCGAATTAGCAGCAAAGTATCAGTGCTTTATTATCGAAGATGATATTTATGGAGAGTGTGGCTACAGTGGTGAGCGACCATTACCTATACGCTATTGGGACCGTGAAGGCTATGTGATTTGGTGTGGATCGGTTTCTAAGTCGTTATCGAGTGCGTATCGCGTAGGATGGTTCTGTTTAACAACAAAGTTAGAACATTTAAGGCTTGAGCTGTTAGCCAGTAATATTGGGGTCAATACACCGCTACAATTAGGTCTAGCTGATTTTATTTATAGTCGTGGTTATAGGGAGCATTTAGAGCAGTTAAGACCGAATTTGATGCGGCAAGTCGAGGAGTATCGTAGTTGTATTTTAAATGCATTTGAAGGTATTCCAATTGCACTGAGTCAACCAGAAGGTGGTTATGCTTTATGGATGCAGTTACCTAAAACTGTAGATAGTTTGGCGCTCTATTACACTGCAAAATCTCACGGAATTACTGTAGTTCCCGGTCATGTTTTTGGTGAGGATGAACGCTATCGGCATTTTATTCGTTTAAATGCAGGTCATGAGCTAACAGCAGATGTCCGCCAAGCAATTAAAGACTTAGCGGACTGGTCACGGCAACAGATTAAAACAGCGAGTTAGTCTTATTCTGAAAAGTCTGCCTTAAGCACAATGCGGTAGCGTGCCTGCCCCGAGTGTAGACGCTCAATTGCTTCATTGAGCTGTGACATTGGAAATAACTCAATTTGAGGCGCAATTTTTTTGCGTGCAGCAAACTTTAAAAGCTGACGTAGTGCAGCAGGTGAGCCCGTAGGTGAACCAGTCACTGACTTGGCACCACCAATAAGAGAGCCAACTGAAACAGGAACAGGCTCAAGTGTAAGGCCTAAGAAATGTAAGGTTCCGTTTGGTGCCAGTGTTGCAATAAAAGCAGACCAATTTAGAGTCACATTCACGGTACTCAGCAATAAATCGAATTTACCTTTTTGAGCTTTTACTGCCGCTGTATCGCGACTATTTACCACATGGTCGGCTCCCATTGCTTTGAGTTCTTCCGTTTTATCTGGGTTAGAACTAAAAGCAGTGATTTCACAGCCCCATGCTTTAAGTAGCTTAATGGCTATATGGCCTAAACCACCAATGCCAATTACACCAACATGATGCGTTGCCTGAATTTTGTGTTTGAGTAGCGGGTCAAAAACGGTAATTCCGCCACAAAGTAAAGGACCTGCACTTTCAGCGTCTAAATCTTCAGGGAGGGGAATAGCCCACTGCCAACCTGCGCGAACCTTATCGGCAAAGCCACCCGCATGTCCTACGATTGTTGCAACATTTCCACCTGTACACAGTACTTGCTGACCACCAATACATTCATCACAGGCTTGGCAACTTTCAGCTGTCCAACCAATACCGACACGCTGTCCAATTTGTAGACCTTTGGCTTCTGAGCCCAAAGCAACAATTCGTCCAATAATTTCATGACCTGCAACCACAGGGTACACGGTTGAACGCCATTCATTGTTTAAAACAGAAATATCAGAATGACATAAACCACAATATTCAACTTTTACCTCAACCTGATGCGGTTGTAATTCACCTGCGTCAAATTGATAGGGAACTAGTTTTTCACCTGCCTGCATTGCAGCATAAGCTTGAATCGTATTATTGCTCATCGGAAACTCCTTAAGCGGCTTTGAACCGTTCTGGTGGGTTATGAAGCTTTAAATTGACAATCGTTTTCATGATCATCGACCATGCCTACTGCCTGCATAAAAGCATAGCAGGTGGTTGGGCCAACAAATTTGAAACCATTCTTTTTAAGAGTTTTGGAAAGTTTTACGCTCAGTTCGGTTTGAGCAGGGGCCTTACGATAATCTACAACATCATTGTTTTGTGGCGCTGCATCTACAAACTGCCAAAGCCATGTAGGAACATCACCGACTTGTGCTTTGAGCGCTTGCCAAGCAATAGCATTATCACGAATAGCTTTGAGTTTCCCCAAGTGACGAATTAAGCCTGCATCAGATAATTTTAGTTCTAGAAAATCATCTGTAAATGAAGCAATGTCTGCAATCGGATGATTAAAAAAGTGTTGACGGTAGCTTTCTCTTTTTTTTAGTACGGTAATCCATGAGAGGCCGGCTTGCTGACCTTCGAGACAAAGCATTTCAAATAATCGTGCCTCGTCGTGTTCGGGTTTACCCCATTCCTCATCATGGTAGGCAATATAGAGTGGATCGTCGGAACACCATCCGCAACGTTGAGTTTTCATGATAATGCTCCTTATATTTATCTTAGAATTTTAAAGTTTAAATAAGACCCATTCATTTGGGCGAGTATCCCAATAATACAGTTCTGCTTGTGTTAAGTCTTCAAACTTCAGCCAAAAGTCTTTGCCGACTTTGTCTGAAAAACCGGTACTGATTAGTAGGGCATCATCGCTGATTTCCATGATCCAGCCTTGATAGCTATTGCCATTTAAAATGATCTTTTGCTGGTTACCAGACTCGGCAAACTCTACTAAGCGATTGATCAGCGCTTCCGACATAAAATGTTCCTAGCGTAAATATGAATAAGGATTAACAGCACCACGACCTTTACCATCTAGATAAAGACCATAATGAAGATGAGGTGAAGTATAACGTGCATTGCCCGTATTGCCGACATAACCAATGAGGTCGCCCTTTTTGACATAGTCGCCTACATTTAAGCCACGTTTGTGACCATCAAGATGGGCATAATAATGCCATGTTCCTGCTGGACCTAAAATCCAGATCACTTTGCCACCTAGATTATTATTACGAAGATCTGCAACGAGTCCTTCGGTTGCACTGTACACTTTGGTTCCACGTGGAGCCAAAATATCAATTCCTTCGTGCCTACGCCCCTGACTCCGAGCAGCTCCCCATGTGTCTTTTAATTCATCACGGTCAATACCTTTTACAGGCACAGGCAGTCGATTTGGAAGCTGCATACTTTTAAGTTTATTAACTTGAGCAAGTGGAAGTGGGGCAGGTTTTTTAGGTGCACTGGCACAGGCCGCCAAAAGAATAATCAGAAAACCAAGTGAGAAATGAGAAACAAAACGTCGCACAAAATACTCCCTGTCACAGCCATATCAAAATTATTTTACTCACTATGTCATGAACGGCTTGTCGAGATCAATTTTTTCATCGCGGTTGGAACACCTTTGGCAATGGCTTGTTCCGGACTCAACCATTGGCCTTCAAGTTCAATTGCCAGATGTTCTTTTTGATCAGGTTCCACGTGGAACACATGAGCATTAAGCAACCATGTAAAATGAGTGAAGCTATGACTGATCTGAAAAGTTTGTGCTTGAGGTTGTAGTTTAAATTGTTGACTTAAGCTCAGTCGTTCATGTTCATTTTCTAAAATAGGTAAACAGAATAAACCGCCCCATAGACCATGAGCTTGACGTTGTTGCCAGAACCATTCACCTTCGCACTGAATAATAAGAACATCTGCTGTTTTAACAGGCGGTGTTTTTTTCGGTGTTTTAAAAGGTAATTCTTGTTCTAACCCTTGCTGATAAGCCTGACAGTGAGCTTGCATTGGACAATATAAACATAGCGGTTTTTTAGGAGTACAAATGGTTGCACCCAAGTCCATAATCGCTTGCGTGTAATCATGGTTGCGATGTGTAGGGCAAAGCTCTTCAGCGAGTTTCCATATTTCACGCTCGTGCTGTGGTTTGCTTAAATCATCTTCAATTGCAAAGAAACGAGCTAAGACGCGTTTCACGTTGCCATCCATGATGACGCCATACTGACGTAAACCTAAAGACATGAGGGCGCCTGCGGTAGAGCGACCAATGCCAGGTAGTGCAATCCATTCTTCTAGCGTTTCAGGAAATTTACCTTGCTGAGTGACAAGACCAGCCGCTTTATGCAAATTGCGGGCACGAGCGTAATAGCCAAGACCTGCCCAATAAGGTGCTACTTCATCCCAAGTTGCATGACCTAAAGCTTCTACCGTCGGGAAGCGCTCCATAAAGCGATCAAAATATTGCAAGACCGTTTTCACCTGAGTTTGCTGTAGCATAATTTCAGAAACCCAAACTTTGTACGGATCATCGGCAACTTGCCAAGGCAAATCGTGACGACCATGTTGGTCGAACCAATTTAAGAGGGCATCAGAAAAAAAAAATTCAGGCATGAACAGCTATAGAAGAAAAGTAAGGGGTAAATTATAGCTGAAATTTAGATGAAATTTTGTTTAAAGCAGGCAAACAAAAAGAGTGTATTAAAACAGAGACTACTTCAAAGCGCGTAATCTCTGTTTCAATCAGATAAAAGGATTAATCCTTTTGTACACCCCAACGTTGATCAAGTTTCAACGGTTGGTTTTTATAGTAAGGAATGACATGAATGTGGAAATGATCTGAAGTTTTTCCAAAAACTTCACCATCATTAAAACCAATGTGAAAGCCATCTGGTTGATGACGAAGCTGTGTCTCATGACGGGCAATTTCAAGAAGTGTAAGCAAGCCTTGATGTTCTTTAGACGTAATGTCAAAAAAAGAACTAACATGGCGCAGTGGTGTTACTACACAATGGCCTTTAGATAACGGATTAGAATCAGGCAAAATTACGGCAAATTCATTCTTATCAATGATGTCATATTCATCAAATTCGCAATACGGACATTTCTTGTCAGTCATTGTTGTATCCTCTCATGTTATTCCATTAAACCCCGAGTGCGGGAAATAAGACTAGGCTTTGCTCTAGCTCAACGGGAGTATAGTTATTGAAGTATGGTTTAAAAAATACAGTAAAAATATTGCAAAGTCATAAACATTTAAGGGAGCAAATGCAAAAAAAAACCATTTGCTCCAAATTTGCTTCTTTTATTTTAGAGTACGATCTAATAAAGCGTACATTTTAGCAAGGCCTTGTTTTTCCGCTTCGCTATTGTAGCCAAGGTCCACACCGTTCGCTTTAGCTCTTTCATCGGCAAGCGGGTTACTAAAGCCATGTTTAGCACCTTCTAAAACCACTACCTCGTGTTTAACCTCAGCAGCTTGCATCTCTTTTTCAAAATTAGCAACATCTTCTAAGGTGACCATACTGTCTAGTTCACCATGTAGAACTAAAATTTCACCCTGAATGTTGCCTTTTTGAGCAGGAGCCTTCGGTGCTAATGTGGCATGGAACGTTACAATTGCTTTAAGTGGAGCACCTGAGCGAGCAAGATCCAACACGACTTTACCACCATAGCAAAAGCCAATCGCAGCCAATTTCTCGTTATTTACTTCTGGTTGGGCAGCAAGGGTTTGCAGTGCTGCATTAGCACGATCAGTCACCGTGTCTAAATCTTCAAATGTCTGCATCATCCATTCATAGGCTTGAGCTGCTGTTGTCGTGACTTTTTTATCGCCATACATGTCAATAGCAAGAGCTGCATACCCGTGTTCAGCAAGCTCACGTGCGCGTTGCTCAGTATATTCATTACGACCCCACCACTCAGGACCAATAATGATACCTGGTACCGGTTCTTCACTCTCTGGAGCCGCAAAGTAACCAATTAAATGGCTGCCATCTGGTGCAGTATATTGAATTTCACGGGTTTTAATTGCTGTACTCATGACATTAATCCTGAAATTAAACTTGGTTTAAACACGCTTGATTAAAGCATAAAAAATAAGAAGTAAAATAAAGAACTATGTAAAAAACTACATCAAAATAAAAAGATAGATATTTCTACGCAATAAAAAAGAAGGAAACCAGTTCCTTCTTTTTATATGGTGATGATTAAATTTAAGTCCGGCCTCTGGAAATGAACCCAATTACAGCTAGAATTACAGCCACAACTAATAAAATCACGGCAAAGTCTTTAGATAGTCCTGCAACACCACCAAACCCTAATAGACTGGCAATGAGTGCAATCACTGCAAAAATTATCGCCCAACGGAACATAATGCTGTCCTCCTTATTTTTCATTGTCATTTAACTATATAGTGTGTTTTTTAGCCCGAATGTGTCGTTTATGTGGTTGAAATGTATATTAAACAATCATTTTGTGATGCCAGAAATACAGCTTCTTTTTTAGTACAGGCCACTTCAATGCTATACTAATACATCGTTTTATCTCATCAGCTGTTAAAAGATTATGTCTACCGAGACCTCACTTCGACCACTCTTTTGGAAAAATTATCCATTAGAGCAACTGACTCAACTTGAGTGGGAAGCTTTATGTGATGGGTGTGGTTTATGTTGTCTGGTCAAACTAGAAGATGAAGATACACATGAGGTGGCTTATACCAAAGTGGCTTGTAAGTTACTCGATTGTGGTACAGGGCGTTGTACGGACTATCCAAATCGTCAGCAGCAAGTACCTGATTGTTTACAATTAACGGTAGAGTCTCTAAAAACAATTCATTGGCTGCCCTCAAGCTGTGCTTATAAGCGCTTGAATGAAGGTAAAAATCTACCTTCTTGGCATTATTTAAATACGGGTTCTAGACAAAGCGTGGTTAAGGCGAAAAAGTCAGTTGCAGGACGTTGTATTTCCGAAGTTGATGTACATGAAGATGATCTTGAAGATTATGTAGTACGTTGGGTACGTTAAATAGATCTTAAAAGGCGTTGTTTGATTACAGCGTATAATAAAGTAACATTTTTATCGTCATTTTTTTGCTCATCTCCGTTATATAACAATAAAAGCAAAAGGAGATAAAAACGATGAGACGATTAGCAGCCCCCTTATTATGTAGTAGCTTTTTTTTGTTAATGGCCTGTGGGTCTAATAATACCAATTCAAAAAATCCTGAACAAAATACGACTGCGAAAACAAATCAGTCTGTTGCTGTCAAACAAACTTATCAGGTCGAAGCAGTCGCACATTTTAATGAGCCTTGGGCTGTGACCAGTCTGCCTGATCAACGTTTATTAGTGACTGAACGGCAGGGTAAATTAAAAATTTTTAACCCTAAAAATAAACAAATATTAGATGTCCAGAATGTTCCTGCCGTGAACTATGGGGGACAAGGTGGTTTAGGAGATGTCATTTTACACCCTGACTTTGCCAAGAATCATTGGGTTTATCTTAGCTATGCTACAAAAGGGCAAGGCGGATCTGGCGCAGTGATTTCACGTGCGAAATTAGATTTATCTAATCCTAATCAGCCAAAACTTAACGATATAAAGCAGATTTGGCAGCAAGTACCTAAAGTCTCAGGACAAGGCCATTATGGACATCGCATGCTTTTTGGTACAGATGGTAAGCTGTGGGTCAGTTCAGGTGAGCGACAAAAGTTTGATCCTGCCCAAAACATGAAAAGTAACTTGGGTAAAATCTTGCGTTTAAATGAGGATGGCACCGCGGCTGAAGGTAACCCTTTTTATAAGCAAGGCGGGGTAACTGCTGAGATATGGTCACTTGGACACCGTAACCCGTTAGGTATGGCTTTTGACCGCCAAGGACAGTTATGGGTGGTTGAGATGGGGCCTAAAGGTGGTGATGAGCTTAATATTATTACTAAAGGTGAAAATTATGGTTATCCAATTGTTTCAAATGGAGACCATTATTCGGGCCAACCTATTCCAGACCATCACACTCGCCCAGAATTTAAAGCACCAGAAATTGACTGGACTCCTGTAATCTCGCCATCGAGTATGATCATTTATCGCGGACAACAATTTCCTGCATGGCAAAATAAAGCCTTAATTGGCGGGTTATCTTCCGAAGCGATTATTGTGGTGGATTTAGAGCATAAACCCGTGAAAGAAGTGCAAAGACTAGAGATGAAGCAACGTATTCGTGGGTTACATGAAGCTCAAGATGGTTCGATTTGGGTGATTGAAGATGGCTCAAATGCGCGTTTACTGAAGCTGAGTAAGAAATCTTCTTAATGCTGAGCAAGAGCCTGTAAATAAAGGACGTGTCTCATAGATTCAAATTGTAGATTTCTGTGAGACACAATAGACTATAGTGAAAAGACGATAAAGCCATTTGAGATGTCAGACACCCATATTCCACTTCCCGAACGCCTGCGCCCAAGAGACTTGTCTGAAATTATTGGGCAAGATCATTTATTAGGTGAACATGCGCCATTGCGTCAAATGATTGATCAGGGTCATTTGCCTTCTATTATTTTTTGGGGACCACCAGGCGTTGGTAAAACAACAATTGCTTTACTTTTGGCGCAGGCAATAGACCGTCCATTTGTGAGCTTGTCCGCGCTGAATACGGGCGTAAAAGAATTACGTGAAGTGATTGCAGAAAGTGGTGATTTACTGACACCTGTGGTTTTTATTGATGAAATTCATCGTTTTAATAAATCGCAGCAAGATGCTTTATTGGGTGCAGTTGAAAAAGGCAAAATTACTTTAATTGGCGCGACCACTGAAAACCCGTCTTTTGAAGTGAATAGCGCACTTTTATCACGCTGTCAGGTCTATACCTTAAATAGTTTAGACAGTGAGGCAATTCAAACACTACTCAACAATGCACTTCAAAGCGATAAATTCTTAAAAGAACGTTATATCCATATTGAAGAATATGATGCGCTGATTCAGTTTGCAGCAGGTGATGCTCGAAAAGCGCTTAATTTACTGGACTTGATTGCAAGTACTTTTGAACCAGAAGTTGAAAACACAATTACTAATGCGGTTGTGGTAAAAGTCGCTCAGCAAAATATTGCGCGTTATGACAAATCTGGCGAGCAGCATTACGACCTTGTTTCTGCCTTTATTAAATCAATTCGTGGTAGTGATCCAGATGCAACTCTATATTGGATGGCTCGTATGCTTAAAGGCGGAGAAGATCCAGTTTTTATTGCAAGACGTATGCTGATTGCAGCCTCAGAAGATATCGGGAACTCCAACCCCAATGCACTATTGCTTGCGGGTGAGTGTTTCCGCTCTGTACAAGCAGTGGGTATGCCTGAGGCCCGAATTATTCTAGGTCAAACAGCAGTTTACCTAGCAACAAGTGCAAAAAGTAATAGTACTTATTTAGCGATTAATAAGGCTTTGGAACTTGCTGAAAAAACGGCAAATTTACCTGTGCCTTTGCATTTGAGAAATGCGCCGACCAAGCTTATGAAACAGCAAGGCTATGGAATTAATTATCTCTATCCTCATGACTACCCAGAACACTTTGTGCTGCAAGACTATTTGCCGCCTGAGTTGAAGGGAACCAAACTCTATGAGTCTGCAAGAAATAAGCGTGAGGTTGAAGGTGAGCGCTTACAGCAACGCAGATGGCAGCAGGAACAATAGTTCCTGCTTTATGTTATTCCAGTTCTTCAGTGACCTGACCATAAATCAGTAGAGTGAACACGCCTGTACCGCCAATAATATTGCCGATAGTGGTTGGGATGAGGAAAGTAAACAGATACTTGCCAATAGAAGCTTCTCCTTGCCAGACCAGGTAGGACATTTCTGTAGAACCAACCACTACATGAGTAAAGTCACCCAGTCCTATCAAATACGTCATAAAAAAGATGAGCAGGAATTTATTACTGACCGAGGGCAACATCCAGACCAATGCTGCAATTAATAGCCCTGACATAATGCCTTTAAGCAGATTCTGGGTTGCAGAAAAGGAGCCCACATGATGTGCGAGTTCATCCAATGCTTTGTCAATATCTGGAGTAAACAGGTGAGTAGTTAGGAAAAATAAACTCGCCAAAGCTGTTCCAATAATGTTGCATAGAATCACAATGCCCCATAAGCGTCCCACTGCTCGTAATTTGTCGAAAGTAAAGGGATTAAATAAAGGCACAACTGTGGTGATCGTATTCTCAGTAAAGAGTTGCATGTGACTCAAAATAGCGATCAAGAACCCAATGGTATAACCCACATTAGTGATTAAATCGGTCCAGACTGCATCAGCTGGGAGATAAGCAGCAATAATCGCTTTAAATACAAATGAAAAACTGATGACTAAACCTGCGGCAATCCCTGAAAAGATCAGTGCAGTTGTTGGACGATCAAGCTCTTCGGCACCATCACGGCGGATAATTTCATAAACTAGACGGGGAGACAGTTTCTCATGTTCTTCAACTGCCATTTTTTCACGCCAGTTTAAGGTTTTCTCGACTTTCTTTTCCTCTATTTCATGGTCCATTAGATTTACTCCTCACTGAATAAATATCTTATATTTATTGTTTTATTTATTGTTAAGGCAGTGTTCAGGATAAATCTAGTCTATTCATAACAGCTTTATGTGTCTTTTTATAAATTGAATGCACAATGGCTGGATCATCAACAACAAGATTAAAGAAAAGTATAAGCTCTTAAAGTACGGATGAGCGCCATATAGTCGCCTTGAGAGGCTTTAGAAATAACAGATTCAACCTCTGCCTGACTGCAGCCTTGTTTTAAGGCAGTAGTGCTAAAGTTGTTTAATAGGACCAGAGGATTTTCACCAAAATGGATTGGATGATCCGTTACTCTCTTTTCAAGCTTAGATAATTCCATAGGTTCACCCTAGTTTTTAAATTTAATTATTGTGAAGTACTTTGTGTTTTTCTAGATTTTAGTGTTTTAAATTAAGCTTATGCAAGTGTTAATTTATTGAAATAGACAAATCTGTCTACATTATTGGACTTGTATAGTACTGAACATAAAAAAACCGGGCTTTGGCCCGGTTTTTTTTGAAGTTTTACTGATTAGATGTCAGATAAATCTACGCCTAAACGAGCAGCAACTTCTTCATAAGCTTCAACAACACCGCCTAACCCTTGACGGAAACGGTCTTTGTCGAGTTTCTTCTTAGAGTCTTTATCCCATAAACGGCAGCCGTCTGGAGAGAACTCATCACCAAGCACGATACGGTCATGGAACACACCGAATTCAAGCTTGAAGTCCACCAAAATCATGTTGCCTTCAGCAAATAATGCTTTTAATACATCGTTTACTTTATAAGTTAAAACTTTCATCTGTTCTAACTGTTCAGCAGTCGCCCAACCTAAAGCAATCGCTTGAGATTCGTTAACCATTGGGTCGCCTAGACCGTCATCTTTATAGAACAATTCAAATGTAGGAGGAGTTAACTCTTTACCTTCTTCTACACCTAAGCGACGGCATAGAGAACCAGCTGCGTAGTTACGAATTACACATTCAACTGGAATCATTTGAAGTTTTTTAACAAGCACTTCAGTTGGGGAAAGCAATTTTTCAAAATGCGTTTCAATACCCGCAGCAGCAAGTTTTTCCATGATGAAGGCGTTAAAACGGTTGTTCACCTTGCCTTTACGATCTAGTTGTTCGATTTTTTCGCCGTTGAACGCAGAGGCATCATCACGAAAGACTAAAATCAGATGGTCGGCATTGTCTGTTTCATATACAGATTTTGCTTTACCAGTATAGAGCAAGGTTTGTTTTAACATGAGGGAACCTTTTTAAAAAAAATGCCTAGTAAACGACTAGGCTGGCCAATTTTGGTAAATCTGGTTTAGCACTTCAGCAGCCACATCTGGGCTTGCAAAAGTGTTATCTACATTAAATAGAGCAAGAGTATGACTAGAACCTACACCAGTAAGTTTAAGCACATAAGTATTGTCATTTACTTTAATCGTCGCCTGATTGCTGCCTTGAGCGATGATGTTGAAATTTAAAGTACTTAAAGTTGCTTTGGTGTATTGCCAGATCTCGGCTGTATTTCCATCAACTTTTAACAACGGATTTTTATTACCGTCAGTCACAAGTTGAGGACGTCCAAGCGCAGTCGCCGTTTCAGTAGAGGCATCTAGTGTCGCATTACCTTGCGTTTGTTCAGGGCGAGGCAAGGCATAACGGTTGCCACGCTTGTTTTCAAACTTCGGTGCGTTATCGATAGCGCGCTGTTCTACAGTTGGTGCAGGATACAAAGGTGTCGCTGGTCGTACAGTTGCATCGGCAGGATACTCAAGCGGGGCAAGTTGCTTGGCATTTTTATAATCTAAAGAGTGATTATTAATTGCGAAGCGACCACAACCAGCTAAACTTAAGGCTGAAACTGCAAGGACTAAACCAAGACGTAATTGCATCATAAATTGCTCTTATTAAATAATTCCCGCATCTTTTAGGGCATTGCGGAGAGGTTCGCGATATTGCTCAGCGAGAGGAGTGAGTGGTAAGCGAATACCAGTATCAATCAGTCCCATCTCATGTAGTGCCCATTTCACAGGAATTGGGTTTGATTCGCAAAATAGAATATTGTGTAAATTTGCAATCTTATTGTTAAGCGTCTTCGCTTGTTGTTCATCTTTGGCAATCGCAACAGCACATACTTCACTCATTGCTTTAGGTGCAATATTTGCAGTAACCGAGATATTACCATCAGCGCCAAGAAGCATTAGTTCCCATGCTGTTTCATCATCACCTGAGTACACAGCCATCTTGCCATTTAACGCCTCAATTAAAGCTTTACCACGAGGTACATCACCTGTTGCATCTTTAATACCAACAATATTCGAGATCTCTGCTAAGCGTACAGCCGTGTCGTTTGAAAGGTCTACGCCAGTACGACCAGGTACGTTATAGAGAATAAGTGGTAATTCAACAGCTTCAGCAATCGCTTTATAGTGTTGGTAGAGGCCTTCTTGGGTTGGCTTGTTATAATATGGTGTTACAAGTAAAGCAGCATCTGCGCCAAGCTCTTTAGCAGCTTTAGTTAATTCGATTGCTTCACGGGTTGAGTTTGCACCAGTACCGGCAATAATTGGAATACGTTTATTGGCTACACGAATAATTTCTTTAATAACCTGTGTGTGCTCTTCCATGCTCAATGTTGAGGCTTCGCCGGTTGTACCGACGGCTACAATACTGTTTGTACCTTGTTCTATGTGCCACTCAACCAGCTTCTCAAGACCCTTCCAATCTACACCGCCGTCTTTCAACATTGGTGTGACGATTGCGACGATTGAGCCTTGAATGGTCTGTGCTTGCTGAGTCATTTTTAAAAATATCCTATTTATCCATCCGAATCTAAGGTAAGAAAAACAAAATGTGGGATGGTTGCAGTATTTTGATTGTCCAGTTCTAACAATAACAGATTGTTGAATGACAATTATGCAAATTATGACTGATCAGACGCATAAGAACAATACGCCTAACGGATAATCGCGATGTAAACTTGAGGAAAAGATAGGATGTTTTCGTTATTGCGCATTAAGAACCCTCACTAAACACAACAATACACTCGGATTCAGCTGAGCCTTACTTAATATCGGCTATTTTTGTGGCAAGATAGAATGCAATTTCCCAGTTGGGATTGAAGATGACATGAAAATGAATAAACAACCACAAAATGCGGTTTTAATCGTAGTTGATGTACAAAATGGTTTTACACCGAGTGGAAATTTAGCAGTTGCTGATGCCGATAGAATTATTCCAACTATTAACCAACTTGCTGGTTGTTTTGAAAATGTCGTCCTGACTCAGGACTGGCACCCGGATAATCATATCTCTTTTGCAGCCAATCATTTTGGCAAGCAACCATTTGAAACCATTGAACTCGACTATGGACAGCAGGTGCTTTGGCCTAAGCATTGTGTACAAGGTACTCAAGATGCCGAGTTTCATCCTGATTTAAATATTCCGACAGCTCAACTGATTATCCGAAAAGGCTTTCATGCTCATATTGATAGCTACTCGGCTTTTATAGAAGCTGATCACTCTACAACGACGGGTTTAACAGGTTATCTAAAAGAGCGCGGTATTGATACGGTTTATGTGGTCGGAATTGCTACGGACTTTTGTGTAGCATGGACTGCTTTAGATGCAGTTAAGCAAGGTTTTAAAACTTTAGTGGTTGAAGATGCTTGTAAAGGGATTGATCTGAATGGTTCTTTAGAACAAGCTTGGCAAACCATGCAGCAACAAGGCGTTATCCGTATCCAATCGAATGATCTGTTGAGCGAGTTTTAAGTATATTGCTCTAGTTTTTAACTTTCATATTTTAATTTTTAGGGATAGAAAGTATGGATGCATTCCTGCGCTTTACCCAATTTATTCAAAAAACTTTTGCCCTATGGGTGATTATTTTTGCAGCATTGGCGCTATGGCAGCCTGAACTTTTTGTCTGGCTCAAAGCGTACATTCCATGGATTTTGGGCATTATTATGCTTGGCATGGGAATGACCATGACTGTAGACGACTTTAAAGGTGTATTACAAAGCCCTAAAGCGGTATTGATTGGCGTGGTAGCGCAGTTTGTCGTAATGCCTGGCTTAGCATATGTTCTATGTAAATTATTTAACTTACCGCCTGAAATTGCGGTTGGAGTCATCTTGGTAGGCTGTTGCCCAGGGGGAACCGCTTCAAACGTGATTACCTATATGGCCAAAGGCAATGTCGCTTTATCGGTAGCCTGTACATCGGTATCAACGCTTTTAGCGCCTGTATTAACGCCTGCGATTTTTTATCTGCTTGCTAGTCAATGGCTAAAGATTGACGCAGCTTCGATGTTTATTTCGATTTTGCAGGTAGTGCTACTGCCTATTGTAGTCGGTCTAATTTTAAGAACATGGCTTAAACGTCAGGTCGAATCTTATATTCAAGTCATGCCTTTAGTTTCGGTCATTGCAATTGTCGCGATTGTGGCAGCCATTATTGCTGGAAGCAAAGCAGCAATTTTACAGTCGGGTTTGCTTATTTTAGCTGTGGTGATCTTACATAACGGGCTTGGATATTTATTAGGTTTTACCGCGGCACGTTTCTTTAAACTACCTTATGCGGACAGTAAGGCCATTGCTATTGAGGTAGGGATGCAAAACTCTGGCTTAGGTGTTGCGCTTGCAGCAGTACATTTTGCTGCTTCTCCGATTACAGCAGTACCAAGCGCGATTTTCAGTCTTTGGCATAATATTTCTGGGCCTGCACTAGCGACTTATTGGGCAAGTAAACACAAACAAGAATAACTGTATAAACAACATACATGACAAAAGAAGGCCAAACGAATAGTTTGGCCTTTTCCTTTAAAGCACATTTTATGGGAGCCTAATTTAGAACTGGTATGTCTTTTGCTTTGAATTGATGCACTAAAAATAACGTGAATATGAGTATAAATCGTAAAGAAAAATAAGGCATTTCCTTGATGAACCAGATTTTTAAATTATTTATTCCCATGCTCTCAAGCAATTTAATTCTAGTTTTAAGTGGATTGGTTGATATTGCTTATGTAGGGCATTTTAGTAACGATCATGTAGCAGCATTATCGGTGACCTTATCTCTATATACAGTGATCTATGTCATTGGTATGGGGATTCTACAAGGTGTGATACTTAAGCTTTCAGAAGCTTATGGTTGCCATGACATACCACGTATTCGTCAAATTTTTATTCAAGGCATTTGGCTGATGTTATGTTCGGCATTGCTGAGTATTGGCTTGCTTTACTTGTTCCGTGATTTGCCCAAATTGTTTGGTGCATCTGAACATGTTGTTTCAATTACTAAAAACTGTATTTGGCTTTTGGTATTTATTTTACCCGCGCATTTATTAATGCGCTTATTTACAGCTTTGTCTCAGGTCACTGAAAATGCGCATAAGGTTTTATTATCAGATAGTGTTTTCTTCATTCTTAAAATTATTTTGTCCTATCTTTTGATTTATGGTGTCGCTTCATTTTCAATTCCGCCACTTGGTGCAATAGGGGCTTTGTTAGCCACTCTCATTGTACGGTGGTTTATGTTGGCTGTTTATTACGTATTTTTCTTGGAAAAAGGATACCTCTTTATTGAGCATCCCGAACAGTCGATTGAAGATAGCCGAGAAAGTCTGCGGATGATTTTAAAAATAGGTATCCCGACAGCAATTATGGCGTTGATGGACGTTATTGCATTTTGTTCGGTTGCTATTCTGATTCTGCCTTTTGGGAGTGTGGTGTCAGCAGCACATCAAATTGTCGTGAGCACTGGCGGGTTCATGTTTATTATCCCTTCATCGATTGTATCGGCTTATAGCATTTTGGTATCGCGATCTATGGGCAGCGGGAACATGGAAGAAGCCGATAAAATTGCCAGGCAAAGTATATGGGTAATTATGGCAGTGAGTGGCTGTCTGTCTCTGTGTTTATGGTTGGAGCGGGACTTAATTGTTACGTTCTATTCGGATGATTTGGCCGTGCAGATTTTGGCTGCATCCTTGTTGTTGATTGTCTGTATGTTTCATTTTCTAGATGGCTTAATGGCGTTATTGACCTCTTTGTTACGCTGTTGGGATGTGTCGATTTTACCGATGCTAATTTTCTTGGTCGTGGTGTTATGTTTCGGATTAGGCGGTGGTTGGTGGATGGCCTATAAAGGACTGCATTGGCAGGATATCTCGATTTCTGCGATGGGAGTTTATGGTTTTTGGTGGATGGCTGCCATAAGTTATTTAGTGGCTTGTCTATTGAGTGCCATGTGTTTCCGTTTTAGAAAACAATTAAGAGGGTTTTGATTAGGTAGATCAACACAATCTTAAAGCAGATGTTCTACTAACCAATCTTCAATCTCATTTTCAGAAATCACTTCAAAACCATGGCGCTGTAAAAGCGCTGTGGTGATTCCAACTCCCGTAATTTTTTCATCTTGAAAAGTACCGTTATAAATTTTTTGACTACCACAAGATGGACTATTCTCTTTTAAGACGACACAGCTTGCTTTTATTTGCTGTGCAATTTCTAGAGTGCGGTAAGCACCTTTCAAATATAGCTCAGTCACATCTAAACCAGATGAATCGGTAATTTTTGCTTTGCCATCTAGCACATCTTGACCTGTTCCTCCCACAATTTCTGCGGGTAAACGGGGAGTGGTAAAACCACCTAATAGCTCTGGGCATAATGCTTGGGCTTTTTTATTGATTAATAGTTGCTTAAGTAACGTATTTGGACAGGATTTACCATCATATCGAACAGGTTCACCAATTAAACATGCGCTGACTAAAAGCATAGTTTTCCAAACTCAAAGCAAGAGAGATTTTTGAAGATAAAGGATCATAAACAGAATATCGAATATGACAATTGATTTTAAAAACAGACAAATTAAAAGATTACTAAAATTATGTAATTCATAATTAAGTTATGTATTGCATAATTTAATTGTTTTTAGTAGCATCTAATTCAAGGTAAATGGCCATTGGAGGTCCAACAAGGATGTTGGTCTCCATAAATCTACAAATGATTTTTAGGAAAAGACGATTTTTAAAGGTTTATTGAAAAATCTCAATCGTACTTTTAGATAACAAAGGACAGTGTGTATGGAAAACAAACACTATATGGAACGGAAATTAATCATCAAAGGCTCTACGCTCATCATATCTTCGTTTTAATGACTCGTTTTTTTCTCATAGGATGCGTTGGGTTAAGCCAATTTGACGGTTCAGGTCTTCACCTAATGATGACGTATTCTATAGAGAAAGGAGCTGAGTTCATCAGCAATAGAGATAAACGGAACAGGTAATCACCAGAGGGAAACTAGATGGATATTTTAGAGAACCCATTAGAATTATGCGGTTTTGCATTTATTGAGTTTGTTTCAAAAGAAAATGAATTAGATCCAGTTTTTGAAACAATCGGCTTTTCAAAAGTAGCCAAGCATAAATCGAAAGAAGCGTACTTATGGCGTCAAGGAAATATCAATATTATCCTGAATTATCAGCCAGAATCTTATGCTTCATTCTTCTTTAATGAACATGGTCCATCTGCTTGTGCGATGGGTTTTAAAACACGTGATGCAGCAAAAGCTTTCCAAAAAGCAGTAGAGCTTGGTGCTGAACCAATGTATTCAAAAGTTGGGCCAATGGAGCTCAACATTCCGGCAATTAAAGGTATTGGTGGTATGCCAATCTTTTTAGTTGACCGTGATATTTATGAAAATGACTTTGTTTTCTTTGATGATGCCGAGAAACGTCCAGTAGGGGCAGGCTTAAACGAGATTGACCACTTAACTCATAACGTCTACAAAGGCCGTATGGAGTATTGGGCAAACTTCTATGAAAAAATCTTTAACTTCCAAGAAATTCGCTACTTTGATATTAAAGGTGAATATACAGGTTTAACGTCTAAAGCATTAACTGCACCAGACGGCAAGATCCGTATTCCGTTAAACGAAGACTCTGACAAAGGAAACGGCCAAATTGCAGAGTTCCTATCTGATTTTAATGGCGAAGGTATTCAGCATATCGCGTTTATTTGTGATGACTTAATCTCGACTTGGGATAAGTTAAAAGGCCTTGGTCTGAAATTCATGACACCGCCGCCAAATACGTATTATGAAATGCTAGAAGATCGTTTACCTGAGCATGGTGAACCGACTGATGAATTAAAACAGCGCGGTATTTTGCTTGATGGTAATACTAAAGACGGTCAGAAAAAGCTTTTATTGCAAATTTTCTCTGAAAACATGATTGGTCCAGTTTTCTTTGAATTTATTCAACGTAAAGATGATGATGGCTTTGGTGAAGGTAACTTCAAAGCGTTATTTGAGTCGATTGAACGTGACCAGATTCGTCGCGGCGTTTTAGAAGCTAAATAAGCTGAGCCTTATCTCTAATCTAAAAAAACCAAGAGTTTGATCTCTTGGTTTTTTATGGCTATTCATTAGCGGCTTTTAATATATTGATTGATGAGGTTCACTTCATTTTTTAAGATTTCAATCGTTTTACTATGAGGGTCGACTGGTAAAAACATTTCGCTATCCAGTGCGACAATACAAAACTCAATGCTCTGGTTTGAATTAAATACAGGTAAACCCACCGCATTAATTCCCGTCAGTAAATCACCTTTCGCTGCCGACATTTGTTGCTGGCGAATGGTGTCTTTAAGCTCTGTAAATGCTTGCCAGTTTTGTGGTGCGATGTTTAGACCAAGCTCTTGATGCTTTTGCCATTCTGCTTCCATTAATGGACGAACAAAATGTTCTGGAAGATAAGAAGCAAATAGTCGTCCCGCAGCAGAATTAACTAAAGGCATAATCGAGCCGACTTTAGTAACAATCGAAATAGGGTGGTTTGATTCAATCGACTGAACCACGACAGGGCCTTTTGGTGACCATTTACTAATTTGTATACCGCAACCAATTTTGTTTTGTAGGTCGTAAATTAAATGCTGTACCAGCTGTAGTGTGTCGCTATGCTGGACACAGTTGAGACCTAAGCGCCATGCCTGATCACCTAAAGCATATTGTCCGTCATCAAGCTGTTTTGCATATTCCATTCGAATAAGGCTAACCAGATAGCGGTGAACCTTGGCCGGATGCATTTCTAGCTTGCTAGACAGATCTTTGAGAATAATAGGTTGATTGTGCTCTAAAAGGGCGTTTAGTACAGATAAACCGACTTCAAGTGATTGAACCCCCCCAGATACTTTTTCTTCAATCATTTAAATACCCTTAATAAATTTACTTCAGCTGTTAAACAGTGACGATCAAAACATAAATTGAAATTGGCGCGTTTTACATCATGCCTGAGCCTAGTGAAAAATAGAAATCACCTTTTTCTATTAGCGAAATTGACATGTTTAATAACCAACAACTTTCTAAAATCACTATGCTCTTATTTATAGCGCAATTTTCTAGAAATTTAGCAGTTTTAAATAATATAAATCGGCATTGATATAGAACTGCTCTTAAAACAATTCTAATCAATGCCGATTTTTTAGTGCGCTCTTTAAAAATTAGGTTCCTAACTCTTCTTCATGCAAGAAATGAGTGTGGTGTGGAGCGCGTTTAGTTTTGCTCCATTCCTCTAGCATTTCAGCTTTCATTTCTTCAGTAATTTTTGCAATTTTTTCTTCAGCATGCGCATCGTTATAAGTCAGTTCTAAACGATGGCCATTTGGGTCAAAGAAGTAAATTGAGTGGAAAATGCCATGGTTAGTTACACCTAAGACTTTCACACCATTTTCTTCTAAATGTTGCTTGGCAGCCATCAACGCATTTAAGTCTTCAACTTCAAAAGCAATATGTTGTACCCATTGAGGCGTATTTTCGTCTCGGCCCATTTCTGGTTGAGTTGGCAATTCAAAAAATGCCAAAACGTTGCCTTGTCCTGCATCTAAGAATAAATGCATATATGGGTCAAAGGCTTTAGTTGATGGCACGTGGTCTTCAGCAAAAGCTAAAATGAAATCCATATTGAGCATTTTTTTATACCACTCAACAGTTTCTTTCGCATCCTTACAACGATATGCAACGTGATGTATTTTTTTAATGGCAAATGTCATATTAAAACTCCTTTTTACTATTCCCAATCTGGTTGTTGTTCTGGCGCCGCGTTATAGAAGGCTGGGATAGACAAACAATGGTGATAAATCGATTCAATTTTTGGAAACGCAGATAAATCAATCTTGAAGCGTTTCGCGTTGTAGACCTGTGGAATCAGACAGCAATCGGCAATGGTTGCTTGTTCTCCAAAGCAAAATTGTCCATTTGAATCTTGAAGTTGCTGTTCGAGATTTTGAAAGCCTTCAATAATCCAGTGCTGATACCAATAATTTTTCTGCTCATCTGAAACATTTAAGTCATTTTTTAAGTATTTCAGTACGCGTAAGTTGTTTAATGGGTGAATATCACAGGCGATTGCTTGAGCAAAAGCGCGAACTTTTGCTCTCTCTTGCACATCACTTGGAAGTAGTTTGTTTTCTGAGTATTGTTCATCCAGATATTCCAAAATACTTAACGATTGAGACAAGGTTAAATCGCCGTCAATTAAAGTCGGAACTAGAGCACTACGGTTTAACTTTAAATAGTCTTCGCTTTGCTGTTCGTTTTTTACCAGATGAACTGGAACAGTCTCATAAGCTAAACCTTTAATGTTTAGACCAATCCGTACTCTGTAGGCTGCAGAGCTACGAAAGTAACTATACAGCTTCATAGTCAGGCTCCGAAGTTTCTGCAAAATCGAAATTTAATGCAGGAAGGACTGTATTTCGAACTTCACCGAAGCCAATGCGAATACCATTTTTCTCACAGTGACCTTTCATGATCAGGGTATCGCCGTCTTGCAAGAAACCACGAGTTTCGCCATTGGCAAGTGTTAAAGGCTTGGTGGTGTTCCATGTAAGCTCAAGCAAGCTACCATACGAATCTGGTGTAGACCCTGAAATGGTACCTGAACCCATTAAATCGCCAACCTGAACATTACAGCCGCCAATGGTGTGGTGAGTAAGCTGTTGAGCCATAGACCAATACATATATTTAAAATTGGTTTTGCAGATCACGTCAGCTTGTGCCGATTTCGGGCTTTGAATTTCAACACTCAAATTAATGTCGTAACTATTCGCGATATTTTCTTGTAAATACGCTAAAGGTTTAGGCTCTTGTTTTGGGCCTTCCACTTTAAATGGCTCAAGTGCTTCAAGTGTGACTACCCAAGGTGAGATGGCACTAGCAAATGATTTTGAATTGAAAGGACCTAGAGGCACATATTCCCATTGCTGGATATCGCGTGCTGACCAGTCATTGAGTAATACCATTCCAAAAATATGGTCCCACGCATTTTCAATTGAGATTGGCTGACCAAGCTCGGTTGGTTTACCAATAACAAATGCTGTTTCAAGTTCAAAGTCGAGTTTACGCGTAGCTGAGAAAACTGGACGCTCTTCATTTGGAAGTTTAATTTGTCCAGATGGACGCACGACTTGAGTGCCACTGACTACCACAGAGCTAGCACGGCCATTGTAACCAACAGGCAATTCAGTCCAGTTTGGAAGTAAGGCATTTTTAGGATCGCGGAACATACAGCCTACATTGGTGGCATGTTCTTTAGAAGAATAGAAATCGGTATAACCAGGTACTTGAAGTGGTAAATGCAACGTAACGCTGTCTTGCTTAACCAAAACTTCCTGACGCAATGCTTCATTTTCTTGAAGCGTTAAATTTTCAACCGAGAGAAGAGACTGTAGTGTCTTACGAACTTTTGACCAGTTGGCTTTGCCAGACTCGATAAATTTATTGAGTGTTGGCTGGTTAAAATATGTGTCTTGTTCTGAAAGTTTTAAAAGACCGTGCTTTTCAAGAGCAGCGAGATCAATCACCCAATCACCAATAGCTACACCAACTTGACGCTCACTTTCGTTAGCTCTGCTAAAAACACCGTAAGGCAAATTATGAATAGTGAAATCTGATTGAGGTGAAACTTCAATAAAAGAGTTTAGTTTTTGTTCCATTTTCGCTTCCTTGTCTTTATCTCGGGTCTTATACAAATAAAAGTTCGGTCTAGGACTGAGCTACTCAATAAGTTTTAACCTTTGCTTAGATCATCTTTTGTCTTATGAGTTTGATATAGACCGAGCACAACCAATTGCTTCATGTCTCTATAATACTGAATTCATCAAATTACGCAATACATAATTTAATTACATATTTCATAATAATTGTCATTTCTTGTATTTTCTGTTTTCATTCGCGCTTATGAGAAAAGTCACGCAATTATTTTTTTCATGAATCTCTATGAAAATCTGATCAATTTATGATATACGTAATTTATTGGAAAAAAATTACGTGACACGGATGAGAATAATCATATGTCAGCACAAGAGCAAGGAAACCTGAAACATGGTTTGAGTAATCGGCACATCCAGCTTATTGCATTGGGTGGGGCGATTGGCACAGGGCTTTTTCTTGGTATATCACAATCGATTAAATTAGCAGGTCCATCGGTCATCCTCGGTTATGCCATTGCAGGATTTATTGCTTTTTTAATGATGCGTCAGCTTGGCGAAATGGTGGTTGAAGAGCCAGTCAGTGGATCTTTTAGTCATTTTGCCTACAAATATTGGGGACCATTTGCAGGGTTCATGTCAGGATGGAACTATTGGGTACTCAATGTTCTCGTCTGTATGGCAGAACTAAGCGCAATTGGTCTTTATATTCAATATTGGTGGCCGCAAATTCCGACGTGGGCATCTGCTTTAGCCTTCTTTGTCTTAATTAATGGCATTAATTTGCTACACGTTAAGTTTTTTGGCGAAATGGAATTTTGGTTTTCTATTGTCAAAATTTTAGCAATTCTTGCAATGATTGGCTTTGGTTCATATTTACTTGCAACAGGCACAGCAGGTCCACAGGCAAGCATTTCGAACCTTTGGGCACTTGGTGGTTTCTTCCCGTTTGGCGTTGAAGGCTTAGTGATGGCGATGGCAGTCATTATTTTTGCTTTTGGTGGTATTGAGCTTTTCGGTATTACTGCGGCTGAAGCGCGTGACCCTGATAAAACTTTACCTAAAGCTGTGAATCAAATTATTTACCGTATTTTGATTTTCTATATTGCGACGCTTTTTGTTTTATTCTCGCTATTCCCATGGAATCAAATGGCACAAGGCGGAAGCCCTTTTGTGATGGTCTTTGCTTCTTTAGATAGCCAAGGCATTGCAACGTTATTGAACTTTGTTATTTTGACAGCAGCGGTTTCAGTTTATAACGGCACAAGTTATTGCAGTAGCCGTATGCTATTGGGCCTTGCGCAACAAGGAAATGCACCAAAAGTATTTGCACGTATTAATAAACGTGGTATTCCAACCAATGCAGTAATCCTTTCTGCGGCAGTCACTATTTTATGTGTACTGTTAAACTATATTTTCCCTGAAAAAGCATTTGGTTTGCTCATGATGCTGGTAGTTGCAGCGATTGTAATTAACTGGGTAGTAATTTCATGGACGCATTTAAAATTCCGCAAATATATGCAGCACCAAGGGCAAACAACGAAGTTCCCAAGCTTTATGTATCCGTTTAGCAACTATTTATGCATATTATTTATGCTTGGCATTTTGATCGTGATGTCTTTAACACCAGATATGCGTGTTGCAGTCATGATGATTCCTGGTTGGATCTTATGTTTAATGGTGGCGTACCAATTTAAACGCCGAAAATTAAAAGCTGAGCAGTCTGTACCTGCCTTAGAAGCAGATATTTAATAATTTATTGAGTTGTATCTAAAAAGGACGTCTGACAGGCGTCCTTTTTTATTTTTAAAATTTAGCAACAGAAATTAAAGGATTTTATTATTGTTATAATATAACATTTCATTAATTTAATGATGAGCAATTTTCCCATTTTTGGTGAAGATAGAGCATATTTATGAAGCGTTATTTAGGTTTAATTTTATTATCTCTCACAGCATGTAGCACTCAAACTCCCAAGCCAACAATTCCTCAACACACCCAAACAACTTTACCTCAACCTACAAAAACAGTGGTCAGAATAAAGCCTCAACCCGAGGCGTATGTTGCGTGGTTAGCAACAGCAGACCATCGACAGTCTGTGCAAGCTTACAAGCAATTTCTTAAGCAAAAGGGACTTGCCGATTTAGTGCCAGACCATGAGTTATTACGCTCAGCTCGAGATTGGCAAAAATGTGGAGTTGAGCCTTACGCAGTGCCACCACGCGAGATTTGGTCCAATATCGTTCCGACACTTAGTATTTTAAAAGCGTTAGTTGAGGATGGTGTAATTAATGATTTTGAAGTGACTTCGGTCTACCGAGCGTTATATCTAAACCGCTGTGCGGGTGGTGCTGATGCTTCTCGACATGTCTTTAATGCAGCGCTTGATTTTCGAATTGGCCCAGAACAGCCGAGTGATTTAGACCAGTTTAATATTCAACAAACCAAAACCAAACTTTGTCAGTTTTGGGCCACAAAAGGTCAAGCGCTTAATATGGGACTAGGTGTTTATGCTTCGGGACAAATTCATATTGATAGCCAAGGATTCCGTGCATGGGGGCCTGACCATCACTACAAAACCTCAATTTGTCAGGGACTATAAAAGCAATTTTTTCAAAGACTAACTGAGTTGTTTTGAATAAAAGCGGAATAAAAACTTGATCAATAGTTATGTTATAACATAACATTATTGTGGTTTAGAAATAGATTACGCCTGTGATCTGGTCATATTAAATGGCCAGCCATGATCAGTTTAAATATTATTCAAAGAGATCAAGCCATGCGCACTGCAATCGCCAACTCATTTGCCAAGCTTCCTGTCACTGTTCTATCGGGCTTTTTAGGTGCAGGAAAGACCACATTACTCAACCATATTTTAAATAATCGTGAAGGCCGCCGTATTGCCGTAATTGTCAATGATATGTCTGAGGTGAATATTGATGCGGCATTAGTACGTGAAGGTGGGGCAGAGCTTTCAAGAACAGATGAAAAGCTGGTTGAAATGAGTAATGGCTGTATCTGTTGTACGCTACGAGAAGATTTATTGGTTGAGGTAAGACGTTTAGCTGATGAAGGACGCTTTGACCAGTTAGTCATTGAGTCAACTGGCATTTCAGAACCTTTACCTGTGGCAGAAACCTTTACCTTTGAAGATGAAGATGGAAACTCACTCAATGAGTTCGCTCGACTCGACACCATGGTCACGGTAGTCGATGCTTTTAACTTTCTTAAAGATTACAGTTCAGTTGACTCCCTGCAACAACGCGGCGAGTCATTAGGCGAACAAGATGAGAGAACTGTGGTTGACCTTCTTATCGATCAGATTGAGTTTTGTGATGTGATTGTGCTGAATAAAATTGATTTGATTGACCAAGCTCAGCAAGACCAGCTTATCGCCATTTTAAAAACATTAAACCCGCGTGCCCGAATTGAAATTGCACAATTTGGAAACATCGCTTTAGATAAAATCTTAAATACACAGCTATTTGATTTTGATGAAGCCGCACAAGCACCAGGCTGGTTAAAAGAGTTACGTGGTGAGCATACGCCAGAGACTGAAGAGTATGGCATTAGTAGCTTTGTTTACCGCGCGCGTCGACCTTTTTATCCAGAGCGTTTTTATGATTTGGTACAGGCTGAATGGCCGGGAGTCGTGCGTTCCAAAGGCTTTTTCTGGTTGGCTGCCGAACCGACATTGGCTTATTCATGGTCACAAGCGGGTGCAATGGCTCGACATGGCTTAGCTGGTTATTGGTGGGCGGCCGTTGCAGAAGAAGACTGGCCGAGTGACCTAGCCAGTATTGAACAAATTAAGAAAAATTGGGATGCCCGCACAGGTGATGCGCGTCAGGAGCTGGTTTTAATTGGTATGCAAATGGATGAGCAGGCTTTAATACAACGCTTAGATCGTTGCTTGTTAAGCGATGAAGAAATGGCTTTAGGGCCACAAGTTTGGCAGAGCTGGTCTAACCCTTTTAAGCAAGATGATGAAACTATGTTGATTGCTTAATTAAATAAGCCCCTATTTTAAAGGGGCTTATTTTTATGATTTATCTTTAATGAAAATCTTTCGAATATAGTTGTTGAGCGGAGTTGAATAGTATTTTTCAATCGCTGCGCTGATGATAAAAGTCAAAACCAGATAGCTAATTAAAAGCATAATTTTGATGCTAGAGTCGGTTTGGGCCGGAATAAAAGCAACTTTCATAAGGCCCAGCACAACCAGATGAAACAAATAAGTTTCATAACTTCTTTGCCCCAACCAGACCATCACTTTGGTAAATAGGCTATGCGCTTGCGTTCCAGCAGGATGTTGAAAACACAAAATCAGTAAGCCTGTGGCAAGAGCAAATAAGCTAATACCCCATGTACTCACTTCTTTAATTGGTGCATATAAATATAGAGCGGCCATACCCAAAATAAGCAACCAAGAAAAAGGTTTTTTATAGTGCCAATTTGGCTGGTATTTATGAGAAAAAATCGCCGTTAAACAGCCAATTGCTATGCCGTCAAAACTTGAAAAATAATGATATAAATAAGCGCCGCTTTCTTCTCCAAAATGCAGAGATCTAAAATAAGGGCCATATAAAATTACGCCAACAAGTAAAGCAATAAAGACCTTATTACTACGTGTGAGTAGGCACAATAATGGGAAAACAAAGTAAAAAACTTCTTCTACAGAGAGTGACCACAACACTCCCAAAGCGTAGTTTACCCAACCAAATTTAATAATCAGGATATTCATCCAGAAGGTTAAAGCCGCAAAAATTGTTAGTGGATAGGAAACCTCAATGCCATTCGGTGCTTGGTTCATAAAGGGTTTTAAGTCAAATGAACCAAGTATGCTTACACCTAAAATGAGTAATATCAGACACGGTAAAATACGCGCTGCCCGTCGGATATAAAAATGCTTGAGGTTAATTGCGGAAAATTGTTTATCTCTTTTTAAAGTGTGATGGGTAATTAAAAAACCCGAAATCACAAAAAACATGGTGACGCCATAATTTCCATTTCTTGCGATGACTGTGCTAAATGCTTCACCTAAGAAATCAAAACCTAACCATGTATCTTTGAGTTTATAGGGAATATTAAAATGATGTAAAAGAACCAAAAGGATAGAGATTCCTCGAAGAATATCTATTTTATAATTACGCATTCGATGTGCTTCCAGTTTTATTAATATACTGTGTGGCAGAAGAATACTATCGATCAGTTAT
Source organism: Acinetobacter sp. GRABPA_MV_2 (assembly GCF_056725885.1). Lineage (NCBI taxonomy): Bacteria > Pseudomonadati > Pseudomonadota > Gammaproteobacteria > Moraxellales > Moraxellaceae > Acinetobacter > Acinetobacter sp. GRABPA_MV_2. The sequence continues at coordinate 56,616 of NZ_JBWZNA010000015.1, forward strand.
TTTAAATAAAAGTTTTAAGCATCATTTCGTAAATTAGAAAAGACGATACTTTTTACATCCTTGAATTGAGCATAGACTTAGCAGAAATAACTATTAAATAAATATTGATAAAATCCTAATATATTTGAATTTCTCTACATAAAACTTTAAATTAGCTCTTATTGAGATATGTTTATTTTTTAAACTTTTTGAAATCTATTTAATTCATAAATTAACATGTTGTATGTAGTTGTATATACATAGCATGTCAACTAAAATACCTTTTTGCCTGCTGCCTTTTTGAGTAATTAGTTATGCCCAGAACATCAAAACAAGAACATACTGAGCTTTCGATTGAAGCTGATAGTCCAGTTCCTCTATACCAACGCGTCAAACAGCTGATTTCAAAAAAGATTTATGAAGGCTCGTGGGCTGTAAATAAAAAAATTCCTTCGGAAAGTGAACTGGTTAATCAACTCGGCTGTAGCCGTATGACGGTAAACCGTGCGCTACGTGAGTTAACAACAGAAGGCTTACTTGTTCGAATTCAAGGCGTTGGTTCTTTCGTTGCTGAAGGGCAAGGCCGAACTGCACTTTTTCAAATTAATAATATTGCCGATGAGATTATTGCACGAAACCATAAGCACCATGCTGAAGTTTTAGTCTTAGAACAAATTTATGCAAATGCAGAGCAAAGCGTATTAATGCAGACTCGCGAAGGGCAAAGATTATTTCATTCGATTATTGTGCATTATGAAAATGATGTACCTGTGCAGGTCGAGGATCGTTTAGTTGATGCAGCGCTTATTCCAGATTATTTAGAACAAGATTTTAAAACCATTACTCCAAATGCTTACCTCATGGCAAAAGCACCCGTGACAGAAGGTGAACACATTGTTGAGGCCGTTTTAGCATCTCCTCAAGAGTGTAAGTGGTTGAAGATTACTAAAGCTGAGCCATGCTTACTCATTCGCCGCCGTACATGGTCAAATAAACAACTCATTTCAAGTGCGCGTTTGATCTACCCGGGTAGTCGCTATTATCTCGAAGGGAAATTTAACCCATGATTGAATTGATCAGGGCCGATCAATATACAAAAATGCTTTGGAAAAATGGTGCGGGTTTTACTTTGGAAATTGCTCGAAGCCAAGGTGAGGCTGATTTCGATTGGCGTATTTCGATGGCAGATGTGACCACTTCTGGGCCATTTTCACTATTTCCCAGTAAGCAGCGCATTATTAGCGTACTTGATGGACAGGGCATGGTATTGCATGTCGATGATCTTCCTGCCAAAAAGCTGAACCAAGGCGATATTTTTGCTTTTGACGGTGAAAGTCAGGTCAAAAGTGAATTGGTCGATGGGGCAATTCGAGATTTAAATTTAATTTATGATCCTGCAAAATTTCATGCCCGTTTTCAGCGGTTGAATGATGCGGCGGAGCAGACATTTATTAGCTCGGCAGACCTGATTTTTATTTTTAATCAGGGCGCTGAAACGGAAGTAAATGTTGATGATCATTCCTTTCAGATTGCTGCTACTGAGACTTTAAAAATTGAAAAAAATAGTGGGTTAACATCGGTTCATTTTACGCAAAATCAGCCAAACGGTTGTTACGTTATTGAGCTAATTCAACGTTAAAACTTAAGTAATTCGCTTATTTGAAAGCACATGTCTAGTGAAAAGATATGTGCTTTTTTTATGCTAGATACAAAAATAAATTAATTTAATTCATAAGTTTATTCAATTTCTCTAAAAAAATATAACTAACCCTCTTCACGCCAAAAAATATTTGTGTAGTATATAGATGTATATACAAGTTAATACATTACTATACAAATGCAGAAACAAGTGATGTTCTGCTGATGTAAGCTCAAAGGAAGGAGTCCGCCTGTGACAACAATGACAACAAAATTTCGTGATGTAGAAATTCGTGCGCCACGCGGCACTGAATTGACGGCTAAAAGTTGGTTAACTGAAGCTCCATTACGTATGTTGATGAATAACCTTGATCCGGACGTTGCAGAAAACCCGAAAGAGTTAGTTGTATACGGCGGTATTGGCCGTGCAGCACGAAACTGGGAATGTTTCGACAAAATTGTAGATACTTTAAAAAATCTTGAAACTGATGAAACGTTATTAGTTCAATCAGGTAAGCCAGTAGGCGTATTTAAAACTCATAAAGATGCTCCACGCGTTTTAATTGCAAACTCAAACCTTGTACCGCACTGGGCAAACTGGGAACACTTCAACGAGTTAGACGCAAAAGCTTTGGCGATGTATGGTCAAATGACAGCAGGTTCGTGGATCTACATTGGTAGCCAAGGTATTGTACAAGGTACTTACGAAACTTTCGTTGAGGCAGGTCGCCAACACTACAACGGTGACTTAAAAGGCCGTTGGGTTCTTACTGCTGGTTTAGGTGGTATGGGTGGTGCTCAGCCTTTAGCTGCAACACTTGCAGGTGCGTGTTCTTTAAATATTGAATGCCAACAAGCAAGTATCGATTTCCGTTTACGTACGCGTTATGTAGATGAACAAGCGACTGATTTAGACGATGCTTTAGCGCGTATTGACCGCTATACAAAAGAAGGTAAAGCAATTTCAATTGCGCTTCATGGTAACGCTGCTGAAATTTTACCTGAGCTTGTACGTCGTGGTGTACGTCCAGATATGGTGACTGACCAAACAAGTGCGCACGATCCCCTTAATGGCTACTTACCAGTAGGTTGGACTTGGGATGAATACCGTGCACGTGCGAAAACTGAACCAGAAGCTGTTGTAAAAGCTGCAAAACAGTCGATGGCAAAGCATGTACAAGCGATGCTTGATTTCCAAAAAATGGGTGTTCCAACTTTTGACTATGGTAATAACATCCGTCAAATGGCGAAAGATGAAGGCGTAGCAAACGCTTTTGATTTCCCAGGCTTCGTACCTGCATACATCCGTCCATTGTTCTGCCGTGGTATTGGTCCATTCCGTTGGGCAGCGCTTTCTGGTGACCCAGAAGACATTTATAAAACAGATGCCAAAGTTAAAGAGTTAATTCCTGATGATGAACATTTACATCACTGGTTAGACATGGCACGTGAACGTATTAGCTTCCAAGGCTTACCAGCGCGGATTTGCTGGGTAGGTTTAGGCTTACGTGCAAAACTTGGTTTGGCATTTAACGAAATGGTTCGTAGCGGTGAATTGTCTGCACCAGTTGTGATTGGTCGTGACCATTTAGACTCAGGTTCGGTTGCGAGTCCAAACCGTGAAACCGAAGCAATGCAAGACGGATCAGACGCAGTATCAGATTGGCCTTTATTAAACGCGTTGCTCAATACAGCAGGCGGCGCAACTTGGGTGTCTTTACATCACGGTGGTGGTGTAGGTATGGGCTTCTCTCAACATTCAGGCGTTGTGATTGTGTGTGATGGTACAGATGAAGCTGCTGCACGTATTGCTCGCGTATTAACCAATGACCCTGCAACAGGTGTTATGCGTCATGCTGATGCAGGTTATGAGATTGCGATTAACTGTGCGAAAGAGCAAGGCCTACACTTGCCAATGATCACGCAATAAAAATACACGGAAGAACTGGCGGTGCTTTTTGCAATTGTGAAAAGCACCGTCTCAGCAGAATATAGTGCAAAAAATTAGGAAGCCAACATGGAATTACTGATCCAACCGGGAAAACTAACCTTAGCCGATTTACGTCAAGCTTACCTCAACCCAATTAAAGTTAAATTAGATGAAAGTGCTTCATCTGCAATCAATGCAAGTGTGGCTTGTGTAGAGCAGATTGTAAATGAAGGGCGTACAGCTTACGGCATTAATACTGGTTTTGGTTTACTTGCTTCGACCAAGATTGCTCCTGAAGATTTAGAAAAATTACAGCGTTCATTAGTTCTCTCGCATGCGGCAGGTGTAGGTGAAGCACTTGATGATGCAATGGTTCGTTTAATTATTCTATTGAAAGCAAATAGCTTGGCGCGTGGTTTCTCTGGTATTCGCCGTAAAGTCATTGATGCTTTGTTGGCTTTAATTAATGCTGAGGTTTATCCGCATATTCCTCTTAAAGGTTCAGTAGGTGCATCAGGTGACTTAGCACCACTTGCACATATGTCCCTAATTTTATTGGGTGAGAGTAAAGCACGTTATAAAGGTGAATGGTTACCAGCAGTTGAAGCTTTAAAAATTGCAGGCTTAGAACCAATTTCTTTGGCTGCTAAAGAAGGTTTAGCACTTTTAAATGGTACACAGGTTTCGACTGCTTATGCTTTACGCGGCTTATTTGAAGCGGAAGATTTATTTGCTGCTGCGACAGTTTGTGGTGGTTTAAGTGTTGAAGCGATGCTGGGTTCACGCTCACCGTTCGATGCACGTATTCACGAAGTACGCGGTCAACGTGGTCAAATTGATGTTGCTGCGGCTTATCGCGATTTATTGACTGATTCGAGTGAAATTTCTCGTTCGCATGAAGAATGTGGCAAAGTTCAAGACCCGTATTCATTACGTTGCCAACCACAGGTGATGGGTGCATGTTTAACTCAAATCCGTCAGGCTGCTGAAGTATTAGAAATTGAAGCCAATGCCGTATCTGATAACCCGCTTGTGTTTGCTGAACAAGGTGACGTGATTTCTGGTGGTAACTTCCATGCAGAACCTGTTGCAATGGCAGCCGACAATTTAGCATTGGCAATTGCAGAAATTGGTTCACTGTCTGAACGTCGTATTTCGATGATGATGGATCGTCACATGTCACAACTTCCACCGTTCTTGGTGGCAAATGGTGGTGTTAACTCAGGCTTTATGATTGCTCAAGTTACCGCTGCTGCTCTTGCAAGTGACAACAAAGCGCTTGCACATCCAGCAAGTGTTGATAGCTTACCGACTTCTGCCAACCAAGAAGACCATGTATCAATGGCTCCGAATGCGGGTAAACGTCTTTGGTATATGGCTGACAACGTCCGTGGCATTTTAGCTGTTGAATGGTTAGGCGCTTGTCAGGGGTTAGACTTCCGTGAAGGCCTAAAAAGCTCGCCTAAACTTGAACAAGCTCGTAAAATCTTGCGCGCTCAAGTGCCTTACTACAGTGAAGACCGTTTCTTTGCTCCTGATATTGAACAAGCAAGTGAATTACTCTCAAGCGGCTGCTTAAACGAGTTACTTATTCCAAAACTACTCCCTAGTTTATCTGAAGTGTGATTAATAAAACGGTCACATGGAGTGGCCGAATCTAACTAAATATCCTCAAGGATTGGAGATTATAATGTCACAAAGCTCCACATTACAGCGGGGGTTGAACACCCGCCACATTCGTTTCTTGGCATTAGGCTCAGCAATTGGAACTGGGCTTTTCTATGGTTCGGCAACTGCCATTAAAATGGCAGGGCCTTCAGTATTACTTGCGTATATCGTTGCAGGGATTGCAATTTATATCGTGATGCGTGCACTGGGTGAAATGGCAGTCCAAAATCCAGTTTCTGGTTCGTTTAGCCACTATGCTTCGCAGTACATTGGTCCTTTAGCGGGTTTCACCACAGGGTGGACTTATGTCTTTGAGATGATCATTGTTGCTTTAGCTGATGTCACTGCTTTTGGTATTTATATGGGGTTCTGGTATCCCGATGTGCCACGGTGGATCTGGATTCTATCGCTGATTATGTTCTTGGGGGCAATTAACCTGATTCACGTTAAAGTCTTTGGTGAACTCGAGTTTTGGCTTTCTATTGTCAAGGTGAGTGCCATTGTTGCCATGATTTTAGGTGGAATAGGCTTAATGTTCTATGGATTCCATGCTGACCATAGCAGTGTGGTACCGGGGATTCAAAATTTATGGATTTATGATGGCTTTATGCCACATGGGATTGCAGGCCTAGTGGCATGTTTATCTGTGGTTGTATTTGCTTTCGGTGGTATCGAAATTATTGGTATTACAGCAGGTGAATCACAAGATCCAAAAACCACGTTACCAAAAGCAATTAATGCAGTTCCAGTACGTATTTTACTTTTCTATGTACTGACCATTTTTGTACTGATGTCGATTTTTCCATGGAACCAGATCGGTAGCCAAGGTAGTCCTTTCGTACAGATTTTTGAGAATTTAGGCATTAAATCGGCGGCAACAATTTTAAATATTGTTGTTATTACAGCAGCAGTTTCAGCGATTAATAGTGATGTCTTTGGTGCAGGGCGTATGCTTTATGGCATGGCAAACCGTGGTCAAGCACCTCGAATTTTCCAAAAATTGTCACGTAATGGTGTGCCATGGATGACTGTTGTGGTTATGGCTGGTGTGCTATTAATTGGTGTAGTGCTGAACTATCTGATTCCTGAAAATGTATTCATGATCATTGCCTCAATTGCAACTTTCGCAACTGTTTGGGTGTGGCTCATGATCTTGCTTTCACAAGTCGCGATGCGCCGTAAGTTATCTACTACTGAAATTAAAGCACTTGATTTCCCAGTTATTGGCTGGCCTTATGCTCCTGCTTTTGCAATTGGTTTTATGGTGTTCATTTTAGTCATGATGGGTTATTTCCCAGACTCGCGTCCTGCAATTTATGTCGGAATCACATGGCTTGTTCTGTTAATGATTGCTTATCGTATTTGGGTAAAACCTCAGCAAAATTTGGGAAAGCAAAATAATTCAGTCCCGCAAAATATTGAGATGGAAAGCTAACAAGTCAACTGCCTGATAGTATTGCTATTGGGCAGTTTTGAGGAAAGGCGAATGAAAAAACTTTGGCAAAATTGCCACATTGCGACCATGCAAAATGGGCAATATTCCTACATTGAAGATGCTGCAATCGTCACAGAAGGGCATCTCATTCAGTGGATTGGAAAACAACAAGAACTTCCTGCCGACACTTATTCCGAAACATTTGACTTAAATGGCGCTTGGGTAACCCCCGGGTTTATTGATTGTCATACGCATAGTGTTTTTGGTGGCAACCGTAGTGTTGAGTTTGAAAAGCGCTTACAAGGCGTGAGCTATGCTGAAATTGCTGCAAGCGGTGGCGGTATTGCCAGCACAGTGCGTGCAACGCGTGAAGCAAGCGAAGAACAATTACTTAAATCAGCCCTTAAGCGTATTCGCTGCATGCAGCAAGACGGTGTAACGACTATCGAAATTAAGTCTGGTTACGGACTCAATTATGAAAATGAACGCAAGATGTTGCGTGTGATCCGTCAAATTGGTGAAGCTTTACCAATGACAGTCAAAAGCACCTGTTTGGCTGCTCATGCTTTACCGCCAGAATACAAAGATCAAAGCGACGCTTATATCGAGCATATTTGTACAGAAATGCTGCCGAAACTGCACGCTGAAGGTTTAGTCGATGCAGTAGATGCGTTCTGTGAGCATTTGGCATTTTCGCCCGCTCAGGTTGAACGTGTTTTTAAAACGGCACAATCATTGGGTCTACCCGTTAAGCTTCATGCTGAACAGCTCTCATCGCTAGGTGGTTCAAGCTTGGCAGCACGTTATCATGCTTTGTCGGCTGACCATTTAGAGTACATGACCGAAGATGATGTGAAAGCCATGGCAGAGTCGGGTACGGTTGCTGTATTACTACCAGGTGCTTTTTATTTATTGCGTGAAACACAATATCCACCAATTGAAAGTCTCATTAAACATGGCGTGCGTATTGCGCTGTCGAGTGATTTAAATCCGGGTACATCTCCAGCACTTTCTGTACGTTTAATGCTGAATATGGGCAGTACGTTATTCCGCTTAACACCTGAGCAAGCTTTAGCGGGTGTCACCATTCATGCGGCACAAGCGCTCGGTTTAGAGCAAACACACGGCAGTTTAGAGCAAGGTAAAGTCGCTGACTTTGTGGCTTGGGATATTGAACATCCATCTGAAATAGTTTACTGGCTGGGCGGAGATTTGCCTAAGCGAGTCGTTCAGCATGGAAAAGAAGTTATTTTTTAGACGGTGGCACATGAATCACACATTTAAATGGCAAGGCCGACATGATGGCGAGGGTGAGGCACACCAACGTATTCACCATATTATGAATAAAACCCAACCTGCTGAATTTGCCCTGATTGGCTTTAGTTCTGATGAAGGTGTGAAGCGTAACAAAGGCCGAGTCGGAGCTGCCGATGCACCAGATGCAATCCATACTCAACTTGCTAACTTACCTATTCATCGCCCAGTCAGTATTGTCGATTTGGGTACGGTGACCTGCGAATCTGAGAATTTAGAGCAAGCCCAAACCGAGTTGGCGGAGCAAGTCGCAACTAGCCTACAAAATGGTTTAAAACCGATTGTACTTGGTGGTGGACATGAAGTTGCATTTGGTAGCTTTAGTGGTCTGTTCCAATATATACAAGCCCACGCGCCAGATAAAAAAATAGGCATTATTAATTTTGATGCCCATTTTGATTTGCGTGAAGCTGAACATGCCACCTCTGGAACACCATTTTTACAGGCAGCTCGACTTTCAGAACAGCATCAAAAACAATTTAATTATTTATGTATTGGGGTCGCCAACCATGCCAATACTAAAGTTTTGTTTGATACAGCTGATGCTCTAAATTGTTCATATTTAAGAGATCATGAGGTTAATATTTTTAACCTAAACAACGTGCTCGCAGCGGTTGATGCTTTTATTGAAAAAGTAGACTGCTTGTACGTTACGATTGATTTAGATGTTTTCGCGGCTGCGGTTGCACCCGGAGTCAGTGCGCCAGCTGTAAAAGGAATTGATTTAGCCACTTTTGAGGCAATTTTTAAGCATATTCAAGAGACTGGGAAAATCAAACTTCTAGATATTGCTGAGTGCAATCCTAAATTTGATTTAGACAATAGAACAGCAAAACTGGCTGCCTATATTGTTTATCAATATTTGTTTTCTTGAGAAACAATTTTTAATGTAGAAATTCAAAAGTGCACTGAGATTGCTCATGTGCACTTTTTTTTAAGTTCTTGGTCTATTAAAGTCAGATGTGGAATATAGATAGCAACTATAAATAATATAATTAAAAAGAAAATTAATTTATAAAATCATTTAGTTAAAAAAATACTCGATTTTTACACCATTTTATATGCTGCTTGGCACGTAATTTGTTTTGTCTTTATTTTAACCTTTGTTAAATATTTCTGGATAATTAAATGAAAAACAGAACCTTACAATTGGCTTGTATCAGTGTTTTATTTTGGATGTCTCATTCTTCTAATGCTACAACCCCCGAAATAAATACAAATAGCATCGAAAAATCACAATCTAAACAAAAGAGTGATATCTCTGTTCGGGTGAAAGCTTTAAACCAACTTTTACAGGAACAGTGGGAATATACTTTGAAAAATAGTCCTGAAACTGCAACCGGTTTAGGAGATTTACGCTACAACAATCGATGGACAGAGCTTTCAAAAAATCAGATCGAGAAAGATAAAAAAAGTACCCAAAATTTTTTAAAACGTTTTGAAGCGATTGATAGCACAGGATTTTCAGCAACTGATCAATTAAATAAAGATTTAATGATTTATCAGTTGAAAGAAACACTTAAAAATTATGATTTGAAATTGTATGAGATGCCTTTTAATCAAATGTGGGGACTACATTTACAATTTCCGGGATTTATTAGTTCGATTCCATTTGATAATGCTAAGCAATATCAAGACTATATTTCTCGTTTAAAACAAATTCCTCTTATTCTTGATCAAGGTATTCAGTTAGCGAAACAAGGTCAAAAAGATGGTTTGATGCCACCCAAATATTTAATTGAAAAGGTGGCAAAGCAGATTAATAGCATTGCAACTCCCGCAGGGAAGGACAGTGTTTTTGCCTCTCCATTAAAGCAATTTCCAAAAAATATTTCGAAAGCAGAACAAGAGCGTTTAAGCCGTGAATTACTACAGGCCATAGATCAAAATGTTCGACCTGCCTATCAAAAACTCGGGATGTTTATTCAGAAAGATTACTTACCCTATGGACGACAACACGAGGGTATATGGAGCTTGCCAAACGGTGACGAGCTCTATCGCTTTTATGTAGAAAACAATACGACAACCTCTGAAAGCCCTGAAAATATTCATCAGCTCGGGTTAAAAGAAGTTGCTCGTATAGAAGCGGAAATGTTGAAAATTGCCAAAGCGCAAGGTTTCAATGACTTAAAAAGTTTCCAACAATCCTTAAAAACAAATCCAGCGGTTTTCCCAAAATCTCGTGAAGAAATTTTAGAAATTTATCGCGGGTATATTGCGCAAATGCAACCGGAGTTGCCGAAGCTCTTTGGTTTATTACCTAAAAATAAAGTCGAAGTTTTACCTGTAGAGCAATATCGAGAAAAAGAAGCGGCAGGTGCGGAGTATCACCAAGGCACACCTGATGGTTCACGTCCCGGACAAGTGTATGTGAATACAGGGGACTTCTCTGAACGTTCAAAAATATCAATGGAAGCGACCGCTTACCATGAGGCAATTCCTGGCCACCACATGCAGATTGATATTGCCCAAAACTTGCCAAATTTACCGATGTTCCGAAAGCAACCCAACCATACCGCTTATATTGAAGGATGGGCACTTTATGCAGAGCAGTTGGGTAAAGATGTGGGTTTCTATAAAGACCCGCTTTCAGACTATGGAAGACTATCGAGTGAGTTGTTCCGTGCTTGTCGTCTAGTGGTTGACACTGGGGTACATTATAAAAAATGGACCCGTCAGCAAATGATTGATTTTATGCGAGAACATTCTGCTTTAGATGAACCAGATATTCAGGCAGAGACAGATCGCTATATTGCTATTCCTGCCCAAGCATTAGCTTACAAGATGGGACAACTAAAAATCCTAGAGTTACGGGAGCTAGCCAAACAAGAGCTTGGAGACCGTTTTGATATCAAAGCATTCCATGACATGGTTTTAGATGCAGGAACATTGCCTTTAAATATTCTGGATGCACGTATTAAAAATTGGATTAAGGAACAAAAAGCTGCAGCTTAAAACAAAAATCGAAATTTAGGTCAGGTCCTCGTTGGGCCTGATTTAAAAACCGATAGAAAACAGAATATAATAATGAAAAATATAGTTTCTTTTAGAATTTTAAATTGGAAAAAATAATGAACCAGAAGAATAACCCGATAGGAATGATTGATTCTGGTTTAGGCGGGCTGTCTCTATTTAAGTACATTCGGCAGGCCCTTCCGAATGAAGATATTATCTATTTCGCTGACTCGAAATATGTCCCGTATGGAGACAAAGAAAGCGACTGGATTGTTTCACGAACCACACATTTAATTTCAAACTTAGTTGCTCAGGGCAAATGCAAAGCGATCGTGATTGCTTGTAACACCATGACGGCTGTAGCGATTGAAACGATTAGAGCGCAAATTAATGTGCCACTTATTGCGATAGAACCAGCGGTAAAACCCGCTGTAGCAATGACCATGAGCAAGCATATTGCTGTCTTGGCAACAGCAACGACGGTTAAGGGAAAAAATCTTAAGAATTTAATCGAAACTTACGCACAAAATATCAAAGTGTCTTTAGTACCTTGTATTGGTTTGGCCGAAAAAATTGAAACGGGCAAAGCGCATACCGCGGAAGTTAAGGATTATTTAGAAAATATTTTGGCGCCGTTAGTCGAGCAAAAAGTCGATACGATTATTTTAGGATGTACGCACTATCCATTTGTCTCGGATACGATTCAGGAAATTGTAGGTCGTGATATTCAAATTATTGAGCCTTCGGAAGCTGTAACAGCGCAATTAATTCGGCAGCTCAATCAATATCATTTAAGTTCTGAAAGTCCAAATGAGGGAAATCATATTATTTGGACCAGTTCAGACCCGTTGGAAGTTGCGGAAGTGACTTTTTCTTTGTTAGGTGCACGTTTACCTGTAAAAGCTATAGAAAAGTAAACTCTAGAAAAGATGATAAGAGGTATATGCTTATCATCTTATATATTTATATAAACTGTTAAATTAAAATTAACGATAAATATATTTTATTAACTAAGTGTATATAACCAAATTTTATATTTTAAATTTAATTAAAAGCCATAAGTATAATAAAAAGATTAATATTATTTGAATATGAATAAAATTATTATATTTAAACTTTTTTATTAAAATAAATTGACGTTCTTTATTATACCAATTATTATTTCGTTGCTGGCCTACATCGCCAGTCGGTTTTGACAGACCGTGTCTAGCGTGTCGGGTTATACTTTCTCAGTATTTCCCGTGTGGAACCTTTGTGCCCCCTTTTTCTCTATGGTAGGGCGGAAGGGGGACGCGTACGCGCGTGCTGATCGCTAGGCTCAGTCTGTCAACCCTCTTTCGTTCTGCCACCCTAATCAATTGACGGTGATTTGGTGGTAGGACTCCATTTTTAAGGAGTTGGCCATGCCACTATTTAAATTCATTTTCTCTCTCAGTTAATAATTTTATTTATTTAAAATTGGGATTCTTACAACCTAATTTTTAAAATTTATAAATTATTTTTATTTTAAAATTTTAATTATTTTATTTTCCTATATTTGTGGGAGGGTTGATTGTTATTTAAAAAATTATTTTAATATTAAGATTGATCATATTTTTATTTTATTTAAAGATATAAATAATCATGAGAATAATATGAAACTTCATAAATTTATATTAGTTTTAAACCTTGTGTTCGGTGCTTACAGTATTACAAATGATGATGCCAATGCTCAGCAGGAATTTAAAAGAATTTGTTCGTTAGGTGAACACAGGCAAGCCAGTTGCAATTGTATTTGCCAACAGCTTGCACAGGTGTATTCACCTCAAACCGTACAACGTTTAAAACACACCAGTTTGCAAAGTCCTGATCTCCCACAGGACTTTGCCCCTAATTTGTTCAGCAGCATTCAACGCTGCGACAAAACTGAAATGGGCTAAGTTCGCTTAGCTCCTTTATCTCTGTGTCGCAATGATCTCTCAAACTTTAAATCAGCGCAAAAGTAAAAGTCCATTGTGACATAGGGTCCTAGAGGGGCTTTACTATCAAACTAGATTTTCTTTCACATAAAAGCGTCTGTGGAGCGATATGAACGCAATAAAAAAGCCCGATAGGCAATTAATGCATATCGGGCTTTCTAATCAGCAGAAGCGATCTACACCTTTTATGGCATAGATAGCATGTCTGATTATTATTCTACAGTTACTGACTTCGCCAAGTTACGTGGCTGGTCAACGTCTGTACCACGTAATACAGCAACGTGATAAGACAACAACTGAACTGGCACGCTATAAACGATTGGAGCTAGCCATTCGTTTACTGCTGGAATATGCACAACGTGTTGACGGTCTTTTTCATTGATTCCGCTATTTTCGTCAGCGAAAACAAATAACTCACCACCACGTGCCTGAACTTCTTCCATATTTGATTTGAGCTTATCAAGCATTTCATCATTTGGAGCAAGAATGACGATCGGCATTTCACTATCAACAAGTGCTAATGGACCGTGTTTTAACTCACCAGCTGCATAGCCTTCTGCATGAATATATGAAATTTCTTTTAGCTTTAATGCGCCTTCCAACGCGATTGGATAATTCGTACCACGGCCTAAGAATAAGCAGTGATTTTTTTCAACGAATAATTCAGACAAACGCAAAATTTCTGGGTCATTTTTGAGGGTATCAAGAATAACTTTCGGGCTGTGCCATAACTCACGTGTAATTTCTTCAAGCAGAGCAGGGCTAATACGTTGTTTCACTTGACCAATTTTCAAGATCAACAACATAAGCGCAGCAAGCTGAGTTGTAAACGCTTTAGTTGAAGCAACACCAATTTCAGGACCAGCAAGCGTCAATAAGTGATGATCAGTTTCACGAACCATTGAAGACGTAGCAACGTTACAGATGGTTAAAGTCTGAATGTCGATATTGTTTGCTTTCGCACGCTTTTGAGTTTCACGTAGTGCAGCTAAAGTATCGGCAGTTTCACCTGACTGTGAAATACAAATATAAAGTGTATTTTCAACAATTACAGGGGTGCGATAGCGGAATTCACTTGCGATTTCAACTTGGCAAGGCACACCAATCAGTTGCTCAAACCAATATTTCGCAATCATTCCTGAGTGGTAACTTGTACCACACGCAATGATTTGTACGCTTTGAATTTTGTTGAAATCTGCATCAGCATTTTTCAAGAAATCATCACGTAAGCTGTTGCCATCAAGTGCTTGAGAAATCGTTTGCTTGATTGCTTCTGGTTGCTCATAAATTTCTTTGAGCATGTAGTGCTTGTATTCACCTTTTGATGCACTACTTACAGTTGCATCAAGCTCTCGCACTGGACGCTCAACGCGTTCGCCATTTGCAAATACTTCAATTGAAGTACGGGTAAGACGGGCAATATCACCTTCTTCTAGGTACATAAAACGATTAGTTACAGGCAAAAGTGCAAGTTGGTCTGAACTAATAAAGTTTTCACCAATACCTACACCAATCACGAGTGGTGAACCTTCACGTACAGTAATCAGTTCATCTGGATAATCGCTATGGATAATACCTAACGCGTAAGCACCTTTAAGTTGAGGTACAACAGTTTCAACAGCTTCTAAAAGGCTATCTGTACTTTTTAATGCTTCAGCAACTAAGTGTGCAACAACTTCTGTATCTGTTTGAGAAGTAAAAACGTAACCTAAAGCTTGAAGGTCATCTTTTAGTTCTTGATAGTTTTCAATGATACCGTTATGTACAACAGCAACCTTACCAGACATATGCGGGTGAGCATTGTTTTCAGTTGGTTTACCGTGTGTTGCCCAACGGGTATGTGCAATCCCGATAGCCCCTGTAAGCTGGTGTTCAGCAACTGCATCGGCAAGATTGATTACTTTACCTACACGACGCTCACGTAAAATTTGTTGGTTATTCAGTAAAGCAACACCCGCAGAATCATAACCGCGGTATTCAAGACGTTTTAAACCTTCAATTAAAATCTCGGTTACACAACGCTGTGCAACGCCTCCGACGATACCACACATACTTCAATCCTCTTATTTTTTAAGCTTTTGGGGACGTTGATAATTTGCTTTTGAAATTTGTTGCGCACGTTCAAAGGAGAGACTTTGTTCGGCTACATCTTTCGTAATCACAGAACCTGCACCAACTGTTGCACCATTCCCAATGGTCACCGGGGCAACCAGCGAGCTATTAGAACCGATAAAAACGGCATCGCCAATAGTGGTTTTGTGTTTATTTGCACCGTCGTAATTACAAGTAATCGTACCTGCCCCAATATTCGATTCAGCACCGATTTCTGCATCACCTAAATAGGTGAAATGGTTGGCTTTACTGCCCAATCCAATCGTTGTGTTTTTAACTTCAACAAAGTTGCCGATATGTACTTCATTTGCCAATTTAGCACCCGGGCGTAAGCGTGCAAATGGTCCAATTTGAGCATTTTCACCGACAATGGCACCATCAAAAACGCTATAAGCCTGAACTTTGGTGCCTGCGGCAATTTTTGTATTCTTTAGAATACATCCAGCGCCGATTTCTACAAAATCGCCCAGTTCACAGTCACCTTCAATAATCACATTTACGTCAATACGAACGTCATGTCCAACTTTCACAGAACCGCGTAAGTCAAAGCGTGCAGGGTCTGCAAAAGTTACGCCTTGTTGCATAAGCTCTTTTGCTTGCTGTTGCTGGAACTCACGTTCAAGTGCAGCAAGTTGTAAGCGGTCATTGACGCCTTCAACTTCAAAAGCGAGTTCTGGTTGAATAGATGCGATTTCTAGACCATCTGCAACAGCCATTGCTACGATGTCAGTTAGATAATATTCGCCTTGCGCATTTTCATTTGAAAGTTTAGGCAACCACTCATGAAGTTTTGCATTGCTAACACAGTAAATACCTGTGTTGATTTCTTGAATCTGACGCTGAGCTTCTGTTGCATCTTTATGTTCAACAATCGCTTGAATCTTACCTTCTTGACGAACGATACGACCATAACCTGTTGGGTTGTCGACATGTAAAGTAATCATGCCAATGCCCGTTTTACTTGAAACTTCAACAAGTTGCTCTAGCGTTGTTTGACGTACTAAAGGTACATCACCATAAAGAATTAATGAAATACCGTCTTTAGGAAGTACGGGTAAGGTCATTTGTACTGCATGGCCTGTACCTAGTTGTTCTGCTTGTTCAACCCACTCAATATTTTCTTGTGCAAAAGTTTGTTTGACGTGGTCACCACCATGTCCATAAATTGTAATAATATTTTCTGCGTGTATTTTTTTTGCTGTTTGAATGACATGTCCTAAAAGTGGGCGACCCGCTAAAGGTTGTAGTACTTTAGGAAGCTGAGAACGCATACGCGTTCCTTTGCCTGCAGCAAGAATAATGACGGTAGTTGACATGAATAACTCTAATGATTTAACTCAAATGGATAATAATTAGTGTACAAAGAGCAGCCCATACACCGGCAATAATATCGTCAAGCATAATACCAAAACCACCATGCACTTGACGATCAATAACGCGTATAGGCCAAGGTTTCCAAACATCGAAAATCCGAAATAATATAAATCCCCCAATCACCCACATCCAATTCATTTGTTGTAAATAAAGCAGAGGAAGAAAGGTAATAGATTGACCTGCAAACTCGTCCCACACAATTCGACCATCATCGTGTACATCAATAACTTTTGCAGTTTGACCACAAATATAAATTCCTACCAAGGACATGATAAGGATAGCGATTAAGCTTAAGTTAAAGCCAAGCGATAACCAGATTGGAACGAAAAGTAGGGCAAAGGCAGAGCCAAAAGTACCGGGAGCTTTAGGTGCGAGACCAGATCCGAAACCAACTCCACAGAAAACGATGCAGCGGTTGAACCAAGACATGTCCTTAAAATGAATCGGTGGCTTATGCAAAGTGTTGGTATCCATGAATTTGCAATGGGTAATCTGAACCCAAATGCTCAAAAGTTAGTTGTGTTTGCTCAACGATCTCTCCGATCATTGTAATCTTAATGTCTAGTTGTATTTGCAAAAGTTTTTCATAATTTTGCGGTGTTATTGTAAAACATAACTCGTAATCATCACCACCAGCTAAAGCATATTGCCAGCGCTGTTGTTCTGGTAGTGCTTGTAGTGTTGAATCAATCGGTAACTTTTCTAAAAGTAACCGAGCACCGACCTTTGAAGCTTTTAAGATATGGCCTAAATCTTGGGCTAATCCATCAGAAATATCAATCATACTAGATGCTAATCCCTTCAGCTGTTGTCCAAGCTGACAACGTGGTGTCGGGTAGTCTAGTCTTTCTTGTAATGGATGACCTAGGTGCTGTAAACCATACGCGGCATCACCAACTTGACCGCTCACACAAACATAGTCACCGACTTTGGCACCTGAACGTAACACGGCTTGGCCGGTTTCAACCCAGCCCATGGCTGTGACAGTAATAGTGAGATGAGGGCCTTGGGTCGTGTCTCCACCAATGAGAGCAACCCCAAATTGATTACAGCAGTCATAAATTCCCTGACTGAATCCTTCAAGCCATTCATGATCAATTGTAGGTAGGCTGAGCGCCAGTAAAATACTATGCGGTTTTGCCCCCATTGCTGCAATATCTGAAAGATTGACAGCTACGCTTTTCCAGCCAATTGCATGGGCAGAGGTATCAAGAGGAAAATGACGTCCAGCAACGAGTGTATCTGCACAGATCACCAATTGTTGGTTTACGGGAGGGGTAATTAAGGCTGAGTCATCTCCAATACCCAAGGTGACATCTGTGTAAGATTGTCTGTTAAAGTATTGGTCAATAATAGAAAACTCAGCCATATCAACTTCAAACCTATTAGTTTGCTTGTTGTTTTTCAGCACTACGTAGTGTTGAACTTAAACGATCTAAAACGCCATTAATGTATTTATGGCTATCTGCTCCACCAAAGTGTTTAGCGAGTTCAATAGCTTCATCTAGAACTACTCGATAAGGTACTTCTAAATGATCACGTAATTCATAAGCACCCAAGCGTAATGTTGCTAGCTCTACACCATCAAGTGCACTAAGTTCACGGTCAAGTACCGGAATAAGTAATGCATCAAGATCTTCGTGCTGTGCAATCACTTGTGTTAGCAGTTCGTGATAGTAGTTTAAGTCTACCTTGTGCATTGCATTTTCAGCACGAGTGCGTGCTTCGATTTCATGTACAGGGTTGTGACTCATTTGCCACTCATAAATACCTTGTACAGCAAAACGACGTGCTTTACGTTTTGCTGCATAAGCGGCTTGCAGTGTTTGAGACATGCTTTAAATTGCCTTTAATAAATTAACCATTTCAATAGCAGTCAATGCAGCTTCGCTACCTTTGTTTCCTGCTTTTGTACCTGAACGTTCGATGGCTTGCTCGATGCTATCAGTAGTTAATACACCATTGATGACAGGCAAGCTGCTTTCTAACGCGACTACACCTAAACCTTTTGCACATTCACCTGCAACGAAGTCAAAATGTGGTGTGCTACCACGAATAACTGCGCCAAGTGCGATAATGGCATCAAACTGGTTTGATGTAGCTAATTTTTTAGCAACAATCGGGAGTTCCCATGCGCCAGGAGCGTGAATAACAGTAATGTTATCTTCATTTACACCATGGCGTTTTAATGTGTCGATTGCACCATCCAATAAATGTTCAACAACAAAGCTGTTGAAACGACCCACTAAAATCGCATAACGACCTTCGCTTGCGAGATGTAATAAACCTTCAATACGGCGAATTGCCATAGCAACCTCGATTATTTCGTTGTGATTTGATCAGCAGTGACATATTCCACTACTTCTAAATTAAAGCCAGATAAGGCATTGAAACGTAATGGTGAGCTGAGAAGCTTCATTTTTTCAACACCTAAGTCACGCAAAATTTGAGCACCGACACCAATGGTTTGATATTGATGTGAAAGTGCTGCATTGGATTTCACCGGTTTTGGCTTATTTAAATCATCCAACGCTGGTCCCAAGTCTTGCAAATGATCTTGTCCGATCCAGACTAAAACACCGCGATCACTCGCTGCAATCGTCTGTAGGGCACGGTCTAAATTCCACGCAGGTTCACCATCAGCTTTATTTAGCTTAAGCAAATCGCGAATTGGACTAAAACCATGTACACGTACTGTTGTAACACCTTCTTTTGGCTCGCCTTTAACTAAAGCCAAATGAATGTCTGGGTTACCAATCTCACGATAACGATAAAGTTCAAATGAACCATATTCTGTTTGAATCGTTTTTTGATCCAGACGTTCAACCGTTTGCTCATTGGTCATGCGGTAGTGAATCAAGTCCGCAATTGTACCAATTTTTAAGCCATGCTTCTCAGCAAAAATTTCTAAATCTGCACGGCGTGCCATTGTGCCATCTTCATTAATGATTTCACAAATGACAGAAGCTGGTTCAAGACCTGCTAAACGTGCTAAATCACAACCTGCTTCAGTATGACCTGCACGATGTAAAACACCGCCTGGTTGTGCCATTAACGGGAAAATATGACCCGGCTGTACGATATCAGTTGGTTTTGCATGCGCTGCGACAGCAGCTTGAATTGTATGTGCACGCTCTGCTGCTGAAATACCCGTGGTAATACCTTCAGCGGCTTCAATTGATAAGGTAAAGTTTGTACTGTGCTGAGCACCGTTTTGGTCAACCATCAACGGAAGGTTTAACTGTTTACAGCGCTCACGGCTTAGCGTTAGGCAAACTAGACCACGTGCATGGGTAATCATGAAGTTAATATCTTCAGGACGAACATGCGTTGCTGCAATGACAAGATCACCTTCATTTTCGCGATCTTCGTCATCCATCAAGATAACCATTTTGCCTGCACGAATATCGGCGACAAGATCTTCAACACGACTCAGCGGCATTCGCTTTCACCTTTTTTTGTCGTAAGACAATTTCTATTTAATAAATTTTGCATAGTTTACGCTGTTTAGAGAATTTTGCCTATGATTCTGATTTATCCAAATTTGTGACATCTAAGAATAGATCGAGATTTATTTATACAAATAAATCATAAGAAAATGGAGTGGTTTTAAATAAAAGCCATGAATTTAAATAAAAAAAACCTAGCCAAAAGGCTAGGTTCTGATGCGCGTAGTTACTTTTTATGAAGCTGCACTACTTGGACTATCATTTTGTGGGATTGATTTTTTCCCCATTAAAATTTCAGTCCGGATATTTTGAGCAAGTTCAGCACATTCTGCATTCATACCATTGATCATAAATGCATGACGTGTCATCACATTGCTTGGGTTTGGCATTGCAACAAGTTGGTAGCTGTCTTGAATTGCTTTGAGCTGTTCATTTTCGAGATATAAAGCTGACTCTTTAGCGTGAAGATGCTGTGCTAAACGTTGAGCAGCTTCTTTTGCATCGATTTGCATAGCTTCTACAGCATTACACGTTGCACTACGAGTTTGCAGCGCAAAACGTTTATCTTCACGGTAACGTTTATATAAAACATCTGAAAGTAATTGGAATACGGTTCCAATCATAAGCAGACATTCTACGGCATGCGTATGAGGGGTTGAAATCGCAAGTGTCGCGCCTTCGGCATTAAATTCATCTACTACTTCAATATCTGTGAGCTTCAATTGGTAATGCTTAACGCATAACTCAATACTCTTGTTTAAAAAGAGCTGGCAGAGCTTGAAATAAGGAACAGATACCGATTGATTAACACTGCTTAATAATTGTTTAGGGTCATAAAACTGAATATTGAGTGCCAACGTATGTTGGTCAGCTGAATCTGAAGTTTTCTCGGCTTGTTGGCGAACTGCTGGTTTCGCTTTAGCTTGTTGCTGAGCTTGTGCAACCAAGGTTACCGTATTTTGTTTTTCTAGAGCCAATGCTTGAGTTAACTGCTGAATTTCATGCTTCAAGCGGTTTTCTTCATTAATGCGTGCCAAATATTCGCTTCGTGTTGGACGAGCAATCGCGCGATAGGCAAGCCACAATAAAACATGCAAAAACAGAGAAGCTAAAATTGCAAGCCATTGAGTACGAAGAATTTCTCCAATACTTGGCTGAATCAACGTAACTTCGATAGATCCCACTTTCTTTTCATTTTGAAGGGCATCACGAGCAAAAATTTCGCCTTGGCGGGTTTTTGAAATTCCGCTTGTTGCTAGAACCTGTTTGTTCGCATCAAGAATGCGAATAGAGGCAACACTTGGATTGGTCGCATAGCGATTGGCAATCAGAGCTAAAGACACCGTATTAGCAGGTTCAAGCTCAGATAAGCTGTCTGCAACGAGCTGACTGGTCATGAGCTGACCTTGACTCGCACGGTTTTCATTAAGCTGGTGTGTCGTTGCAATGACCAATAAAAAGGTATGCAATGCAAAACTAACGATCAGTAGGCTAGCAAATAGCCCTTGTCTAGGCGCAATCAAGTTAAACTTCCAAGGCAATTATATTGAAATTCGATTATGATTCTTACAATAGTTGTCACTCAGACTAGAGTCAATTCATGCGAGAAATCATTCTTATATCCTTTTTAGGACCGGACCAACCAAACCAGTTTACCCGATTAATGCAAGTACTATCCGTACATTCATTGCAAATACTGGATGTAGGTCAGGCTGTTATTCATAATCAACTTACATTAGGCATTGTGGTCGCTTCTGATAATGAAACTGCGACCGCATTGGCAATGAAAGAGATTTTGATTTTAGCACATGATATTGGCTTAACAGTGCGCTTTAAACCAATCACGGGCGCAGAATACGATCAATGGGTAAGTGAAGGTGGTCGGACTCGTTATATCGTCACGGCTTTAGCGCCAGAACTCACTGCGGCACACTTACAAGCAGTTACAAAAATTGTGTCTAGCCAAGGCTTTAACATCGAAACAGTAACGCGTTTATCAGGTCGTGTAGACTTCGAAAGAGATAATAAATTCCCACGTCGTGCCTGCGTACAGTTTGGTCTAAGTAGCGGCCTAACTTTAGATGCACAAGCCATGCGTGCCGCATGTTTACTTCTTTCAAGCGAATTAAATATTGATGTTGCTGTTCAAGAAGACAATGCTTATCGCCGTAACCGCCGTTTGGTGTGTTTCGATATGGACTCAACATTAATTGAACAAGAAGTAATTGATGAGTTGGCGATTGAAGCAGGGGTAGGTGCACAAGTTGCTGAAATTACTGAAAGAGCAATGCAAGGTGAGCTTGATTTCCAGCAAAGCTTCCGTGCACGTGTTGCATTATTAAAAGGGCTTGATGCTGCTGTTTTGCCTAAAATTGCAGAGCGTTTAACCATTACCGAAGGTGCGGAGCGTCTTATCTCGACCTTAAAGGCACTTGGTTATAAAACGGCAATTTTATCTGGTGGATTCCAGTATTTTGCTGAATATTTACAAGGCAAACTCGGTATTGATGAAGTTCACGCCAATATCTTGGATGTCCAAGACGGCTTTGTAACAGGCGAAGTGAAAGGTGCGATTGTAGATGGTGCCCGTAAAGCTGAGCTATTACGCGAGCTTGCAAATAAGATGGGGATTTCTCTAGAGCAAGCGATGGCAGTAGGCGATGGTGCAAACGATTTACCAATGCTTGCGATTGCAGGCTTAGGCGTTGCCTATCGTGCAAAACCATTGGTACGCCAAAATGCAAATCAAGCGATTTCAAGTGTTGGTTTGGATGGTGTGCTGTATTTACTCGGTATGCATGATAAAGATTTAAATCGTGCTTAACCTATATGAATAAGCTTTAAGCGCTACTTCAGAGTAGCGCTTTTTTTATGCAGAATAGTTATAAAAACAAGCAAGTTATGACAAAATTTTGCACAGAAAAAAGGCAATAAAAAAATCTGAAAAAAACTTATTTTGGGCCTTAAAAACAGCATATTTTTTTGTAATGACACGCCAGAATTGATGCCATATAGGGAATCGAACTTTTTGAATTTTACAAAAATGTAATGACAAAAGAATGTTGCGACAAAGTATGTCGCATTAAGAAAAAACGGGTCTTTTTTTCTAAAAAAAAACATCCATAATGCATCGTAAGCTTCAACACAAATCATGAATTAAAGTTGTTTTTGGAATGAGGTCGGGTATTTAAGACCGAATGTTTTTAGACGTTTTCATTAAGACGGAGGTTTCTATGGTAACAGCGAATTTTGCCGCTATCGCCGGATTCAGCTTAATTGCTGTCGCGCTTGTTGCTGTTTTCTTTTCTCCTTACCGTCGTTGGCTTGGTTTTATGCTTGCAGGGATGTTCTTTTGGGGGCTATTGGAAGTGGTCCGTTTTGGAGTTCAAGTCACTTTTGAAATGCCAGTCACATATAGTTATTTAACTGCACTAAGTCTAGCGATGGTAATGGTTACATTTATTCTGTTACGTGAGGATAAACAAGCACAAAAGGCATTGGCAAATCGCCAATATATAGAACACACGCCAGTATATGAAGATGATCAGCAGCAATGTTCTAGCCGATAATTAAATTGTTATCTAACGGTAAAAAGGTATGCACAGCATGCCTTTTTCATTTACGAAACGTGATTTTTATTATACAAAGCATTTATTAAAAAATAGCCAGTTATGCTACGATAGATGCGTCTGTTGACGTTTCATCTAGATTGCGTTGCCAGCTAAAAAATTATCAATTGATGCATAAAACACAGGCAATGGTATGTCGTTGCTAAGTTTTGCTCTAAAGTTTTCATAAAAATACAATAGGCGTGAATGTTCATGAAACTTTCTTCCATACCTGTAGTCAAGTTACCTCTCGTTGATGTCAGTACAGACCCGTTAGATTTATTGGTAGCAGGTTTAGTGCTGCGTATGAAGCAGTTGGCGCGTACTAGCCCTAAGTTTATTGAACTGATTCATGACCGCGCGTTCCGTATTCAGATTGGTACAGACCTAGGCGTTGCACGTCAGATCATTATTAATAATGGTCAAATTGACACGGTTGCAGGTGCACCTGAGAAAGCTGATTTTATTTTGCAATTCGCAGACAGTGAGCAAGGTGTAAAAACTTTGATTAAAGGTGACCCAACAGCATTTATGACGGGTATGCAAGACGGCAGCATTAAAATGGAAGGTGATTTCAGCCTATTGGTATGGTTTAACCAAGTCGCTAAGCTCATTCCACCTAAGTTACCAAAGCCAGTAAAAGAAAAAGTACGTCAGGCGCGTGCTTTCATTAAAGAGAAAACTGGACGTTAATTGCTAGACATAAAAAAAACTCCCATTTGGGAGTTTTTTTTATGTCTATGCTTCAACTTCCAAATTGAAAGTTACTGGCCCATCATTAATGAGGTGTACTTTCATATCCGCAGCAAAAATTCCTGTTTGAACGTTTTCAAATTGAGAATGTGTATATTCAACCAATTGTTCGTATAACGCTTTTGCATCGCTAGGTGGCATCGCTGGGCCAAAGTCTGGACGCAAACCTTTTTGTGTTTGTGCCATTAAGGTAAATTGCGACACAAGCAGGATTCCACCATTTGCTTGAGATACATTCCAGCCCATTTTGCCTTGCTCATTATCAAAGATTCGATATTTCAAAATTTTATCAATAAGCTTTTGGCCAATAGCCAAATTATCATCTCGGCCAATGCCTAAAAAGACTAATAGGCCTTGTTGGATTTCGCCTGTAGTTTCACCGTCTACCACCACTTTGGCTTCAAGAACTCGTTGTATTAAAGCGCGCATAGTTAAAGCAAATTTCTTTAATTAATTGAATTAACTTAGTTTAGCAGAATTTAAATTAAATGATTTTTAAAAGGAAATTTCATGGAACTGCAACAATGGTATAAAACCTCGCAATTCATCCATAAAAATATGCTTTAATGCTAAGAAGCAAGCGAATAATCATTGACTATGTCTCCAATTATCCATTCTTTACTAGATACAGACTTGTACAAATTTACGATGTTACAAGTGGTTTTGCATAAATTCCCGCAAACCCATAGTGTCTATCATTTCCGCTGTAGAAATTTAGAAGATACTGTCTATCCACTAGTAGATATTTTGGATGATTTAAATCAGCAACTCGACTATTTGTGTAGCCTTAAATATAAAGAAGATGAGCTTCAATATTTACGTAAATTACGCTTTATCAAAAGTGACTTTGTTGATTATTTAGAACTATTTCAACTGAAACGACGTTTTATTCAGGCTAGCATTGATGCAGAAGGTCGTTTGGATATTCGTATTGAAGGTCCAATGGTCCAGGCCATGATGTTCGAGATTTTTGTTCTGGCAATTGTAAACGAGTTATATTTTAGCCGTATCAAAACAGACCAAGTTTGGGCTGAAGGCGAACGCCGTTTACAAGCAAAACTTGATTTGATTCAGCAATATGAAAAATCTCAACAGCCGAATGATCCACCGTTTTTAGTTTCTGATTTTGGTACACGCCGTCGTTATAGCTTTGCATGGCAAAAGCATGTCGTAGCGGCATTTCATAAAACTGTACCAAATGTGTTCCGTGGTACAAGTAATGTGTTGCTGGCTAAAGAGCTTAACATTACACCAATCGGGACCATGGCACATGAGTTCCTGCAAGCTTTTCAGGCACTTGATGTACGTTTGCGTGATTTCCAAAAAGCTGCTCTGGAAACGTGGGTACAAGAGTACCGTGGAGATTTAGGAATTGCCCTAACCGATGTGGTAGGGATGGATGCTTTCTTACGCGACTTTGACCTGTATTTTGCCAAACTCTTTGATGGTTTACGTCATGACAGTGGCGACCCGTATGAGTGGGGCGATAAGGCGTATGCGCACTATCGTAAATTAAAAATTGATACTAAAACCAAAATGTTGACCTTTAGTGATGGTCTTAATTTGCCAAAGGCATGGGAATTGCATCAGTACTTTAAAGATCGTTTTCAGGTGAGTTTTGGCATTGGAACTAATTTGACCAATGACATGGGGCAAAAGCCGCTGAATATTGTGTTGAAACTGGTTGAATGTAATGGTCAGTCAGTTGCGAAAATCTCAGATAGTCCGGGTAAAACCATGACTGACAACGATACTTTCTTGGCCTATTTACGTCAGGTTTTTGAAATCGAAGAACTTGAAGAAGCGGTTTAAGTAAAAAGTAGTCTCGCTATTTTTTATTTTTAAAAGTGAGAATGCTGATATCTGATTTTCTGCTAAAGCGTAGCAGAAAATCAGAGTTTGTTAGATATATGCTTATGCTAAGATTGAAAATAAGCTGGTATAAAAAGAAACCATGACGATGACACTCCCTGATTTTAAACTCGATTTATTAATAGAAGCAGAAGAATTAGTGCCTTATTTAGGCAATGAATATATTCGCATTATAGATTTGAGCCGTGCATCGGTTTATGAACAACTCCATATTCCACATGCCATTCATTTACAGCCTAAATGGTTAGTGGCTCAGCATGAAGAAGCAACTGGTGTTTTGCCGGATGAAGCGGGTTTACAAGCACTTATTGAAAAATTGAATATTTCACCTAATCATCATGTTGTAGTGTATGACGATGAAGGTGGGGCATGGGCTGGACGTTTAATCTGGAATTTGCATTGCCTAGGATTTACCCGTACCAGTTTAATTAACGGCGGTATCCATGCATGGTTAGGTGCAGGCTTACCCACTACAGCAGAAGTCGAAAAAGTTTCTCCTGTTACAGACTTAATTCAAATTGATTTATCACATGCCGCTCAGTTCCGTGTGAACTATGAAGAGTTGCGCAAACAAGTTGAACAAGAAAGTGTGCAACTATGGGATTGCCGTACGAGTGATGAATATAGTGGTGTCCGTTTAGCAGCGCGACGCGGCGGTCACATTCCAAATGCCCTCCATTTTGAATGGAGTACTGCACTTAATCGTCAAAATCATCTAAAATTGCATCCGCTTGAACGCACGCGGCAGCGCCTTGAACAACTTGGGTTCGATTTACAACAACCTGTAGTCGTGTACTGCCAGTCACATCATCGTTCCGGTTTGGCCTATATTCTGGCTAGACTCTTGGGCTGGGAAGCAAAAGCCTATGATGGTGCGTGGAGTGAATGGGGCAATCGCCTCGATAGTCCTATTATTACTGGAGAATCACCCTCGTGAGTTTCACATCTCGATTAAAAAAAGAATTATTTATTAAGGCACAAAACCTTGTACCACAGCACCAATTGAGCCGTGTGGTAGGTAAAGTTGCTGCGAGTGAAAATCCAGTTGTAAAAAACGCTGTTATTCATGCGTTTAAAGCTAAGTATGGGATTGATTTATCGATTGCTGAACAAGGCAATGCACTGAAATATAAATCTTTTAATGACTTTTTTACCCGTGCATTAAAAGAAGGTGTACGTCTAATTGATGAAAATGCAGATAGTATTGTGTCACCAGCGGACGGCGCAATTTCCCAAATTGGTAAAATTACTGCGGGTGAAGTCTTTCAAGCAAAAGGTCAAAGTTTCTCTGTAGAGAAATTAATTGGCGATCCACAACTTGCTCAACCATTCCAAGATGGTGAGTTCGCGACAGTTTATTTATCACCACGCGATTACCACCGTGTTCATATGCCGTTTGCAGGTACTTTAACAGAAACGTTATATGTGCCAGGTGAGCTATTTTCGGTAAATCAGGTCACTGCTGAAAATGTACCGGGATTATTTGCTCGTAATGAACGTATGGTGTGTTTGTTTGATACTGAACTTGGCCGTATGGCTGTTGTTCTAGTGGGGGCGATGATTGTTGCTGGTATTGAAACTGTGGCAACAGGCAAGGTAAAACCTTCAGGTCGTATCGAATTACAGCATCATCAGTTAAAGCTAGAGAAAGGTGCTGAGCTTGGACGTTTTTACTTAGGTTCTACAGCCGTTATTTTATTTGAAAAAGATAAGATCGAATGGGAACAACGTTTTAAAGCTGAGTCTGTGGTTGTAATGGGCGAGCGCATGGGACATACAGTTTAGTAAAAGATATAACCACTATAAAATAAGTAAACCCTGACTTTAATTATTCAGGGTTTATTTTTTTGATTTAAGTTATATAAAATTAAAATATATAACTATGTTTGGATTTATATTATATAGAAAAATAATTATTATTAAGTGATCTAAATGAGTACGTTATATGAGCTAGTCTATAAATATGTATCTGAAGAGAGCAAAAATATTAATATGATTAAAAATTAATAAATAAAAATAGAATGAAATATTTAAGTTAGACTTAAGTCGAGGTTTTAAT
Source organism: Acinetobacter sp. GRABPA_MV_2 (assembly GCF_056725885.1). Classification (NCBI taxonomy): domain Bacteria; kingdom Pseudomonadati; phylum Pseudomonadota; class Gammaproteobacteria; order Moraxellales; family Moraxellaceae; genus Acinetobacter; species Acinetobacter sp. GRABPA_MV_2. The sequence goes on from NZ_JBWZNA010000015.1 coordinate 84,720, forward strand.
TTTATTTGAAGATAAGTTATTAAATCTAAAAAAATTATTTATTTTTTATAACCATGAAGCGCTTTTTTGATATTACACAACTTTAGCCTTGGCACAATGCTTGCTACTTGTTTAGGACTTTACTGTAACTTTCATATTTTTTAGGTTCTGAAATCATGTTAAAAGTTAAACGCCTGACAGCTTCGGTTTTATCTGTACTTTGTATTTCACTCACCCATGCCAATGATTTTAAAGTTTTAAATCAAATTTCAAAACAGCCTACTCAACTTCAAAGTGGCGAATATAAAGGTAATTATTATGTTCCCTCTACTTTAAATACCATTACATGGGGCTATTTACCAAATCGAGATGCTAAACCCGTGCTTACTGTTCCGTCGGGTAGTGTAGTGACATTCGATACGGTTTCTCATGAAGGTTTGCTTGAAGACCAGGGGCGTAATGCTGAAAAGTTCTTTAAATCGAAGGGTGTAAATTCTAATCAAATATTGGAAGATGCAAAAACAATTACACAGTCAAATTTAAAGCATGATTTTCATAAAGATGGGCCACATATTGTGACAGGTCCTGTTGCCATTGAAGGCGCACAGCCCGGTGATATTTTGAAAGTTGAAGTACTTAAAGTTGAACCGCGTGTTCCTTACGGTGTGATTTCAAATCGACATGGTAAGGGGGCTTTAGTCGGGGAGTTTCCTAAAAAAGCGAAGCAAGAAAATGCATCGGCTGAACATCCTGAACGCTATGGAAATGTATCGATTTTCACCCCAATTGAAAAAAATGCACAAGGTGAATATGAAGGGGTATTAAAAGCAGAATCTGGTAAATCAATACGTTTTCCGCTGTATCCTTTTATGGGAATTATGGGGGTAGCAGCCAATACATCTGAGCCTGTTCACTCTGTACCACCTGCAATGTATGGCGGAAATATTGATATTAATGAACTAGGGGCAGGTTCAACCGCGTATTATCCTGTTCAGGTTAAAGGTGCATTATTCTATACGGGTGATAGCCATTTCGCGCAAGGCGATGGGGAAGTGGCATTAACGGCACTAGAAGCTTCAGCCCGCGCCACGCTCAAATTTACCTTACTCAAAGCAGGTAAGGACAAAATACCGGGCAAAGATTTAAAACAACCTTTAGCTGAAAATGCTGAATTTTGGATTACACCGGGACTTGATGAAGATCTTGATGAAGCGATGAAGAAATCTACACGTGAAGCCATTCGTTTCTTAAACCAAGAATACGGTATTGACGAAGCAACAGCGTACGCCTATTTAAGTGCCGCGACTGATTTTGAAGTTTCACAAGTAGTAGATAAAACCAAAGGTATTCATGCAAAAATAAGAAAAGCTGATTTTAAAGAATTTGAAAGTAAATAATTGAGATGATCTGAGCTTGGTATTTAAAATATTAAATACCAAGTTAATCTTATCTTAACTATTTATAAGTATTATATAATTTATAATTAAGTATAATAAATATCACACATATTTATTAGTATAAAATCTAATGCAATCACTTCCAAACGTTCTACTATATCTTGCTGCTTTATTAACATTCTGTGCTGCATTACTTCATTTTGTTTGTGTGTTCTGGGGAGCAAATGGTTTTCGGTTTTTAGGGGCGGGGAAAAGTATTGTCCATATGGTTGAAAGAGGGCACTGGTATCCTAATTTTACAGCTATAACTGTGGGGTTAATTCTAACTGTATGTGCTATTTATGCCTTCTTTGCAGCAAAGGGAATACAGGTATTACCATTTACTAAACTTATTTTGTCACTTGTTTCAGCGGTTTTTCTTATCCGTGGTTTTGCTTTTCCATGGTTAAAGTCAAAATTTGTGGGAAATAGTGATTTATTTTGGTATATCAGCTCAGCCTTTTGTTTAATACTCGGTGCTTTATATGCCGCAGGCGTATATTTAATTTGAAACGAATATATTCTAAGTGAACTAGAGTGAATAATTTTAAAAATTAAAAAGGGAGCAACGCTCCCTTTTTAATTATTTAGTCCAGCCATATTTTTTGAAAATAGTATTGCCTTGCTGTGAAGATAGAAAATCTACAAAACGTTTAGCCTCAGCATCTTTTAGACTATGTTTGGTTAATGCAACACCTGTATCACGATAGACAACTAGCTCTGGTTCGATAGGGATAATTTGTCCAACATCTGGGTTACTGATTCCCCAAATATTAAAGACTAACCAAGCATCATAGCTGCTATTTTCTTCCCAGCTTTTCTTGGCAATCCCTGTATTGGCTGCATAGGTGGCAATATTCTTTCGAAAAGCTTTTGTTAATTGAATATTTCCGGTTCTGCCAGCAATATCTTCCCACATACCGACTTGACCTGCACCATGTGTAACTAAAACTTTAATATTGGGTTTAGCTAGGTCTTTAAATCCTTTAATATTTTTAGGATTACCTTTGCGTACTAAAATGGCTGCGGGGCGTAAATATAAAGGTTCCACCGAGTCTTTTATAATTTGCTCAGAAAAGGTATTTTCGAAATCAGACATCATGGCTTCGGAACCACTATAGATAACATCTGCATCTAGTTTCGCTTTTTCAGACCATTGAGCAGTAGGACCAGAAGTCACATGGACTGCTATGCCAGTTTTATTGGTGAATTGTTTGGCGGCTTCTTTCATGGCGGGTGCGGGCCCACCCGGACCATAGACTTGTACGTCTGCAAAACTATGGATAGATAGAGAACCGAGAATAAGAAAAATCAGGTAGGGTATAAATTTTTGTTTTGACATTTTAATCACTATAGTAATTAAGAAAATATCAGCATATATTTTTTATTATTGAAATTGGATTAATTTTTGCAACGATATTTATAATACATTTCTTTAAAATATATTTAATGAGATTTTAATAGACTATATATAAATGTAAATTATTTTGAGTTAAATATAAATATAGAAGATTCTATGGTAATTTATATTTTATAAATTAATTATTTAAATAGATGTAATGTAAATAATAGAGGAGTAATCCCTTGATTAAAAAAAGTAATTCTTTTTTTAAAATTTTATTTAGCAGTATTTGTTTGGTGTCTGGCTCTGCTATGGCTGCTCAAATTACCGATTTGGGTAAGCAAATTGTGAGCGAAAAACCAGGCTCAATACTCTCTATAGCACAACAAGATGTGACAAATTTATTTCCTCATGCAGATCAGCGCTTGTTGGTTAATTATCGTAGTCGAGGTATTCAGGGCGAGCCCATTGTGGCATCAGCTTTTATTTTATTACCGAAAGGAACACCACCAAAAAATGGCTGGCCGATACTGGCTTGGGCGCATGGTACGACAGGAGTTGCTGATACTTGTGCACCTTCGGGTGACTATGTGGGTGGACCAGTTCACTCATATCAAGAGGTTGCTTCCAAAGCTTTAGATGGTTGGCTTGCCCGTGGCTATGCAGTTGTTGCACCTGATTATCAGGGCTTAGGTACACCGGACGGGCATCCTTATATGAATGCAAAGAGCCAACTACATACGGTTGTCGATGCAGTGCGTGCATTGCATTTGCTTAAGCCCAAGAGCTTTAATAAACAGTGGTTGGTGATGGGGCACAGTCAAGGTGGGGCTGCGGCAATTGCAGTGTCTGCCTATGGTCAAAAAGATGCACCTGAACTAGATTTAAAAGGGGCAATTGCTCTTGCGCCAGGCGGCTATCAATATGAAGGCATTGCAGAATATGTGAAAACTAATCCGAACCCAGAACCTAGTGTGGCCGCTTTTTTCCCGATTGTGTTATTGGGAGCACAAGCAGCAGAACCAAGTATTGTTCTTGAAAACTTAGTCAGTGCAGAAATGAATGCGGTGCTAACTCAAGCGCGCAGTCGCTGTTTATCTGAACTTCAATCTGATTTGAAGAAGTCTCCTTCTAGCATATTTCTGCCTAATGCAGACTTAAAACCTCTTCTGGCTTATCTAAAACAACAGTCCATTGAAAATATGGTGCCGACTGTGCCGTTAATGATTGTTCAAGGTTCTAAAGATCATTTAGTCGACCCTAGAGGCACATCTGCTTATTATCAGCAGTTATGTAAATTAAAAAAACCAACTATATATCAAACGATTGATGGCGGAGACCATCGTGATGCATTACGCCAGAGCAATACTTTTGCCACTAGTTTTTTAAACGTAATTGAGAAAAATCAGACAAAATCGTATTGCTCTAATTTTAAGTAAATTATTTTAAATAATACAAAAAAGCCGACTTTTCATGAGTCGGCTTTTTTGTATGTGCAGGGAATAGTTTTAGGTCATGTTATATAGTCTTTCTTTTGGAAAAACTGCGGTAAATGTTGATCCCTCGTTTTCTTTAGACTGCACATCTAAATACGCACCGTGTTGCATAAGCACATGTTTTACAATTGCTAAGCCTAAACCTGTACCACCTGTTTGACGGCTACGGTCGCTGTCCACACGATAGAAGCGTTCAGTCAGGCGTGGTAAATGTTTAGGATTAATTCCGATGCCCGTGTCTTGTACACTAAAGTAAGCATGTTCGCCATCATCATGCCAGCCTATGGTAATGGTTCCACCTTTTGGCGTGTACTTGATGGCATTGGTAATTAAATTACTAAATGCGCTGGCAATTTCCATGTCGGAACCAATCAGGTCGCAGTGGCTATCAATGTGTAAATTGAGCGTATGTCCATAATCGGCATTATAGGCCTGAGCATCATCAAATAATTGATTCATTAAACTCGGCATTTCAATAATCTGATTTTTCGCAATTTTCTTGTTATTTTCTAAATTCGATAATAGCAGTAAATCATTGACCAAAGCATTCATACGCTTGGTTTGTGATTGCATTTGATCAAAGGCTCGTTTCCAGCGTGGACTAATATCTTCCTGATCTGTAAAGGTTTCGATATAACCACTCAGCACGGTTAGTGGTGTACGAAGTTCATGTGAAATATTATCGACGAAGTCTTTACGCATTTGCTCAAGGTTATGCATACGAGTCACGTCGTAAGCTACTAATAAACGACTTTCTCCACCAAATCGAGTGAGCTTAACCTGTACATAACGGTCATCATCAAAATTGGAATGGAGTTTAATCCCATCGGGTGCCTGATCAATATTGTTAAAATATTCAATAAAGGTCGGCTGACGTAAAATCGTTAAGAGGTTTCGGCCACGGTCAAGTGGACTAATCCCTAATAAACGCTCTGCGGCTGGGTTCCACCATTCGATTTGATGTTGATCATCAATTAGAACTACGGCCTCAGCAAGGGCAACTAAGGAAGATTGTGCTCGGTCAATTAAACCGACCATTTCGGCCTGAACAATTCGTTCCTGACGCTGAGCACGGTAAACATTAAATAATAATGCACCCCAAATCCCGTTAAGATTTGGAGGCACATCATAAGGTTTATTGGCAATCCAGTCATTGACCAGATATAAAGAACGCAACTGGAGTGTAAAAAACACCACGAAGGCGATAAAAATACAACTCCAGAAATACCCGACACCTAAACCGACTAAACCGGCAATAATTAGAAAAAATAATAAAAGCCGTAAATCTTGTTTGGCAAACGTCCATAAACTACTGTAACGAGAAAGTTTTTGTTCACGTACCTGTTCAGGGACGGGGTAAGGTTCATACATAAATCTTGGTTAACCTGCGGCTAAATCTGCACGTGTTGAGAAACGGTAGCCAGTTCCACGTACAGTCTGAACAAATCGGTCAACACCAAAAGGTTCTAAGACTTTACGCAAACGGCGGATATGCACATCGATAGTGCGGTCTTCAATATATACATTACCGCCCCATACCTGATCGAGCAACTGGGCACGTGTATATGCACGCTCTGGATGGGTCATAAAAAATGCAAGTAAGCGATATTCAGTTGGGCCCATATCTAAAATGCTGTTGCCAAAGCTAACACGCTGGCTTACAGGATCAAGAATTAAGCCATTGGCATCAATTGTTTTTTCACCACTTAATGCATTCGCACGACGTAGAACTGCCTTAATACGTGAAACCAGTTCACGTGTTGAGAAAGGCTTCGTCATGTAATCATCTGCACCCGCATCAAGACCTTGTACTTTATGGTCTTCTTCTCCACGAGCGGTGAGCATAATCACTGGAATTTCTGCTAGGTTCTCATCACGTTTTAAGCGGCGACATAAATCGACACCACTTACGCCTCCAGGTAACATCCAATCAAGCAAGATAAGCGCCGGACGTTGGTCGACGATAATTTGATGAGCCTGTTTGGCATCTTCAGCCTGTAAACACTGAAAGCCTGCCATGTCCAAAGAAGTATGGATCATTTCACGAATAGGGAGCTCATCATCGACAATTAAAATATAGTCATCTTTCACAGCGCAATATCCTATAGATTTAACGGTGAACCGTTTTGTAGTTATGACAGGCTTATTACAAAGATTAATTATGACAATTTCATTGCAGAAAAGTCTATAAAATTGAATTTAGCAATAATTTGTGACAAAACCAAGGCAAAGGCATGACCAAATGATGACATATAAACTTTAAACTTCTTAAATTCATTCAATGGGTTATTACCATAATTGCTTAACCGGTTTTTTAGATTATTAGCTGTCAAAAAACTTTAATATTATTTTGAAACTTGGGCTAATAGGGATAAGAAAACAATACGGCATGCGGTTAAAACCTGCTCAAGAGACTGCTCAAATCCTCCCATGACCCATCGAATCGCAATTTGGGTGACATATCCATTCAAGCCAGTTGCGATTAAAGAGAGCTCATTTTCATGGTGTTGAATTTGCGGCATGGTTAGCATAACAAAGGCCTGAATCATGCGATCAAATTGCGCAAGCGTTTCTTGAATGGTGGCTTGATTATGTAATTCTTGTACCAAAACGGCATCGACATAGATGATACGAGCTAATCTTGGATCATCTTTTAAGGTGGTCAGCAGTGCTCTTAAACCCGCATCGACCATTTTTTCTGGATCGGGTGCAGCTTTAATCACGGCTTGCATCAGATTTTGCTGTAATTCTTCAATCATTTTTAAAAAGATGGTTTGAAATAAATCTTCACTCTTCTTAAATGATTCATAAAAATAACGTTCTGTGAGTTTTGCCTCTTGGCAAACATCTTTTACCGTCACTGAAAAAAAACCGAGCGTTCCGTAGGTCGCAATACCTGCTTCAATCAGTTTTTCACGGCGTGCCTCTTTACGTTCAGATAGAGATAACCCTTTGAACTGACGTTCTTTACTCACACTTTTTGTTTTCTTTTTACTGGTTGAGTCGTTAGTCGCCATAAATAAGTCGTTTCCTAAAGAATGGTGTCCTAATTTATAGGTTTTGGCCAAATATGCTCACTATGATAAAGCCCTCAGAAGAATTGTGCCATTCTATCTGAAATTACAGTGTACTATATTGACAATGAATATTGTCAAAATTATATTGAAGATGTCTGAACTGCACATGCAATGAACCGACTGTGCAAATATCGAAAAACAAAGGATGGACAATGAAAAATTTTAAAAACAAAGTCGCTGCAATTACGGGCGCGGGTTCTGGCATTGGGCAACAGTTAGCAATTCTTTTGGCAAAACAAGGCTGCCATCTTTCGTTGAGTGATATTAATGAAAAAGGATTACAACAAACTGTCGAGCTTTTAAAGCCATACAGTAATATTACTGTTACCACCAAAAAGCTTGATGTATCTGATCGTGAAGCAGTAAAGCAGTGGGCACAAGAAACTGTGCAAGATCACGGTTCTGTTAACCTGATTTTTAACAATGCGGGCGTTGCATTAGGTTCAACTGTCGAAGGTGCGACCTACGAAGATTTAGAATGGATTGTTGGAATTAACTTCTGGGGTGTTGTGTACGGTACGAAAGAATTTTTACCGTTCATTAAGCAAACTCAAGATGGACACATTATTAACATCTCGAGCTTATTTGGTCTGACTGCCCAACCTACACAGTCTGGCTATAATGCAACCAAATTTGCTGTACGTGGTTTTACCGAGTCATTGCGCCAAGAGTTGGATATTGAAAAAAGTGGCGTGAGTTCTTTGTGCGTACATCCAGGGGGAATTCGTACCAATATTGCTAAAGCTGCAAAAATGAGTGACAGTTTGACTAGTTTAGGTATGGACCCGACTAAATCGATTCAAAACTTTGACAAGCTACTTCGTACTCCTCCAGAAGAAGCTGCCCGTCAAATCTTGGATGCTGTTTTGAAAAATAAACGCCGTTTATTGATTGGTAGTGATGCAAAAATTCTTGATGCATTCCAGCGTTTATTCCCGACCGGATACCAACGTGCTTCAACCATTGTGACTAAGTTAATGAAATAATTTTCAATGCAAAAAAGCCATCAATTGATGGCTTTTTTTATAATATTTAAATAGTTCTAAATAAGAACTTTGATCGTCTTTTTCTTCCAGATAAATTGATAATACAAGCCTTGAATAATACATAGACTGACAAATGCCAAGGCATAGGCAACCCAAATGCCTTTAAGTCCCCACATTGAGCTAAACCAGTAAGCACATGGAATCTCAATAAATAAAATGGCAGAGATGTTAATCAGCATTGGAACAGTTACGGTACCGCTCGAACGCATGATAGATGCAAAAATGGCACCTGCGCCAAAGAATAAAATTGCCCAAAGTACAATAAATAAAAGCTGCTGTCCTAACACCACCACAGTTGGGTCTGTGATAAATAAAGCCATCAAATATTTTGAAAATAGATAACCAAGTGCAATTAAGGCACCTGTAAATAAAAAGTTCATTCCCAGAGCGGTGCGTGTAACACGTGCGAGTAGATCTGATTTACCCGCACCAATCGCTTGCGCTGCAAAAATTGAGGCTGCGATGGAGATCGAAATCGCTGGAAACTGAATGTAGTTGAGCACCTGATTCACTGCACCATACGCTGCTGTAGCATGTGAACCATAATGGTTAACCAACCCAACAATAACCAAGCCAGCCATTGAGGTCGTAATCATTTGAATACCCGTTGGGACGCCTAAGCGTAAAATGATTTTGCTCAGTTCTGGATTATGACGGATATGTTGCAGAAGCTGACGATTAGGCCGAAGTGAATGATTTTTCTTATTTAGATAAATCGCAAGAAAAATTAATATTGCGATATAACTAATAATTGATGCTATAGCAGGAGCAATAATCCCTAGGGCAGGAAAGCCAAAATAACCTTTGAGAAGAATTGGTGTAATAATTACACCGATGACACTGGTTAAAGCGAGGGCCAGTAAAGGGGTTGTACTGTCTCCCACACCACGTAAAATTGAGGTATAGATAATATAAACGAACAGAAGAGGGCTACCCGCCAACATCCATTGAACATAAGGCAAAGCAAGATGCATTACCTTGGGATCAGTACCCAATAACTCTAAAATATCTTTAGCAAAGAACACACCAAGAATCGCGGTAACGATTCCACCAATGATGGTCATAAACAGGGTAGAACCGACCACACTTTGGACTTTCTCTATATTTTGCGCACCCCATGCTTGTCCTACTAAAACAGTCGTACCTGTTGAAATTCCGATAATAAAAGCGAGGAGCAAAAATAAGATAGGGAAATATACAGAAACTGCCGCAATTGCATCTACTCCCATCATTTGACCAACAAAGATGGTGTTAATAGTTCCCGACAAGTTCTGCAAAATATTGGTTGCAATCAAAGGTAGCAAGAAAACAAAAAATGTTTTCCATAGATTTTGTTGTTGAATTAAGGACTGTCTTGGTGGCATGTGTTCTCCATCGCCCATCTCTTTGATGAGCGGGGCGGATATTCAACTTAGCATAGTTGGAGCGAATGACTTGTAGTATTTTTACAGCGCTAAGTGGCTAAATTTATTAACATTGATTCAAAATTTCTCCTGCTTTTTGCAGAGTGTCATCATTTTTAGCAAAGCAGAATCGAATCAAGCGTAAAGACTCAGGCGCTTGCTGATAGAAAACCGAAACTGGAATAGCCACAATCTTATGTTGTTCGGCAAGAAACTGGCACATTTCTACATCGTTTAAGTCGGGACGAATTTGACTGTAATCGAGGTTTTGGAAATAAGTACCTTGAGAAGGTTTAAGTAAAAAACGACTATTATGAATTGCCTGATTAAATCGATCTCTTTTCGTTTGGTAAAACTGCGAGAGCTCTTGAATATGTTCTGGATGTTGCTCCATATATTGTGCTAGAGCAATCTGACAAGGAGTCGTACCACAGAAATTCGCATATTGATAAATCTGACGGAATAAACGCATCAGTTCAGGTGAAGCGACGCAGTAACCTGTTTTCCATCCCGTCACATGAAAGGTTTTTCCAAAAGAACCAATTACAAAACTACGCTCTCTGAGCTCTGGAAAATGCAATGCACTAAAGTGTTGTTGACCATCAAAAACTAAGTGTTCATAGACTTCATCGGATAAAACTAAAATATTTTTATCTTGAATCAGTTCAATGAGTTCTAACCAGTCTTGTTTTGCCCAGATCGTCCCAGTTGGATTATGGGGCGTATTCACCACAATCATACGGGTTTTGTCATTGATCAGATCTTTAACCTGTTGCCAGTTCACTTTAAAGTCAGGTGCTTGCAGGGCAATATGAACCGCTTTGCCGCCTGCTAACTCGACAGAAGGGCCATAGCTATCATAACTTGGGTCAAAAATAATGACTTCATCTCCTGCATTGATGCAGGCTTGTATGGCACAAAAAATTGCTATGGTTGCGCCTGGTGTAATCGTGATTTGAGTAACAGGATCAAGTTGAAGTTGATCACGCTGCTGAAATTGTAAAGCGAGTTGCTCCCGTAAACCGAGAATACCATCGCCAGGCGGGTACTGATTATGTCCAGCTAAAGTCGCTTGAGATAAGGCTTCAAGTAAGGCTTGTGGCGCTGGAAAATCTGGAAAGCCCTGTGACAGGTTGAGTGCACCTAGACGATGTGCCAGTGCCGTCATGGTACTAAAAATAGTCACGCCTTGAGTGGCCAATTTTGACTGTAGCTGAAGCATATTGTTCTCTTATTAAAAATATTTAAAGTTATAAAATTGATTCAATCACTGCCCGAATTACACCGAGTGTCAAACCAATAAATGCACCCACTACAACACCATTTACACGGATCATGTGTAAGTCGCCACCGACTTCATTTTCAATTTTCCCGATCATTTCACGTGAATCCCATTCATGAATTCGTTCACTCACATAGCGTATGATTTTATGGCTATATTGATCCGTAAAATTCATGGCAAGTCCTGTCATTTCTTTGTTGAGAACTTCACGTACTTTTACATTTTGAACAAGGTTTTCACCGAGCTGCTGAATCGCAGCCCGCAGGTTCATTGCAATGCCAGAGTCTTCTTTCATTAAATCTTCTTTAATGGCATCACACAAAATGGTGACAGCACCACTAATGAAATTTAGAACTTGAGGACTATCAAGGAGCGCATCTTTACCACTGTTAAGACGTTGACTGGCAACACTATCGGGTTTCGCTAGTTCCAGCATGAGTGAATGTGCAATTGTTTCAATTTCTTGCCGCCATGGGTGTTCATGGTCTGCCAGCATCGATTCTACTTTTTCAACCAATGAGTCGATGGTACGTTGTTGAACATCAATTCCAATCCAGCTTGCACCTCTTGCAAGTGACCAGACGCCTAGTGCTTTAAACATTTTTCGGGTTAATTCACGAGTTTTATCTGGATTTTGTACGACCCATTCATGAGCGATATCGAGACCACGCTGTAAAACGTCTTGGTGGAAATCATTTTCCAATACCGCGCGTAGCATCTCACTGGCGAGTTTGTTGACTTGGGTATTACGTACCCATTGCACACTGTTGTTTTGCACGAAATTAGCAATTTGCTCTTGGCTCACAAATTCAAAAATTTTCGGTACAGTTTGCTGAATGAGCTGCACTACTTGAGTATTGTTTTGTGGACTTGCCAACCATTGACCAATTGCGAGACTTAAGTCTGTTTTTTCTAAGCTTCTTTCGACTACTTGAGGCGAAAGAAAATTTTCCTGTACAAAACGGCCCATTGACTCTGCAATGCGTGCCTTATTACGCGGAATAATCTCGGTATGGTCCCGTAAAAACTTAGGAATCGGTAACTTACCAAAAGGGTTCCGAAATAGAACTGTAATCGCGTACCAATCGGCTAGACCACCAACTACACCTGCTTCGGCTCCTAGCATTAAAATATGAATAAAACCTGTGTACTCTGGCAGAAAACGGTCGGCTACCATCAGTGCAATCCACAGCACAACGACGATGATCAGCGCTAGGGTAGCAAAATATTTACTACGTTTAAGACTGGGCACGTGGTGAACTTCTTCTGCCATGCTCATAAATTTATCCTATTCATTTTTGTTTTACTGGAGGCTCGGGCGGTGGCAACAGCGCTCCTGTCGGACTCAATCCATATTTTTGTCCGATTGATTTCAAGATCAAGGTTGCATCAAAAGCGTCTTGAGGAGCCTGCTTTTGATCCCGATAACATTCAATAGTATACGACACTTGAACAGGGTCGATATTGACCACTTGTGGGAAATCATAGAATGGATCATGCCAGAAACCCGGATAGCGACGACCATAGCCATAAGGATAAAAGCTCGGCGCAGATGGATAAACCACAGCCTGACGTGGTGGTTTCTGACTTTGGTTACTTGGGTCATTCAGTACTTTAAAAAAGCGGAAACCTTTTTGCACGGTCGTTTGTGCTGATTTTACCAAAGTGATTTCTTCAGCTGCACCGTAACTCATATTCGGATCGGCTTGGAAACTAATACGAAACGTTTGCGCATTTAAAGGGTATGCGGAAAACTGGCCAAGTTGATCAAAGGTTTTTGGTTTACTTGGAGTCGTCGCACAAGCAGTTAAAGTTAAGGCAACGCCTAATGCTAAACAAAGAGAGAGATATTTCATGGTGAACTCCCAGCTGAGCATTAAAACAAAGATGACTCAGCATTAAAAATTAATAAGCTTTAAAAACTACTGTTCGGTTCTAATAAAAATTCGGTTTCCTCTGGAGTAGAAACACGCCCAAGAATGGTATTGCGATGAGGATAGCGTCCAAATCGATCAATAATGACTTTATGCTTTTTCTCAAAGCTTAAGTTAATTTCATTGCCAAGACGTTGAAATAGTTTCAAGGCAAATTCATGGATCAATTTTGATTCACTATGCATAAACGGCATATATAAAAAAGAGCGTTGCTCTGGATTAAGCTGTGCGTCTAATTGCAAACTAATTGCTTCTTGTGCCAAAGCTAATGCCAAGCTGTCATAGGCAAAAGATTGGGGCTGATCACGATAGATGTTGCGAGAAAACTGGTCTAGTACAATAATCTCTGCCAAACGACCTTCTGCTGTTTTTCGCCAAGACCAGAGTTCTGCTTGAGTTGCCTGTCGATGAACATCAGAAAAATTTTCACGGATTTTTTTGTCAAAATCATCACTTTTTGCAAACCAAAGTGAACGGTGTTCAGGAGAAAACCAGAAGTTTAAAATGTCTTGTTCGTTCATGATATTGACAACTCTTTAGCAATTATTCTTCAATAAAATCACAATTCTTTCGTGTCTTAAATAACAAGATTGTGATAAAAATTGCCAAACTGGAATGATGTGATTATATAAGTAACCGTATCATCTCACGATTTTGTATATAGTGATCTTTAATAAGCGAGCAAATGCATGAGTCAACCCACTACACCATCTCAATCAGTTATTCCTGCTTGGGTGGATTCGTCGCTACTACAAGGCATGTTACGTGGAATAGAGCGTGAAAGCCTACGTATGCAAAGTAATGGGTTCTTATCACAAGAGTTACATCCGAAAGCATTAGGTTCAGCTTTAACACATCCAAAAATTACGACTGATTATTCAGAAGCGTTGATGGAGTTTATTACTTCACCTAAGGCAACCATTGAAGAAGCTCTGCATGAGCTTACCGATATTCATGCGGTTGTGCATCGTCATTTAGAAAATGGTGAAAAACTCTGGCCGCTGTCTATGCCATGTATGTTAGATGACAATGAAGAACGCATTCGTCTAGCGCAGTACGGCACCTCTAATATTGGTCGTTTTAAAACACTATATCGCCGTGGGTTAGGAATTCGATATGGTCGTCGTATGCAGACCATTTCAGGGGTGCATTACAACTTATCTTTCCCAGATACACTTTTTGCTGAGTTACAAGCTCATGAAACTGACGAACAATTAAAATCATTAAGTTTGCAGGATTACCGTAGCCATCGTTATTTTGGCCTTATTCGTAATTTTATTCGTTTAACACCATTGGTTATGTTCTTGGTGGGCGCGAGTCCAACAGTATGTCGTTGTTTCTTGACCGGACACAAACATCATTTGTTGCCTTTAATCAAAGGGTCATACTATTTACCGTATGCTACAGCACTCCGTATGGGGCGATTGGGCTATCAAAACTCAGCCCAAAAAAGCTTAGGTATTCATTACAACAATTTGTCTGGCTATCTGGATGGTTTACAAAAAGCCGTTCATTCTCCTTACCCACCATTTAGCCGTTTAGGGTTAAATGATGCATCTGGTGAGCCGTTGCAAATTAATGATCATGTTTTGCAGATTGAGAATGAATATTACAGTTTAGTACGTCCAAAACAGGTGCCTCAAGCAGGTGAAACACCGTCTCAAGCTTTAAAAAATCGAGGCGTGGGCTATGTTGAGTTACGTGCTGTAGATGTAAATCCATACTCGGCAATTGGCATTGATGAAACGACAGCAGGCTTTCTTGAAGTGTTAGCACTTTATTGTTTGTTAAGTGATAGCCCAGACTTGTTATGTTCTGAGCAAGACTTGGTTGAGAAAAACCAGACAGAGGTGGTGAACCGAGGTCGAGCGCCAAACGCAACCATTACAGATTTAACTGGGTCATATCACATCGAAGATTGGGCACGTTTACATATTGCAAAAATGCAAGATTGTGCACAGCTACTCGATCAGACCTATGCAACGGACTTGTATGGTTCAGCTTTGGCGGTCATGCAAGCACGAATTGATGAAGTTGATGAAACTTTATCTGCCCATGTCATTGACGATACGTTAAAGCATGGTGGAACTTGGAGTTTTGGTAGCCACATGGCTCAGTTACATGCTGAAAGTTATGAACAGCATGAGCTTAGTGTGGAAACTTTGAAACATTTTGAACAGTTGGCTGCGCAATCTTTACAGCAGCAAGAAAAACTTGAGCACGATACCAAGATCAGTTTTGATCAATATCTTGAACAATATCGATAATAAAACGAGGTTTTACATGCGATTAAGTTACCGTTTGGTGAGTGGACTACTTGTTTTAGCAAGTATAGTCGGCATGTCTTTTGCGTTGTATCTGGAACATGTAAAAGGTTTAGAGCCATGTCCGCTCTGTATTTTTCAACGTGTTGGCTTAATGGCGATGGGCCTTGTAGCACTCATAGCCTTTTTGCATAACCCAGTTTCCAATGCGGTTAAACGTTTTTATGCATTTTTAGCAGGCATTGGAATTTTATGGTCAGTGGGTGTGGCAGGACGTCATGTCTGGTTACAACATTTACCACCAGATCAAGTACCAAGCTGTGGCCCGGGTTTAAATTATTTAATTGATGCCTTACCAATGAAAACGGTTTTACAAGAAGTATTGTCGGGTTCAGGTGAATGTGCAGCAATTGATTGGACCTTTTTAGGTCAATCTTTACCAGTTTGGTCATTGGTCTACTTCCTCTTACTATTACTGGTCTGTTTATGGCAGTTATTCCGTTTTTATCCAGTATTTAAGACAACCAAAAAAAGAGCTTAAAGCTCTATAAAAAAGCCCAACACTATGTTGGGCTTTTTATTACTTAGGAATAGGTCAAAATATAAGAAAACAAATTAAAAAAAAGAATAATGATGTAGACAGATAGGTCTGTTTTTTATAAAGTGCAGCCGTTTTATATCCTTATGATTATAAAAAATGCTTTTTAATATCTTTAATGTTTTGGAAAAAATAGGGTTAAGTGCGCAGAAACGTGCCGTCCATGTGCAATTTTCTAATGAACTACTCAATAGCCAAGTTTTTTTACAACGTATAGAAGGCCAACATCAGCTAAATGGGGGATTGGAAGCTGAGTTGATCTGCCTTTCAACGAGTGCACAAATTGCATTGAAGCAGTTTATAGGTGTGCAAGTTGCTGTTGATCAGGTCACTGATTCTGGACAATTATTTCGAACTACTGGAATTGTGACAGAAGCGAGTTATGGGCAGAGTGACGGTGCTTTAACACTTTATAAACTCACCTTAAAAGACGCGACAAACTTATGGCACAAGCGCCGTAATAGCCGTGTTTTCATGAATAAAAGCATTATTGAAGTCACGGAAGTTTTATTTAAAGAGTGGCAAGAAAAAAGTCAGCTATTTGCGACAAGTTTAAGTCTCGATCTTAGTGGGTTAAGCCAGAGTTATGATATTCGCCCATTTATCATGCAGCACAATGAGTCTGATTATGACTTTCTTACACGCTTGTGGCGAAGTGAAGGCGTTAGTTGGGTAATTGATGAAGCAGAGCTTTTTGTTCCTCACTTTACTGCATTTATACAACCTCAAAAACTTAGATTGGTTGATGATAATAGCCAGTATCAAGCTTTAGCACGTCGTAGTATTCGCTATCACAGAAGTAGTGCAACAGAATATCAAGATAGCATTACAGGTTTTGTTGCAGTGCGGACTTTGCAGCCGACTGCTGTACATGTGCAACGTTGGCAACCTGATGCTCTAGCACATGAAGAAGGTGTAGGTTCAGTTATCACTACACACCTCCATTCAGAGCAATTTGATTCAGCGAGTTTGAGTCTTGAACAAGCATGGCATGTTAGTCCTGCTTGGATGCAAGATTTGAAAGGGGAAGATCAGGCCACTGCTTCAAGTAGTAATCAGCTAGAGAAATTAAATCAGCACTTCACTGACATGTATGCGAGTCAGGCCAAATACTTTAAGGCCTATAGTAGTGTCCGTGATAGCCAAGTTGGTTATTGGTTTAATCTGCAGGAGCATCCTGAAATTGATCAGCATGAAGGGGCTGATCAAGAGTTCCTGATTATTGCTAAAAATTTCTATAACCAAAATAACTTACCAAAAGATTTACATCAGCAAGTTAGCCAGTTGTTAACCCAAAGTCGTTGGGATAAACATGGTTATGATGATATTGAGCGCCAAGGTAATGAGCTGACCCTAATACGCCGTCAGATCAAGACGGCACCTGAATATAATCCAGAACAGCATCGCCCAATTGCTTACCCGCAAAGAGCCAAAGTCGTGGGGCCAGAGGGAGAAACTATTCATGTTGATGAATGGGGGCGCATTAAGGTGCGTTTTCTATTCACCCGTAGTGATGATCATGGCCATGACGGTGGCGCGGGTAGCAATGACAATGATACCGACTCAGCTTGGGTGGATGTACTAACTCCTTGGGCAGGCGAAGGCTATGGAGCACGCTTCTTACCACGTATTGGTGAAGTGGTGGTCATTGACTTCTTTGATGGCAATATTGACCGTCCATTTGTGACTGGGCGCATCCATGAAGCGCAGCGTTCACCAACCAAGTTCGATGTGAAAGGGCAGCTTCCTGATACTAAAAAACTGAGCGGAATTCGCAGTCAGGAAATCAGTGGTAGTGGCTTTAACCAATTACGCTTTGATGACACAACGGGGCAAATTAGTACCCAATTACAAAGTAGTCATGCAGCAACACAGCTGAATTTAGGCAACTTGAGCCATCCGAAAGAACAAGCGACGAGTCAGGGTCGTGGTGAAGGCTTTGAGCTTAGAACAGATGCTTGGGGAGCTGTGCGTGCAGGTAAAGGCATGCTCATTAGTACCTATGCACAAGAGCAAGCTATTGCAGACCATTTAGAGGCGGCACAAGCACAATCCTTACTTTCACAAGGTTATGAAAGCATGAAAATGCTCAGTGAAGTTGCAGCAAAGCAACAGACTGATGCTTTGAACGTGATTAATCGCTTACCCAAATTCATCCAGTCACTTGAGCTAAAAACCACAGGACAGGCATTAAATAGTACGGTAAACCTATTTAAAGAAGGTATTAATAACGATCCTATTCATGCTTTAAAAGACTGTGGCGGCTTTATTCAAGACATTGGTGCACTAGGTGGAAATGCAAAAGGCGTTGTAGACGAATTTAATGCTTTCTTTACTGATGCCAAAGATGCGGTAGAAAATTTAAAAGCATTTATTGAAAATGTTGAAGAGCATGGTGCCGACATCGTTAAAGGAAAACTTGCCAGTATTAAAGACCGCATTCATAAAAATCCATTTGAAAGTATTCAAGAGGTTGGAAAAGTCTTGGCAAATGTCGAGACTAAAGACTTTGACATGATGAGTGTATGTGGAACATTTAGTAAAGGCAGTAAATTGGAAGTATCACCTTCTAAAGCATTAAGTTCTTTGCAAGGCTTTATGGAAGGTTATACCCAAGGTTTAGAAAGTAGTTCCGATAGTAAACAGCAAGAACAAGGCAAAATTTTTAGACAAGCGCTGATGTTATTAGCATCGCCAAATGGCATAGCCTTGACGACACCTGAAAATATTATTTTGCAAGCTTCGCAAGATATTGCAGAAAGTGCTAGTGGCTCCATTAATTTAAGTGCACAGAAAAATATCATTGGGCATGCGCAAGATAAAATAAGCTTGTTTGCCGCGCAAAAGGGTTTCCGTGCTTATGCAGCAAAAGGAAAGCTCGAACTACAAGCACAAGACGATGCTATTGAAGCAATTGCTAAAAAGGTCATCAAGCTCATTTCTACTGAAGAAAAAATCGAGCTTACCAGTCCAAAAGAAATTGTTTTAACAGCAGGTGGATCTCAGCTCAAAATTAATGCGGATGGCGTATTTTCAACAACAGGTGGCAAGTTTGAAAGTAAAGCTGGGCAGCATTTGTTTACGAGTGGGGCAACAGTAAATGCTGAGTTGCCGAAAATGCCTGAGAGTGGAATTTTTAGTCGAAGATTTGATTTTAGTGATATTTTCAATTTAGAAAATTTGAAAGAGGAAATTAGATTTAAAGTTATCAATAAAACAAAGAATACAGAATATGTTGGAATGTTAGATGAAATGGGTCGAACACCAAGAATATTTAGTGATTCATCAGATACTATTGAAATTCAATTTATTAGCAATAATGACAATAAAAGTATTATACCTACGAAGGAATTAAATGAAGATATTTATGATCATGATACTGGGGATTTTGTAGATGATGGAATTCAGAGCCAGCTTGCAGAAGCGCTAGATGATGAATATAAAGATGATCTAGAAGATGATTTTAATAAATTTGGAGTTTAAGAGATGAAACGCAGTCTAATATTGCTACTGAGCACATTTATCTCAATACAAGCTTTTGCTGAAGAAAATGCTTGTGAAAAAATTTGGGATAGCTTCAAAAATAAGAATGAAAGTATCAAAATTGATAAAGTTAATGTCCCATGTAAACAAATTTGGGAAGATAACAATAAAGCAAAGCTTGTAAAGACTATTGGCTTAAACCCAAAAGATCCTCAATGGATGTCAACAGGGGAATGTCAAGTTATTGAAGTGAATAAAAATAAATACCAAGTTTATTATGCTTATCTAAAAAATGATCATAGTGATATAAATATCATTAGTGATACTAATGATAATTATTTTTCATATTTTAGAAATTTAGGTCGCTATGATATGTTTGAAGATAAATTTTTTCCAACAAAAAAAGCGAATAAAAATGGTGTTGAGTTAAGTTGCCCTGGATTGGGGAATTTTGAGAAAATGAAACCTATTTTAAGTTCATATATCAATAATAAAAAAATTGATATTAAACGATTTAGTTTTGAGGACTTAAATAAATGAAAAATGGTAAATCTATAAATCAAAAGTCATATCCATTAACGCGATATGGATTTATTTGTGCCGTTTCAAGAATGGAATCTTCATCAGATTTAAGTTTGCCCTTAACGGCACCAGTAAACATTAGAGCAAGCCAAAATAAAAATTCTCTGGGTTATATTGGTTTTTTCCAGTTTGGGGAAGCTGCACTTATCGATCTTGGTTATTA
>NZ_JBWZNA010000016.1:0-89952 GCF_056725885.1 Acinetobacter sp. GRABPA_MV_2
CGTAGATGTTGCTGATGCAGATGTAACGGTAACTCTAGATGTTACTCCACCTGATATCACTACAACTGTGTTAGCAATTGACCCAGTTACTGCTGATAACATCTTGGATGCGACAGAAGCTGGTGGATCAGTGACCTTAACAGGTACATTAACCAACATCCCTGCAGATGCAGTAACAACCGGTGTTGTGGTTACTGTAAATGGTGTTGACTATACAGCCACAGTTGATGCCGTAGCAGGTACTTGGACAGTTGATGTAGCTGGTAGTGGTCTTGCAGCAGATTCAGACTTAACTGTTGATGCTACTGCAACATTCACAGACCTCGCAGGAAACACTAGTACACTTCAAGATACGCAAACTTATACTCTTGCAAGCTCTATCATTGCTTTCGATAACACTGATACAGCTGTACTTGCTCCTCAACCATTGCTTGTACAAGATGATGCAGCATTAGGAAGTAATACTTATCTAGCACTTGTATCGCTTGCTGGACTTGATTTGCAGTTAGGATCAGAGTCAATTGGCTTTACAGTGGGTGCTGGTCAAGAAGGCAATGCGACCTTTACTTATAGTGCTTTAATTGGAGTGGATGCATTATCTGATTACTCTCTAGTAGTTCAGAAACTTGACCCAGTAACAGGCGAATGGACTTCGGTCTATGGTGGTGGTGAGGCTGATATTCTTGATCTTACTTTACTAGGTTCAACTCCTGGTGTGGTTCTTGATGGTCTAGAAGAAGGACAATACCGTGCATTCATGACTTACAACGGTCTTCTAGGTATTGGTTTACTTGGCACCTTAACAGGCACAATGGATGTTTATGACACAACACAAGTAGGTGGTTACTACACTGAAGTTGCTGACGGTAACGTCATTACGGAAATTAATGATTCAGGTGAGGTGGATGTTGTAACTGCAACCACTGTTGTAAGTGCGGTTAATGGTCAACCTGTTGTAGCAGATGGTACGATCATTAATGGAACTTACGGTACATTAGAGATTAACCTTGATGGTTCGTACACATATACGCCTACTGCAAGCGCAGCTGGTGTAGGACAAACTGAGCAGTTTACATATACGTTAACTGATCCTGTAACTGGTGATACGGCTCAAGCAAACCTCAACATTCAATTGAGTTCTGTGAAAGCAGTGGATAATGTTGTAACTGCAGAGATCAACCCAGAACCATTGCTAGTTGCAGATGATGTAGCGTTAGGTAGTTCAACTTACCTTGCAGCAGTATCGTTAGCAGGTATCGACTTACAATTGCTTGGTAACGACGCAATTGAGTTTACTGTTGATCCAAACCGCGAAGGTACAGCAACGTTCACATTCGATGCCATAATCACAGCAGATTTACTCAGCGATTATGCAATCGTTGTTCAGAAATTTGATGAAGCAACAGGACAATGGGTATCGATTGGTGGTACTAACCCAGAAGCATCACTTATCGATTTATCGCTTATCGGAGGTACACCAACAGCTGTACTTGAAGGATTGGATGCTGGTCAGTACCGCGCATTCATCGGATATGAAGGCTTGCTAGGTGTAGGTTTAGGCGGAACATTAACTGGTACGATGGATGTTTATAATCCATACATCGTGGCTGGTTACTCTGTTGAACCGATCTCTGGTAATGTCATCAAAGATGCAAGCCTCACTGGTGAAGTTGATGCAGCAAGCAGCAGCGCTGTGATCTCTCAAGTGAATGGTGTTGCAGTTGATCCAGTTGCTGGTGCAACAATCACTGGTACATACGGTACATTGGTGATCGACCAAGATGGTAACTACACCTATACTCCAACTGTAGACGGAGCAAACCTAGGTCAGGTAGATCAATTTACCTACACCTTGCTTGATCCTGTAACAGGTAACACTTCTGAGGCAACACTTTACGTTCGTCTCGATAGTGACAGTGTAGATATGACTTGGAATGATGCAGATCCATCTCAACCAGCTGTAATTACTAGTCCGCTTCCAGTAGATGCGATGGATAACGTTGCTTCAGCTGAAATAGACATGGTTTATCCTGTAACGACTGAGGTACTTGATAACGCGATTAGCTATAACTGGTTACTCGGTGTGGGTGGTATCGTTATCGGAGCTAAAGAAGGTACAGCTACATTTACAGTTGATCCAGGTAATCTGACAGACGCCATTATTGCAGTGGACTTTGGTTCGGTTGCTACGGTTGTCGACGGTTTACATGTGGTATTAACACGAGTAAATCCAGATGGCACTCGTACTGTAGTTGCGGATAGTTCTGATACTGGCGTGATTGACTTATTAGGTATCTTTGGTTCCGAAGTTCAATTCAAGATTGATAACTTAAGTGCCGGTACTTACGAGTTGTTCATGGAAAGCAACACATTACTTACAGCTTTAGGTAGTGTTACTGCGGATATCACGCTGAATCATGGTGATATTACTCAGCCACCTGTACTGGTTGTTGACCCTGTAACTGGTAATGTACTTGCTGATGATAACTCTGCGGTTTACGGTACAAACTATGTGCCGGACTACATTACGACAACTTCTGTAGTAACTGCTGTTACAGCTGAAAATGGTAATACGGCTACAATTGTAGCGGGTACTCCAGAAACGGTTATTGGTGTATACGGAACTCTGACTATTAATTCAGATGGTACTTATAGCTATCAAGCAACTGCGGATATGGCGAATGTAGGTAAAGTTGATAGCTTCACTTACACAGTCACAGATCCAGTTACTGGTAGAACTGATACCGCGACATTACATGTTCAAGTTGGTTCGCCAGATGTTGATGTAACTTGGAATACAGCAGATCCTTCGGCAGATGCTACACTTCCAACACCATCTGTAACAGCTGATACAGATGATGCAACAATCAGCATGTCACCAGTGGTAGATCCACTTGTGGATGTAACAAGTCCAAATGTTTCGATTAGTCTTTTTGATAATAGTAATACTGTATTGTCAAATAACTTTACTGTCGCGGCCAATACTGTAGCGGATGTCAATCTACAAATGCTTTATACGGCTACTTTAAGCTTATCTGCATTACCAACTGTAGGTTATGTAATCCAGCGCTCTACAGATGGCGGTGCAACTTGGGTAGATACAGCGTACTCTAGTTCTCAAACTGCTTTAGCTGGTGTACTTGGAGCACCTGCTTTATCTGATTCGGTAGCTCATTTGTCAGAAGGTCTATATCGAGTACAATTCAGTTTATCTAGTTTGATTTCAATTGGTAACGTAACTCTGGATACTGTAGTGAACACTACTGTTACGCATCTAGACCAATACACACCAGATGGTCAAACAGACTGGATTACTGGCAACGTTCTTACTAATGATGTCGTAGAAGGCACTCAGCTCTATGTAATGAACTCAACGACTGGCACTTATGAGCTAGCTGCTGGTCAAGGAGTGGATACAGGTGAAGGCACATTGTATCTATACAATGATGGGTCTTATTTCTACAAACCATTAGATAGCGCGGCAAATGCGACAGTTGATGTGATTGATTACAAGTTGGTTTCAGTGATCGATGGTAGTGAATATGCCTCTACATTGACGATTAACTTGAGTCAAGAGTTGAATAGCCTTGCGGTAAGTACTGCGGCAAATGATACATTTGCTCTCGGTAATGGCTCTGATACCTTGATCTACAACACGTTAACGGCTGCAAGTGTCACTGATGCAACTGGCGGTAACACAACAGGTGGTGTAGATGTATGGACTGACTTCCATGTAGGTGATACTGCAACAGATGATCAAGCTGATAAGATTGACTTAAGTAACTTGTTAATTGGTTCTCAAACTAACTTAACAATCGGTCAATATGTGACAGTAAGTTATGATGCTGGTACTCAAACTGCGACAATCAGCGTAGACCGTGATGGCGGATTACTCATCGAAGGTACTTACACTGAAACGCCATTGCTTCAATTGACTAACCTTACAGGTTCTGTGACATTGAATGACTTGATCAATAATGGTCAAATCATTTTCTAATCTGACAAGTGACTTATAAAAAAAGAGCCTTCGGGCTCTTTTTTTTCGTCTAAACAATACGTTAACTTAGCGTTTCACATGTTCATGTTATGATGGATTGAAAACTTTATAGAACAACAAATAACGGATAGGGACTGATTTCGAGTGACAGCATTTTTAAACTTCCAAAGACAACTGAACCTTTGGTTAGAACATATCGCTCCCCATGTTTCAGATCTTCAAAAAGAGACGATTTTATTTATATCTTATGGGCCTAAAGACCAAAGATGTAACGTATGGCATAGTGAGAAAACAAACTTTTCTCAAGCAAAAATACAATTCTTAGCCTTCATTAATGACCAGTTTGCACATGAGTCACTTGTTGATTATATAAAAATTGATGTTGCATATAATTTAACGAAGCAAGCTTGGAAAGTAGTAGAGCAACAGGTCCATCATCAATTTCACAACAACCACTACCGTAAAGGTATTGGGTTTGATGAACAATGTTCAGTTGCTTTTCTTGAGCAAGAGATTTATGGAAAAGCAATTATTCGAGGTTTGAGCTATGACAAACCCAACTTTTTTGATGAAACAAATCTGAATTATGCAATTAAGCAAAAATATAACGTGACTAGACCACAGATTAAACTACAAGAGCTACAAGACATTTGGACTTTTGATACCTACGCAGCATTTTATGAAAATGGGCAATTGATTAATTTAGCGAGCGGTTATGATGCAAATGGTATTAGGGCGATTTCGAGCAATAAGAAACAGCATTTTCAGTCGTTAATTGAAAAAAATTCGGCATTTTTGCATGATCAAATTCAAGAAAATGGCAAATTTATCTATGGCTATTTTTCTGCCTATGATCGCAATATTCGTAACTACAATACGGTACGCCACTGTACTTCAGTGTATGCATTGCTAGAAACATTTGAAGTGCAGAGTAAGCCAGAATATTGGCCCAAAATACATGCTGCTATCCAATATGCACTGACCAACTTTTATAAAGAAAAAGATTCAGAAACTGCTTTTATGATTGATGGTAAAGAAGGGGAGTTTGAAATTAAATTAGGAGCCAATGCGGCTGCTATTTTAATGTTCACTAAATATCAGGAAATTACTCAAAAAACTGATTATCAAAAATATGCAGAGAAATTAGCAAATGGTATTTTAAAATTAGTAAATTCAAATGGCTCAACAACTCACGTATTAAATTATCCAGATTATGACTTAAAAGAAAAATTCAGAATTATTTATTATGATGGTGAAGCTGCTTTAGCTTTATTAAGGTTATATCAAATTAATCAGGATAAAAAATTATTAGAAACTGTTAAATTAATGTTTGAATATTTTATTGAAAATAGATATGAAAAATATCATGATCATTGGTTAAGTTATTGTACCAATGAGCTTACAAAAATATGCCCTGAAGATAAATATTTTATTTTTGGTTTAAATAATTATTTAAAACACTTTATTTTTATTCGTAACCGAAAAACAACGTATGCGACTTTATTAGAAATGTTAATGGCTGCTTATAAAATGGTTAGCCGCTTAAAAGAGCAGGGACGTACAGCACTTTTTGAGCAGGCTTACATGCCGGAGCTTCAAAAATTAATTGAATTTAGAACTGATTTTCAAACAACAGGATTTTTTTATCCAGAAGTGGCTATGTATATGGCACGACCAGATAAAATTTTACATGCATTTTATATTCGTCATGACCGTTTTCGAGTAAGGATTGATGACCAAGAGCATAACTTATCGGGTTACATCGCTTACGTTAAAGATTACAAAGGTGATGAGCTATGAAGTATCAACCCGTTGAAATCAAGTTATTAGCACATATCGACACTACAAATTTTGATGAAGCTGTATGGCAATTCGAATTTGACGATGACATCTCCACGTTATTGCTGATCGACTATGCACTAGAACAATTTCAGCAAAAAAGTGTACTGGCTCAAGACGTCTATATTGTGCCACAAAATATGAGTAAGCACATTGGACAGCAAAATTTAGGTTTAAAAGCATCTGAAAAGTATACATTTACTGAACTGTTCCAGTTCTTAATTTTTACTCAAGCAGTAGATGTAAAAGAAGCTTTAAGTAATATGCTTTTCGGTAAAAGTGAAAAAGCACATTTAATTTTGTCCGAAAGGGCTGATGTCTATCACTTAACATTAAAAAAAGAAGGTTTACGAAATCAGTTAAAGCATTTGTTTTTATTGCTCAGAAAAATTTATAGCTATCCCAATGAAATAAAAAAACTCTTCTTTATAAAAGAGCTGAATTTTCAAGGAAAGACTTATCTCCCTCAGACACCATTAGTGGGACAGAATGTAGTAGAGGTCTTATATCTTACAAATTCTTTTAGAAGAATTTATCTCACGTTCTTTGAAGAAAACCAAACGATTGGTTTCTTTTCATTTTTAGATGATATTCATCGTGCTGAGCACTTGATTCCTTATTACCATTGTTTTCAAGCACAGAAGGTACAACCTAAAGTTTGCTCAGCCCCAAGTGGTATTATCAACATTTTGGGGGATACTTATTTTGGGGAGATCTATACAGAAAAGCGCAAGTCAAAGGGTCAAAAAGATGCTCTACAACAATATGGATATGACTATTCTTTTGAGAAAATAAAAGCTTTTTTAGGTGAACATGACTTAAATATTGCTAACTTTGAAGCGGTATTTTCTTTAGAAAACCAATCTCCTTTAGATCATAAAAAGCCTTTTATTCTTAAAGCTGATGCTGAACAAACATTAGTAGAATTCAAAAATATTCACCTTAATCATGTTGTGTTGGCAAATAACCATCTAAAAGACTATGGGGATCGTGGGCTGACTTATACATTACAACAGTTGGATCAAGCTAACATTTCTTATATCGGGGCAGGTGTAAACCAAAAAGATGCTCATAACTACTTTCAACTCTCTTTTGAAAATAAGCGTTATGCTATTTTTAACGGATACTGGCATAGAGACACTGCCTATCTCGATTATGATTTTTATGCTTTAGGTCATAAGAGTGGGGTCGCGTGTTTAAATGGTGTTTTGCTTGAACAAATAGGTCGCTATAGGCTGATTCATCCTGAACATAAAATTATTGTTATTTGCCATTGGGGTGTCGACTTTAAGCCAATTACGAAAGAACAGAGTAAGCTTGCTACGATTCTAATCCAAGCTGGCGCTGACCTGATCATTGGCCATGGTGCCCATACTATTCAACCTGTCCAGATCATCAACCAAAAGCCAGTCGTATTTGGTATTGGCAATGCTGTGTTTAATAGCAATGGCGAATATGAAAAACACAATGCTTTACCATTTGGCTGTATAGCAAGGTTAGATTTATCAAAAGACTTACTTCGCCTTTATCCAATTTACACCAATAATTTGAAAACATTTTGGCAGCCGTATCCAGTCGATGCTGAAGATTTCTTAAAGGCGAGTACTTACATGACATCTTTACTGACCCCTGAAAATTACATCGCTACCCAAGATAACTTAGGAGCATATATTGAAATTAAATTTTAGGGATATTGTTTGTACGTTGATAAAATCGTTTGAAGTTGTACCGGCGTAAATCCTAAATTTCTTAAGCCACCACTGCCTAATTTACATTCGGCGCTTGCCATGATGTTGGTTGGAGTACGTTTTGTAGCTTTTGGCGCACAAACATGTTTTAGACCAAACACATGTCCCATCTCATGCACGCTACCAGCCTGAATATTATAATTGAGGCGGTTCCAGTCTAATAAAATAAAGGGTTTGCCATTATTACGAAAGGCTCTACTCGTTACATCTTCAAATTTCCATTTCGTTGAATAGGCATCATAAATAAAAACAATCACTTCTTTACTCGCAGTTCGTTTTGGAAAACACGTATTTACACTGGCAGGAATAGTTTCAATCGTAATTGGGTAGGGCTGATTAATCTGTTGTTTTAAATCACAATGTAATTTTGAAAACTCTTCATAAGGAATATAACGATGTAATTTAAATTTAAAAATTTTATTATTTTTATCATCCACATAGTATCTATTTAATATTTTAATTTCCTTACGCATCTGTTGATAATTATCAAACTTTGTTGCTTCTGGAGAATTAGTTGTAAAAACAAAAGTGACTGGAATAATAGGGCGGCCATCTGTGGAGACTTTAGGTGCTTCTCCTAAAGGAAGAGGAGGGCGTGTAGTACAAGAAACGCATAGTAAAGTGCCAGTAATCACCAGTAATGTTTTTTTCATGCAGATTTCCCTCAAGCCCACCTTGGATTGCATTTAGTTTTATTCAAAAAATTTTTATATGATATGAATTATGTCAATTTTTATGGAGTCCACTTTGACAACTCAGTATGAACTACATCGGCAAATTTTAGAAGTCATTGCTTTGATTCCTTACGGAAAAGTTGCAACGTATGGACAAGTGGCTCGTATGGCAGGATTACCAAAACATGCGAGATTAGTAGGCTATGTTTTAAAACATCTTGAAACTGATCATCAAGTTCCTTGGTATCGTGTGATTAATTCTCAAGGAAAAATTAGCCTAAGTAAATTTAATGAAAAAGGTGAAAATATTCAGCAATTAAAATTGGAAGCTGAAGGTGTTTATTTGTTAAATGGTAAAGTTGACTTAAAGCAGTTTGCTTGGCAGCCTTAAATCTATTGAAAAAAGTTTATTTATCAAAAATTGCCTAAATTATTAAGATTAACAAGATAGGCAATATTGAAAATTATCGAACAATTAACACGGGAATATGGCTTTCCCCTAAAACTTTTTGTGCCACACTTCCTAAAACGAGTTTTCGTACCCCCGTGCGCCCATGAGAGCCCATTACAATCAAATCTGCATTTAAGTCTTGGGCAGCCTGAATGATTTCCTCATGAACGACAAAACCTTCCAGCAGTTTAGTCTCAACGGTAATGCCTTCATTGGCAAACTCTTGTTTTGCGTGTTCTAAAATATCGAGTAAATAAGTTCTTGTGCGTTCAATCAAATCATTAGTTTGACCAGTTTTTACGTAGACATCAGCAATAAAAGGATCAAGTGCCATCACTTGTACAATTGTAATTTTGCTATTTAGTGCTTTTCCCAGTTTAATGGCCTCTTTCATGGCGACCATAGAAGTTTCAGAACCATCAATTGGTACTAGAATATGTTGATATAACATGAGATTGTTCCTTATCATTTTATTTCAGTTAGTCTTAAATACTTTTTAAAAAATGACTATTCCTTTATCTTAAACCCATTAAATACTTAAAAAAACCTAGTAGAACAATCTAAATTATTTATTTTTAGTTCAATCATTCTAAATGCTATATTGGAATAATAAATTTTATTTTTATCTAATTAATACAATGAGCGAATTAAACCAACTTAATTGGAACAATACAAACTTAGATAATATTGAGAATGCTTGGGAGGGAGACCTTTGGGGGCGAAAATATTTGGGAGAAAGATTAACTAACTATGTTGATCGGTTACAGTGTGGAGCTGTTCTGACGTTGGATGCACGTTGGGGAGAGGGAAAAACATGGTTTGTTAAACATTGGCAAAAACACCTTGAGCATACTGGCCATAATGTAATTTATTTAGATGCTTTTGCGAATGATTACTTAGATGACCCCTTTTTAGTAATAACTTCAGAAATTACAAATATTTTAAGTAAAGACCAAAAAACTAAGAAAAATGTGGAAAATCTAATCAAATTGTCGGCATCTATTGGAACAGCTCTATTACCATCTTTGCCTAAAGTAGCACTTACTATAGGATTACATTTAATTGGAGCTGGTTTTTTAGGTGGACTTTTACAGCAAGGTTATGAAAATGCAAAAGATGAAGTAGAAAGTCTAACTGAGGAAGCAAGTGATCGAATTAAGGAAAGCATTCAAGAAAAAATTGCAGGGCATGAAGCTGAAAAGAAAACACTAAATGACTTCAAAAAATATTTAACAGAGACAGTTAGTAAGTTGGATCAACCATTAGTTTTTATAATAGATGAACTAGATCGCTGTCGTCCTGATTTTGCTATTCGTTTGATTGAACGAATTAAGCATTTTTTTGATACCCCAAAAATTGTTTTTGTTCTAGTAATGAATAAAACACAATTACTTCAGTCAATAAAAACCTTTTATGGATATGATTCGGAAATACAAGGTGATTATTTAGAAAAATTCGTCGATTTTACAATTCAATTTCCATCCAATATTGCAGATTACCATTATGAAAATATAATTAAAGAACAATTGTTTAGGATCGGAGAGTTAACAAGTTTAGATGAAGTGAATGAATTATATTTTTTTACTTTGGCCTTGCAGCTTGAAAAAAAACTCAATGCGCGTGCATTTATAAGGAAAATTAATCAATTTGCATTGTTACGAACTGATAATGCTAATAAAAATTTGATTTTACTAAGCTATATGATGGGGGTAGAGCCATTTGCAAATCATCAAATTTATATAGAGAAAGTCATTAACAAATTAATTTCTTATCTATGTAAAGATAAGCGCGAATTTCTAAGCAAGCATCATTTGAGTGCAGGTATGCATGGTATTGAAAATATTTCAGACGCAGAGTGGTATAGAATTATTCTCGAATATGATTATCAAGTAAAGGGAACTATTATTGATAAATTAATACAAGCATATGATCAAGCTAGACGTAGTAATGATAGTTCTTCAAGAGAATATACTTTACGAAATTTCCTTAAAGATTTAGCTATTTATAACATTGATCACTCAAATCGTTTTGAGGAAGATTGGAAATCATATATTAAAGAAGGGCTATAATTTTTGAGTTTCCATATATTCATATAGACAAGCTATATCATCAGTTTGCAAATATTCACGTATTTTCAGAATCTGCTTTTCATCTAAATCATACAGTTTTAAAGCAAGCAGTTTATCGATTTGTTCTTGAGGAAAGCGATATTTAATAATTTTCGCAGGCACACCACCTACAATTGCATAGGGTGGAACATCTTTAGTTACTACAGCTCCAGTTGCAACCACTGCACCTTCACCAAGTTTGACACCTTGCATAATCATTGCGCGACTGCCAATCCAACACCCATCAGCAATAACTGTGTCACCAGCTGCTAAAAAACTACGGGTATCAAAAGGGAAAGTCGAAATCCAGTCTGGTCTATGGAGTTGGTTACCACCCATCATGATTACGCATTCAGCGCCAAAACAAACAAAATTACCAATATAAAGTTGATCAATCGGTTTGTCAGGTGTCGAGGCTTTGTCATGTAAATAACGTACAACACAACGTTCAAAACCTTGGTCCCAATAGGCTGAATAATATGAATAATGACCTTTAATATGGATATTCGGGTTTTTAACAGTTTTGGAAATAAACTCAAATTCACACCAATGACGAACTGGGGTGTTAATTAAAGAAGTATCCATTTGTGATTTCCCAAAAATATATCAATGGTATTGAATAAAAACCCCTCATAAAGAGGGGCTAGTTGTGTATTATCTTAGAGATATTCTACACTTACAATTTCATATTCCACTTCGCCTTGAGGAGTAACGATTTTTACTTCATCACCTTCACTCTTGCTCAAAAGGCCACGTGCGATTGGTGAGTTCACTGAGATTTTATTGATTTTAAAATCAGCTTCATCATCACCAAC
Organism: Acinetobacter sp. GRABPA_MV_2; assembly: GCF_056725885.1. NCBI lineage: Bacteria > Pseudomonadati > Pseudomonadota > Gammaproteobacteria > Moraxellales > Moraxellaceae > Acinetobacter > Acinetobacter sp. GRABPA_MV_2. The sequence goes on from NZ_JBWZNA010000016.1 coordinate 11,633, forward strand.
AATTTTATAAGTCTTGCGTTCTTCAGTATCAAGGTTTTCAATCGTTACCGTAACACCGAATACAACACGACCGTTTTGTTCTAAGTCTTTAACATCGATGACTTGTGAAGCACCCAATTTTCCTTCGATATCTTGGATGCGTCCTTCACAGAAACCTTGCTGTTCACGAGCAGCATGGTATTCTGCATTTTCTTTTAAGTCCCCATGTTCACGTGCTTCAGCAATTGCTTGAGTAATACGTGGACGTTCAACAGATTTCAGATGTTGTAATTCTTTCTCTAAGGCGATTTTACCTTCAGGGGTCATTGGATAACGTTGCATTTCGGTCCCTCTTAAGTTGAGAAAACACAGTTAAAAAAATGAAAAAATCCCGCCACCGATAAGGTGACGGGACTTATCGGTAAAAAAATTAACCTACAGTTAAATCTTGCAAGCGGTATACATCCATTGGCAATTTCACAGCAAAGGCTTGGCAAACAGCTTCTGCGCCATTGATAGTCGTTGTGTAATACACTTTGCCTTGTAGGGCAGCACGACGAATCATTGCAGAGTCATATTGAGCCTGTTTACCTTCAGTGGTATTGACAATAAGGTGTATTTCACCATTTTTCAAGCGGTCAACAATATGTGGACGACCTTCAGTAACTTTATTTACAGATTCGCATTCTAAACCTGCTTCTTTAAGCACTTGGTAAGTACCACCTGTTGCAACAAGCTTGAAGCCATATTCAACTAATTTCTTAGCGATATCAGCGATGTATTTCTTGTCAGATTCACGTACTGATAAGAAAGCATGTTTTACTTCGCCTTCAGTTGGTAAACCAGGTAAGCGTTCATTCGAGCCTAAAACAGCTTTATAGAATGCTTCACCAAATGTTTTACCTACGCCCATCACTTCACCTGTAGATTTCATCTCAGGTCCAAGCATAGGGTCTACGCCTTGGAATTTAGCGAATGGGAAAACGGCTTCCTTCACAGCAAAATGCGTTGGAATGATTTCTTTAGTAAATCCTTGAGACTCAAGAGATTGACCTGCCATACAACGTGCAGCAATTTTCGCTAAAGAATCACCAATACACTTAGATACGAATGGAACTGTACGTGAAGCACGTGGGTTAACTTCTAGAACGTAAATATCGTCACCTTTTACAGCGAACTGAACGTTCATCAAGCCAACAACGCCAAGTTCTTTTGCCATCGCAATCGTTTGACGACGCATTTCATCCTGAATTTCTTTTGATAAAGAATAAGGAGGAATTGAACATGCAGAGTCACCTGAGTGAATACCAGCTTGTTCGATATGCTGCATGATACCGCCGATCACAACGTCTTTACCGTCAGATACACAGTCAACATCAACTTCAGTTGCATCATCTAGGAAACGGTCAAGAAGAACAGGGGCTTCATTAGATGCTTGAACTGCTTCACGAAGGTAACGTTTAAGTTCTTCTTCGTTATATACGATTTCCATTGCACGACCACCTAATACATAAGATGGGCGAACAACAAGCGGATAACCTACTTTTGCAGCTTCAGAGATACCTTCTTCAGCAGATTTTACAATGCTGTTGTTTGGTTGACGAAGCTGTAAACGTTGGATCATTTGTTGGAAACGTTCACGGTCTTCAGCACGGTCAATCGCATCTGGTGATGTACCGATAATTGGAGTACCTGCTTCTTCTAAAGCACGTGCCAATTTAAGTGGAGTTTGGCCACCATACTGTACGATTACGCCTTTAGGCTTCTCTGTACGTACGATTTCAAGTACATCTTCAAGTGTTACGGGCTCGAAGTATAGACGGTCAGATGTGTCATAGTCGGTAGAAACAGTTTCAGGGTTACAGTTCACCATGATTGTTTCGTAACCGTCTTCACGCATAGCTAATGCAGCGTGTACACAGCAGTAGTCAAATTCGATACCTTGACCAATACGGTTTGGACCACCACCAATCACCATGATCTTGTCACGGTTAGATGGGTTTGCTTCACATTCTTCATCGTAAGTTGAATACATGTATGCAGTACCAGATTCAAACTCTGCTGCACATGTATCAACGCGTTTGTAAACTGGATAAACACCCAAGTTCCAACGTTGCTTACGGAATTGCTTTTGTGAAATGCCCATAAGGTGAGCAATACGAAGGTCAGATAAACCTTTACGCTTGAACGAACGGATGTTGTCAGCGTTTAAGTCACCAAAACCTAAAGTTTTCACTTGAGCTTCAGTTTTAACGATATCTTGAATTTGGATAAGGAACCAGCGGTCAATCTTAGTCGCTTCAAAAACTTCATCTAAAGAGAAACCATGACGGAAAGCGTCCGCTACGTACCAGATACGCTCAGGACCTGGAACTTTAAGTTCTTTTAGAATAATTTCTTTTGCATTTGTTGCACCAGCTTCGATTTTTTCATCAAAACCGCTTACACCAACTTCAAGACCACGTAATGCTTTTTGTACAGATTCTTGGAAGTTACGGCCAATAGCCATCACTTCACCAACAGATTTCATCTGAGTAGTAAGAACTGGTTCAGCTTGCGGAAATTTCTCGAAGTTAAAACGAGGAATCTTCGTTACAACGTAGTCAATTGATGGTTCGAAGCTTGCAGGAGTTACGCCACCAGTGATGTCATTTTTCAATTCATCAAGGGTATAACCAACAGCAAGTTTTGCTGCGATTTTAGCAATCGGGAAACCTGTTGCCTTAGAAGCAAGTGCAGATGAACGAGATACACGAGGGTTCATCTCGATAACAACCATACGGCCGTCTTTCGGGTTAATACCGAACTGAACGTTAGAACCGCCTGTCTCAACACCAATTTCACGAAGAACTGCAACCGAAGCGTTACGCATCAATTGGTATTCTTTGTCAGTTAATGTTTGAGCTGGTGCTACAGTGATTGAGTCACCAGTGTGTACGCCCATTGGGTCAAAGTTTTCGATCGCACATACGATAATACAGTTGTCGTTTTTGTCACGAACAACTTCCATTTCGTATTCTTTCCAACCAATTAAAGATTCATCAATCAATAACTGGTGAGTAGGAGAGAGGTCAAAACCACGTTCACAAATCTCAAGGAATTCTTCGCGGTTATATGCGATACCACCACCCGAACCACCCATTGTGAATGATGGACGGATAATTACCGGGAAACCAAAGCGTGACTGAATTTCTAAAGCTTCTTCCATTGTTTCAGCAATGGCAGCTTTTGGACATTCCAAGCCAATTTTACGCATAGCGATATCGAAGAGTTTACGATCTTCGGCTTTCTCAATTGCGTCTTTAGTTGCGCCAATTAATTCAACATTATATTTTTCAAGAACGCCGTGCTCATCAAGTGCAAGTGCACAGTTCAACGCAGTCTGGCCACCCATAGTTGGTAATACTGCATCTGGACGTTCTTTTTCAATAATCTGTGCAACTGTTTGCCAAGTAATTGGCTCAATATAAGTTGCATCAGCCATTGAAGGGTCTGTCATAATGGTTGCTGGGTTAGAGTTAACCAAAATAACACGGTAGCCTTCTTCACGAAGCGCTTTACACGCTTGAGCACCTGAGTAGTCAAACTCACATGCCTGACCAATCACAATCGGGCCAGCACCAATAATTAAGATGCTTTTAATATCCGTACGTTTAGGCATTATTCGCTCCTTAATTACTGTTTAGATGCTTCGATAAGTTCGATGAAATGATCGAACAATGGGGCACAATCATGTGGACCTGGGCTTGCTTCAGGATGACCTTGGAAGCTGAAAGCTGGTTTGTCTGTACGGTGAATCCCTTGTAAGGTGCCATCGAACAATGATTTATGCGTTGCTTTTAAGTTAGCCGGTAAAGTTTCAGCATCTACAGCGAAACCATGGTTTTGTGAAGTAATCATCACTGTACCATCTTCAAGATTTTGTACAGGGTGGTTAGCACCGTGGTGACCATGGTTCATTTTTACAGTTTTTGCACCAGAAGCGAGTGCCAAGATTTGGTGGCCTAAGCAGATACCAAATACAGGTAATGTTGTGGTTTCAACAATAGTTTTTACAGCTTCGATTGCATAATCACAAGCAGCTGGATCGCCAGGGCCATTTGAAAGGAATACGCCATCCGGATTAAGTGCCAATACTTTTTCAGCCGGAGTTTCTGCAGGTACAACGGTTAACTTGCAACCGCGGTCTGCAAGCATACGCAAGATGTTGGTTTTGACACCGTAATCGTATGCAACTACATGATATTTTAATTCAGGTTGAGAGAAGCCTTGGCCTAGAGTCCATGAACCTTCAGACCATTCAAAACCAGTTGGATCGCAACATTCTTTTGCAAGGTCTAAACCGTTTAAGCCACCAAAAGCACGAGCTTTGGCTATAGCTTCTTCTTCAGTAATATTTTCGCCAGCAAGGATGCAACCATTTTGTGCACCTTTGTCACGCAAAATACGTGTTAATTTACGTGTATCAATATCCGCGATTGCAACAACATTGTGTTCTTGCAAATATTCACTCAATGACTGTTCAGCACGGAAGTTGCTGTGTAGTAGTGGAAGGTCACGAATAATTAAACCATTCGCCCATACTTTATGGATACGACCAGATTCAACGTCTTCCGCGTTGCAGCCAGTGTTTCCAATATGTGGGTAAGTTAATGTCACAATTTGTTGTGCATAACTTGGGTCAGTCAAAATTTCTTGATAGCCTGTCATGGCTGTGTTAAAAACGACTTCTCCAGTCGTACTTCCCGTTGCGCCGATTGACGTTCCTTTAAAGATCGTTCCATCTGCGAGGGCTAAAATGGCGGGGGTGCTCAAACCAAAGCTCCTGAATTTCGGCTGTAAAAAAGCGAGTAGACCCAAAAAAGATAGGCGATGTTGTGATAAAACATGCCCCTCCCTATCGGTCTGCTCGCTTGTAACTTAACAGCGCATTATACGCATGGAACCTTAAAAAGTCTATTTATTTTCTGCTAAAAAACATAATTCATTGCTTGATTTTTACAAAAAAATTATGTGCTCATCCGAATCATTTACTTTTAATAAATTGTCTAACAATTTGCTGGCTGAATTTTTAGAACTGGATTTATTGTATTGCTAGTTAAAAAATAAACAATATGAGGAAATAGCATGAGTAATGATCAAGTTTCAAAAGATGTGAGCGAGAAAGCTCAAGCTGTAGTTGATTCAGTAAAAGCTGAGGTGAATGAAGTGAAAGAAACCGTAGCTGCTACTACAACTAAAGCAAAAAGAACAGTAACTGCTAAAACTGCGCAAGTAAAAGAAAGTGTTGCAGAGAAAACTGAGCAGATTAAAGAAGTTGCTACAGAAGCAAAAACGCAAGTGAAAGAAGCTATCACTGAAACTCAAGAGCAGGTCAAAGAGGTTTTTAGTGAAACTCAAGAAAAAATTGAAGCTGAAACTCATGAGTTAAACAAGAATATTCAAAATCAATTTATTCAAATTAAACAAGATATTTTACAACGTCTTGATGTGATTAAAGCTCAGTTTACCACTTCACAAGAAGGACTATCTGAACTTAAAAATGCTTTGAAAGCAGAAATTAACGCGCTTATCGAAGATTTGACTAAAGTCAGTAAAGAACTTAAAGGTGATATTAGCCAGATTTCTTTGAAGCACAAAGATTCTTTAAGTGAAAGTATTAAGCGTACTAAAAATAATGCAGTTGAAGCTTGGAATAAAGCACGAGATAACTAATGATCTTAGCTTTTACCCAGCTATAAAAAAGCGAGAATTAATTTCTCGCTTTTTTACTTTTAAAACTGATGTAACCAGTCACGCTTATTATGGAAATCTGCACTTTTTCCACTATGCTGCATTGCATAGTACTGCATACCTTCTTGGGTTTTTAAAACTGCAGTTAAACCTAAATAGAGGTTTGCCCATTTCAAGCGATGCTTTTGCATAAATTGTCCCAAATCAAGACTAACATTTAAGCCATAATGAGTACGCTTGAGATGGTTCAGTTCGATATCGTAAGCAGCAAGGGGAGGCATACTTTCTGGGTAGCGATATTCTTCAAACTGATAAGACTGCCATGCTTGAGAAGGGGAAAGGTTAATTTCCCGATAATAATCTTCATCATGCACGCCAACAAAAATTTCGAAACAAGTTTCTTCCCACAAAAAATCCTGACGAGGATGAGCCGCGACTTCTTGGGGCCAGACAATGAGTTGATTTGGATCACGAATCCAAAAACCGACATTTAAGGTGTGCGGTGCTTGCTGTTCAATTGCGCCAACAACAGAAACAGCATGAAAACGATCAAAAGCTGAAAGTTCGTAACTTGCCATAGTTTGTCAAATCAACTTAATTTGCTAAATGAGCGTGGCGAACAAGATTAGACAAATGCTGGTTTTGTTTAGCTGCTTTTTTGTAAAGTAAAACAATTTTACCAATCTTTTGCACAGCTTCTGCGCCAGTCGCTTCTACAATTGCATCAATTACAGCAGTACGTGCTTCACGGTCTTCACCAGCAACTTTAACTTTGATAAGTTCGTGGTCGTTTAAAGCACGAAGAGTTTCTTCGATAACAGCATCTGTTAAGCCTTGTCCACCAATCATGACAACCGGATTAAGCACATGACCAATTTGACGTAAACGTTTACGTTCATGGATAGATAAAGCGGCCATTAAAAATACCTGATTTTAAAAACGACTTAGTATAGCAAAAAACTTAAATTCAGATGTACGAAAAACTGTATAAATAATCGATCAACATTATTGGAAAAAAACTGTAAAACTTGGTGAGATTACGCTACATCCGTACTGTAATGAGAGTAATTTTCACGTACAATGAACGATCAGAAGTTTTTTTGATATTTAGTGAGTTATGGCAACACGCATTACAAACCAGAAATTGTCGAAAAGTAGTCGTGCGTGGATGAGGGAACATCTAGACGATCCTTTTGTAAAAAAAGCACAAAAGGAAGGGTATCGTGCGCGAGCAGCATATAAACTTCTTGAAATCCAAGAAAAATATAAGTTGATCAAGCCAGGCATGACGGTAGTCGATTTGGGTGCAGCTCCTGGTAGCTGGTCTCAAATTGCTGGAAAACTTGTGGGTAGCAAAGGTTTAGTGATTGCTTCAGATATTTTGCCGATGGATGCTTTGCCTGATGTCACTTTCTTACAAGGCGACTTTAGAGAAGAAGCTGTATTTGAAAAATTGTTAAATATTTTAAATGGGCGACAAGTAGACATTGTAATTTCTGATATGGCCCCCAATACATCAGGTAATAGGGCTGTTGATCAACCTAGACAGATTTACTTATGTGAACTCGCTTTAGATTTTGCTCAAAAGGTTCTTGGTCCTAATGGACAGTTTGTTGTTAAAGTGTTCCAAGGCGCAGGATTTGATGAGTTTCGTAAACAAGTGGTTGATAGTTTTGATGTGTTAAAGACAGCAAAACCAGCAGCTTCTCGGGCGCGTTCTAAAGAAGTTTTTTTGGTTGGACAAGGGCGTAAGAAAGCATTGCAATAAAGTTTACTTGCCAAGCTCCTAAAAATTGTGCATTTTGTACTTTTAGGTTATCCGCAAGCAATACAGTTGCTGTTTTTATGACGATCAGCCAAGATTGGGCATGATCAAATTAGATCGATATGGGAATAAAGCTTTGAGCGATTACTTCAAGAATGCCGTATTGTGGCTAATAATACTTGGTGTTCTGATTTTAATTTTCAGTAATATCAGTGACCGCAATAAGCCTACTGCGATGAAATATTCAGATTTCGTTGCAGCGGTGAATGCTGGCCAAATTAAGCAAGTCACAATTGACGGTTTAAATATTAATGGTGAAAAAACTAACGGATCACAGTTTGAAACTGTTCGTCCGCAAGTTGAAGACACTGAGCTTATGCCGAGCTTAAATAAGCAAAATGTTGTTGTAGAGGGAACAGCTCCTCAACGTCAAGGCATTTTGATGCAACTTCTCATTGCTAGTTTCCCTGTACTGTTAATCATTCTGTTATTCATGTTCTTTATGCGTAACATGGGTGGTGGTGCAGGCGGAAAAAATGGACCGATGAGTTTTGGTAAGTCGAAAGCAAAAATGCTTTCTGAAGATCAAATCAAAGTCAATTTTTCTGACGTCGCTGGTTGTGATGAAGCAAAACAAGAAGTTGTTGAAATTGTAGATTTCTTAAAAGACCCTGCAAAATTCAAACGTTTGGGCGCTACTATTCCTCGTGGCGTACTTATGGTTGGTCCTCCGGGTACTGGTAAAACGTTATTAGCCAAAGCAATTGCTGGTGAAGCTAAAGTTCCTTTCTTCAGCATTTCAGGTTCTGACTTTGTCGAAATGTTCGTGGGTGTGGGTGCGTCCCGTGTCCGTGATATGTTCGAGCAAGCGAAGCGTCATGCGCCTTGTATTATCTTTATTGACGAAATTGATGCAGTAGGTCGTCACCGTGGTTCAGGTACAGGTGGTGGTCATGATGAACGTGAGCAAACCTTGAACCAAATGCTTGTAGAGATGGATGGTTTTGAAGGTAACGAAGGTGTAATCGTAATTGCTGCGACAAACCGTGTTGATGTCTTGGATAAAGCGTTATTACGACCAGGTCGTTTTGACCGTCAAGTAATGGTAGGTTTACCTGACATTCGTGGTCGTGAGCAGATTCTGAACGTACATTTGAAAAAATTACCTTCAGTTACGGGTGTGGATGTTAAGGTTCTATCTCGTGGTACTCCAGGTTTCTCTGGTGCGCAGTTGGCAAACCTTGTTAACGAAGCTGCATTATTTGCTGCACGCCGTAATAAGAACACGGTCGACATGCATGACTTTGAAGATGCAAAAGACAAAATCTACATGGGACCAGAGCGTAAATCGATGGTTCTACGTGAAGAAGAGCGTCGTGCAACGGCTTATCATGAAGCTGGTCATGCGATTGTTGCCGAGATTTTACCGGGTACAGATCCTGTTCATAAAGTAACGATTATGCCGCGTGGTTGGGCTTTAGGTGTAACTTGGCAGTTACCTGAACAAGACCAAATTAGCCACTATAAAGACAAGATGCTAAACGAAATTGCAATTTTGTTTGGTGGTCGTATTGCTGAAGAAGTATTTATCCAACAGCAATCTACTGGTGCTTCAAATGACTTTGAGCGAGCTACTAAAATGGCACGTGCAATGGTTACGAAGTACGGTATGTCTGACAAAATGGGTGTAATGGTTTACGAAGATGAAAACCAAAATGGTTTCTTTGGTAATGTAGGAAGCCGTACGATTTCTGAAGCAACTCAACAGTTAGTTGATGAAGAAGTACGTCGTATTCTTGATGAGCAATACAAAGTTGCACGTAATATCTTAGAAAGTAATAAAGATATTGCACACGCGATGGTAAAAGCTTTGATGGAATGGGAAACTATTGATCGTGATCAAATCCGTGACATTATGGAAGGTCGTGAGCCACAACCGCCTAAAGTATATGTTGCTGAAAACCCAGTGGCTGCATTTGAACCACCAAAAGATGGTCCATCTACACCGCCACCATTGCCAGCAATGAACTAATTAGTTAATTAAAAAAGCCACAGTCATGTGGCTTTTTTTATGGGTTTGATTTTGTTAAAAGCTGAAAACAAATCAACACCATACATAGATGATAATTGCTAAAATACAGCCTGATTTTAAACTGGAGCTTTTTATGCAACTAATGCCTTTGCCTCAACAAATTTTACAGTGTGGACAGCTTCAGTTAGATCTATCACAGCCTCACGTTATGGGTATATTAAATGTCACACCAGATTCTTTTAGTGATGGCGGAAAGCATAATCAAATAGATCAAGCGATTGCTCATGCGTTAGCCATGATAGAGCAAGGTGCCACCATTATTGATATTGGTGGAGAGTCTACCCGTCCAGGGGCATCTGAAGTAAGCATAGAAGAAGAAATACGAAGAGTTGTGCCCGTAGTTGAAGCTTTAGCTAAACATAATATTGTTTTATCAATTGATACGAGTCAGCCTGATGTTATTCGTGCAGCGAAAGAAGCAGGAGCACATATTTGGAATGATGTACGTGCGCTTACTCGTCCGAATGCTTTAAAAACGGCAGCAGATCTGGATATACCAGTAGTGATCATGCATATGCGTGGTGAGCCTACTACAATGAATCAGTTAGACCAATATACGGACGTAACCGTAGATGTTATAGCAGAGCTTCAGCAGCGCGTGAATGAAGCTTTAAATGCAGGTGTGAAAAAACATAATATTATTATTGATCCTGGGTTTGGTTTTGCAAAAAATGCGCAGCAAAATTTAAGACTACTCAAAGAATTTTGGAAGCTTGGTGAAATGGGTTATCCGATTTTATCTGGCCTTTCTCGTAAACGTTTTATTGGTGAAGCATTAAAGGGTGTAACTGCAGATCAGCGTGCGGTAGGGAGCGTTATGGGGCATTTGCTTAGTATTCAGCAAGGAGCATCAATTGTCAGAGCACATGACGTGAAAGCAATGACTGATGCAATTTTAGTTTGGAAGGCGATGATACAAGCTTAGCAAAGTAGGCTCTATAAAATCAGGTAGTAGCTCATTAATTTAATGAGCTAGATGATTGAGTCAGGGAAAAATATCGTTATTCTTTTGAAAATATGTTATAAGCGGCAAGTTTTTGCTGTTGTGTAAACTTTTGTATGTTCGAAGACTTACTTCTCCCGATGTTTGATGATGAATATTATCCAGATATTTTGGTCGCTGAACTCAAGCAGCTCATTGAACAATTTGCTAAAAAAGTTCAGAAGCCTGCTTTAGCTGAGCAGGATATCTATCGATATGCTCATCAAACTGTAATTGCAATCAATGAAATGAAACCTCAGTTCGAAGATCTAGATTCTTCCTTGGATGATAGTGCAGCTGACTATATTGCTGAGGCAATGATGATGGTGGCACAGGATGCAGGATATTTAGACCTTGAAATGGAAGAGCTGGTTATGAATCGAGAGTGGTGATTACTCTCGATTTTCAATATCTTCAAATGCATCTAACAAGTGGCAAGATGCCTTTAAATGTATTTCGTCTATTTCTTTAACTTTTAAAACTAAAACACCATTCTCTTGATAATCTGCGTCCGCTAATAAACTGACCCAATAAGTTTCTCGTTTTTGTTCCAACGTTTTAAATTTATCTATTATCTGTTCGGGTGCTTTAACTAAATAATCATCTTTGGTAATAGAGCAACGTGAAAAATACCAATTGTTGTCTTTGAAAGAAATAGTGCCAGAGAAAAGATCTGTGGCATAAACCTTTGTTATAGAGAGGGTAGTGCAAACGAGTAATAATATTCTTATCATAAAATTCATTTTTTAATTAGGCATAAAAAAACCAGCATACGCTGGATTCTTTGTAGCACCAAATTCAACATTTGAAAATGGTGCCCGGGGCCGGACTCGAACCGGCACGCTTTGTGGGCGGGGGATTTTAAATCCCCTGTGTCTACCTATTTCACCACCCGGGCATGTGCGCAATAATAGAGGACAAGTGCGCGATTGGCAAGAGAAAATCAGAGAGTTTGCTTTATTTTCAATCAGTTCTTGTTGGTATTTATATAAATTAACCAATTTATGTCATGATTTGTTCATTAAACTGAGATCAGTTGTTCATCTTATCTACCTAAATTTAAGACACTCATTGCTTAAAACTTAGGTAATTTTATGTCAGAGAAAATTTCACGCCGAGAATTAATTCAAAAAAGTCTGTTCGGTTTTGGGGCGCTATCTTTGCCTGTAGTTTTTACAGGGTGTAATGATGGTTCTGATGAGGAGAATTCAGAAACACAAGCAGATTTTTTACATGGAGTGGCGAGCGGCGACCCATTGCAAGATAAAGTAATTTTATGGACGCGGTTAACACCAGTAGATCTTAATGCGCGTCTTAAAGTTACTTGGGAAATTGCTACCGATGATCAGTTCAAGCAGAATTTAAAGACTGGTACTGTTCAAACGACTAAAACTGACGATTTTACCGTGAAGGTGGATGCAACAGGTCTACAAGCGGGTATGACTTATTATTATCGCTTTCGATTTGGTAGCAAAGTCTCGCCAGTAGGGCAAACAAAAACATTACCTGTAACTACCAATAAGGTCAGCTTCGCAGTATGTTCTTGTTCTAATTATCCTGCGGGTTATTTTTACGTTTATCGTGAAATGGCAAAACAGAATGTGGATGTAGTCATTCATTTGGGCGATTATATTTATGAATATGGGGCTGATGGCTATGCAACAGAAGATGCCGCAAAGCTGGGTCGTACTTTACCGTCCGATAATAATAAAGAAATTATTAAATTAGATGATTATCGCAAACGTTATGCGCTTTATCGTCAAGATAAAGACTTGCAGGCGGTTCATCAGCGTCATCCTTTTATTGTAGTTTGGGATGACCATGAGTTAGCGAATGATACTTGGCGCGAAGGTGCAGAGAATCATCAAAGTAATGAGGGTCCTTTCTTGGAGCGTAAATTAGCTGCTCTACAAGCTTATTTTGAATGGATGCCGATTCGCCCAGTTTCTAGTACCGATCATTTAAATATTTATCGTCAGTTTGATTTTGGGGGGCTTGTTAATTTAATAATGTTAGATACTCGTATTATTGCCCGTGACAAGCAGTTGGATTATGGCAAATATATAACAGCGAATGGCTTAGATATTGAAAAATTCCAAGCGGATTTAACTAATCCAATGCGGACCTTAATGGGGCAAACTCAGCGTGAGTGGTTATTGGGTAGTAAAGAGAAAAATATAGTAGGTGTCTTACAAAGTTCAACTGCAACATGGAATGTGATTGGGCAGCAAGTCTTAATGAGTAAAATGTGGATTCCAGCTGAGTTGTTGGCATCGTTGGGGCAAATTACTTCAGGCGGAACTTCGCCGGATACGTTAGCTAAAATGAATGCGCAAATTACAGAATTAGTCACATTAAAATTACGATTAGAGCAAGGTGATCCAACTTTAACCGTTCAAGAAAAAGCGCGAGTCACAACATTAGTTCCATATAACCTTGATGCTTGGGATGGTTACTATGCTGAGCGAGAGTTTTTGTATGGCAAATTGGCTGAGTTTAATAAGAAAATTATTGTTTTAGCGGGTGATACTCATAATGCGTGGACATCTTACTTATATAGCCAAAAGGGCGAATATGTTGGTGTTGAACTGGCGACAAGTTCGGTATCTTCCCCGGGGCTTGAAAAATATTTAAGTATTCCACTAGCTCAGCTACAACAGTTTGAATTTGCCTTTACTACGCTTATCGATGAATTGGCATATTGTAATTTAAATCAGCGTGGTTATTTGATGGTTACACTTGATGATAAGCAGGCGCAGTCGGATTGGATTTTTGTAGATTCAATTAAAAATCCAGAATACAAAGTAGATTCTAGCCGAAGCTATCAATTGGTGTTGGATGCGAGTTTAACACCTGAAAAAGACAAGCAAAAAACTGCTTAAATATATGGGGCGAGAAAGGATGCTAATAAGCATCCTTTTTTTTAGACATAAAAAAACCAGCTTTCGCTGGATTCTTTATGACACCAATTTCTGTACTAGAAAATGGTGCCCGGGGCCGGACTCGAACCGGCACGCTTTGTGGGCGGGGGATTTTAAATCCCCTGTGTCTACCTATTTCACCACCCGGGCTTTACCAAATTTGGAGGCGGAGGTCGGAATCGAACCGGCGTCCACGGAGTTGCAGTCCGCTGCATGACCACTCTGCCACCCCGCCTACATTTGGTGATGCACATATTAGCAACCTTTACAAAAAAAACAATACTGTTTTGAGATAAGATGAACATAAAAGCAACATCTAGAATAAATTTGTCCAAATAATCATGTATTATTGGCACATTAAATTCATGTCTACCTTGGAGATGTGCTGTGGCATTGGTTTTAGACGGTCGCGCATTAGCAAAGCAAATTGAAGAAAATTTGTCAGTACGTGTTGAAGCTTTAAAAGCTAAAACAGGTCGTACCCCAATTTTGGCGACTATTTTAGTTGGGGATGATGGCGCATCTGCAACTTATGTACGCATGAAAGGAAATGCTTGCCGTCGAGTAGGCATGGACTCTTTAAAAATTGAATTGCCACAAGAAACGACAACAGAACAATTATTAGCTGAAATTGAAAAACTTAATGCTAATCCAGATGTACATGGCATTCTTTTACAACATCCAGTTCCTGAGCAAATTGATGAGCGCGCATGTTTCGATGCAATCTCATTAGCTAAAGATGTTGATGGTGTAACTTGTCTTGGTTTTGGCCGTATGGCTATGGGCGAAGCTGCATATGGTTCAGCAACTCCTGCGGGCATTATGACTATTTTAAAAGAAAACAATATCGAAATTGCTGGTAAACATGCGGTTGTAGTCGGTCGTTCTGCAATTTTAGGTAAACCAATGGCAATGATGCTTTTGCAAGCGAATGCAACAGTAACAATTTGCCATTCACGCACACAAAATTTACCTGAGCTTGTGAAGCAAGCTGACATTATTGTGGGTGCAGTTGGTAAAGCTGAACTTATCCAAAAAGATTGGATTAAACAAGGTGCAGTAGTTGTAGATGCTGGTTTCCATCCTCGTGATGGCGGTGGCGTAGGTGATATTCAACTACAAGGTATTGAAGAAATTGCTTCTGCTTACACACCAGTACCGGGTGGTGTTGGTCCAATGACCATTACAACTTTGATCCGTCAAACTGTAGAAGCTGCTGAAAAAGCTTTAGGTTAATTTAATTAACGCTAGGCTGTTATTTGATACGCGTAACCGTCATCTGCAATTGTTTGAGGCAGAAATACGTTAAAAATTAAATGTTTCTGCGATGCTTCAATTATAGATAGTATCTGCCGAGTTTTGCGGATGACAATGGTTAGACCTAATTCTCACGAAAGCCTTGCGAAGCAGGGCTTCTCAGGTCCAACCGAAGGTTATTCTAGAAATTCAAATCATAATGGAATGACTCTGTTATGCTTGTTATAAAAATGAATTAAAAGAAATCTGATGAGCTGCACCTTTCAACTATCCAAAGCCCCTGAACATTTACTTCAAGCACTAAATGAAGTTATTCCCAATTGTGAGTTGATGGCACAACAGTTGCCTGAAACGGCTATTTCTTTATGGTTGATTCCACCTGTTTTTCCAACTGATCGTTTAGATGATGAAGTTATTCGCCGTATTTGGAATGACACGCCGTATTGGATTTTTTGTTGGGCATCTGGTTTAGCAATGGCACAGTGGTTACTTGCAGAGCCGCACCATGTTAAAGATAAAGTTGTTTTGGATTTTGGAGCTGGTTCTGGTGTAGTGGCAATTGCTGCAAAAATGGCAGGGGCGAAACGAGTCATCTGCTGTGATATCGATCAAGTTAGTTTGAATGCTTGCCGTGAAAACGCTTTACTTAATAATGTTGAGCTAGAATATTTAGATGATTTATATAAGGCCGAGCATGTTGATATTTTATTGGCAGCTGATGTTTTATACGATCAATGTAACCGCTTTTTCTTAGATGAATTTTTAAAATTTGCGCCAGAAGTCTGGGTGGCTGATAGCCGTGTTAAGAACTTTAGTCATCCCAAATATCAAAAGATTGATGAAAGAAGTGCTTCTACATGGCCTGATCTGGATGAAGCTAAAGAGTTTAGAAATGTAAGTTTTTATAAGACGCTGTAAAAGAACAGCGTCTTTTTTTATTTTATGAACAAGTATAACGAACAACTTTTAATGTGCTTGGACGTGCTTCAAGCGCTTGGCGAGTTGCATAGTCCTCACCATTATTTAAGCTAGGTGTGTTTGATAAACCAAAAGAAGCACGAGTTTCGCCGAGTTTAATTCCATAATGCTCATCTTTCGCTGGATTAGGAATTTCGTTGATACTCAAAATTGATAATTTATAAACTTTCTGAGCACCTAGTACATTCTGACAAGCTCGTTGTAATTTACGTTCATCGAGTTGCTGGTTACTACGACCCGCTAAAGTGTAAGCTAAAGTCGCTGAAGTTTTTGTTTGGTTTTCAATCTGATATCCAGTTGAACCATTATATTGTCGAGGGGTAGTCTGACAAGCAGTTAAAACAAACATACTACTTAATGCCAAGCATAAAATACTTCTATTCATCAGTATCGTCCTTATTTTCTTATAGCTAGTATCTCATAAAATACAAAGGTTGTTGGGGCTTAATCTCATGATTTGAGCTAACATCGGCGAACGATATTAGCCCTTATTGGTAACGTATTAATGTTCTTTGATTTTTGAATGGTGCTTGGTGTCTTTCATAAAAATATAAATAATGAGAGAAATGAAGATCATGATACTTACATAAATAAAGTACCAAGATTCATGCCCAGCCTCTTTAAAACTTAAAGCAAAGAACTCTGCTGTTCCGCCAAATAATGTATTGGCAATCGCGTAAGGTAATGCAACTCCTAAAGCACGAATGTGCGCAGGGAAAAGTTCTGCTTTCACTACAGCATTAATTGAAGTGTAGCCAGTCACCATTACGAGACCTCCAAAACATAACCAGAAAGCTGTCCAATAGTTATGTGTATTTGCGAGTGCATCAAATAGAACGTATGTGAATAAAACACCTGTTATTCCGAAGAAAATCATAAGGGGTTTTCGACCAATGCGATCTGATAAAGCACCTGCTACAGGCTGTAGACACATAAAAATAAATAGCGCTAAAGTTGTAATTTGAGTGGCTTCAGGTTTGGTAAATCCAGAAGTATTGACTAAATATTTTTGCAGATAAGTCGTATAAGTATAAAAAGCTAAAGTCCCGCCAGCGGTTAAAAACAATACTGTGAAAGCTTCTTTAGGGTAATGTTTAAATAAAGCAAACATGCCTGATTTTGGTTGGTCTGTCTCTGCCTGAGCATTTTTAAAAGATTGAGTTTCTAGTAGGCCACGTCGAATACGGAAAACTACAATCGCAAGTAAAGCACCGATAAAGAATGGAATACGCCATCCCCAATCATGTAGTTGTTCTTCAGTTAATACCATTTGTAATATTAATAGAACGCATAGAGCTGTGAGCTGACCAGCAATCAAGGTGACATATTGGAAACTAGAGAAAAAACCACGTCGATTTCTTTCAGCCATTTCACTTAAATAGGTAGCACTAGCACCATATTCACCGCCTACACTTAAGCCTTGAATTAAACGAGCGACAACTAAAAGAAGAGGGGCAAATACACCAATACTTTCATAACTTGGTGTCACGGCAATAAGCAGCGAACCTATACACATTAAAGTGACGGAAAGGGTCAGACCCGCTTTACGACCTTTACGGTCTGAATAGATTCCCATAATCCATGCACCGATTGGGCGCATTAAAAAGCCTACAGCAAAAATTGCGGCCGCTTGAAGGAGCTGAGCCGTCTGGCTACCTTTCGGGAAAAAAGCATGAGCAAAATAGAGCGTAAATGCTGCATATACATACCAGTCATACCATTCAACAAGGTTACCGGCAGAACCGCCCAAAATGGATTTTAGACGAGTTTTTGTATCTAAATTAGAATGTGGAGTTGTTGCGGTAGAAGGTTGATCAACCATGAGTCGCTCCATGTTTCGCTTGGGTTGAATGCTAAAAAAGAGAAGATTTATTCCGTTTTTACATATTTTCTAGAGGAGTATTTCACTTTATTTTTTTTATGTCTGTAAAACAATGTTTATTATTTAAGCAAAGGAATAAGTTGAATATTTATATGATTTCAAATTAGCCGATTAGTCCATTTTTATGATCTTATTCGGTTATTTAGCCTATTATTTTTTTCCAAATAGTAAAAACTAATAAAGAATGAGTAGAGTTTGGGCGAAGAAAACCTATATGCCTTAAAAATAATGATATATTCCAAAGAAAATTTTAAATAAATACAGTTAGGCATGATGTCTTGGCATTGTGGACTAGATGTGTGTGGATAATGAAAGGGACATTCAGATGTCAAATTGCCTGAAAAAATATATTGTTGCTTTTGATCAGGGAACAACGAGTTCAAGAGCAATTGTTTTAGACCATGATGCTAACGTTGTAAGTATTGCTCAAAAAGAATTTACCCAGATTTATCCGCAGCCTGGCTGGGTCGAGCATGACCCTATGGAAATTTGGGCTACGCAAAGTGCTGTGTGGGTAGAGGCTCTAGCTCAAGCAGGCATTAAGAGTGAGCAAGTTGCAGCAATTGGGATTACAAATCAGCGTGAAACCACAATTGTTTGGGATAAAAAAACAGGCAAGCCTATTTACAATGCGATTGTTTGGCAAAGTCGACAAACGACTGAGATATGCAATCAATTGCATAAAGCAGGATGGCAAGAATACATACGTAAAACAACGGGTTTGGTGATTGATCCGTATTTTTCGGCCACAAAAATTAAATGGATTTTAGACCATGTTGAAGGAAGCCGTGAACGTGCTGAGCGAGGAGAGTTGTTGTTCGGTACGGTGGATACTTGGTTAATCTGGAAACTAACCAATGGTACAGTCCATGTCACTGATTTTACCAATGCTTCACGAACTATGCTGTTTGATATCGAAAAGCTAGAATGGGATGAAAAACTTTTACAAGTTTTAGATATCCCTCGAGCAATGTTACCCGAAGTACGTAGCTCATCTGAGGTTTATGGATATACACATACCATTAGTGGGCAAGAAGTTGGTATTCCCATTGCAGGAATCGCAGGTGATCAACAAGCCGCACTGTTCGGTCAAATGTGTGTTGAGTCTGGCCAGGCAAAAAATACCTACGGCACAGGCTGTTTTCTATTAATGAACACAGGTAAGAAGATTGTCCGTTCAGAACACGGATTGCTAACTACTATTGCATGTGGTGCGAGTGGTGAGGTGAACTATGCCTTAGAGGGTGCCGTATTTAATGGTGGTTCTTGCGTTCAGTGGTTGCGCGATGAATTAAAGGTCATTAAGAATGCTAAAGACTCTGAGCTTTATGCAACACGTGTGAAAGATAGTAACGGTGTATATGTTGTACCTGCTTTTACAGGGTTAGGCGCACCATATTGGGACCCAACAGCGCGTGGAGCTATTTTTGGACTTACTCGTGGGGCTAGTATTGAACATATTATTCGTGCAACTTTAGAGTCTATTGCTTTTCAAACCCGAGATGTTTTAGATGCAATGCAGCAAGATGCAGAAGAAGAGCTCCGTACACTCCGTGTTGATGGAGGAGTAACGGAAAATAATTTCTTAATTCAATTTCAGGCCGATATTTTAGCAACACCAGTAGAACGTCCAATAATGAAAGAAACCACAGCTTTGGGTGCGGCTTTCCTTGCTGGGCTGGCGACGGGTTTCTGGCAAGATCTACATGAGTTAAGAAATAAATCTGCCATAGAAAAAGTATTTGAGCCAAAAATGTCTTCTGAACAATCAGAAATTATTTATAAAGGTTGGCTCAAGGCAGTTAAGCGTAGTCAAAGTTGGGCTGAGGATTAATTCGTTCTTTAATTGGTTGAATTCAATAGTAGGGTAATCAATTAACGGTTAAATACTTGGTTATTTAAAATTGATTATTCTACTTTTTTGATTGTTGTTTCTTCAATTTGGTGTTTTAATTTTTATAAGATCAACAATAAAAAGAAAATGAGAAATGAAAATACAGCCTAATGATTATTCAAAAATATATGACATTGCCGTGATCGGTGGCGGTATTAATGGTGTTGGTATTGCTAATGATGCTGCAGGCCGTGGACTATCGGTATTTTTATGTGAAAAAGATGATTTAGCTAGTCACACCTCATCTGCTAGCAGCAAATTAATTCATGGTGGTCTGCGCTATTTAGAGCATAAAGAATTTCGACTGGTTAGAGAAGCTTTAGCAGAGCGTGAAGTGTTGTTGGCTAAAGCTCCACATATTATTAAACCAATGCGCTTTATTATGCCTCATCGACCACATTTACGTCCTGCATGGTTAATTCGGGCGGGCTTGTTTTTTTATGATCATTTGGGAAAACGAGAAAAATTATTAGGTTCAAATCTTATTTATTTCAAAGAAAATAGTCCTTTAAAACCGGCTATAACGCGTGGTTTTGAATATTCTGACTGTACTGTAGATGATGCACGTCTTGTGGTGTTAAATGCATTGCAGGCTAAAGAGAAAGGCGCCAAAGTCGTAACGCGTACGCGTTGTATTAAAGCTTATATGGAACAAGAGCTGTGGCATCTGGAGTTACAAAGTGGAGCAGAGTTTTACCAGATACGTGCAAGAGCTTTAGTGAATGCAGCAGGCCCTTGGGTTGAAGAAATTATTAGTGAAAATCTGAATCTAAAATCGCCTTATCAAATTAGGCTGATCCAAGGAAGTCATATTGTTGTGCCAAAATTATATGACTGTCATAAAGCCTTCATTATGCAAAATGAAGATCGACGCATTGTGTTTGCAATTCCATATTTAGAAAAATATACATTAATTGGTACGACAGATCAGGAGTATACAGATGACCCACAAAAGGTAGAGATTACCGATGTAGAAATAGATTACCTCTTAACAGTGACCAATTCACATTTTAAAAAGCAGTTAACTCGGGCTGATATTGTAAGCCAATATTCGGGTGTACGTGCTTTATGTGATGATGAGTCTGATAATCCTTCAGCGATTACACGTGACTATACTTTGGCGCTACAAGCAGAAGAGAGAAAGCCACCATTGTTATCTGTGTTTGGTGGCAAGATCACAACTTATCGAAAATTAGCCGAAGCTGCTTTAGAGCATTTGTCTGCGTTTTTTAATGACATGGCAGAAGAGTGGACTGTAGATGAGCCATTACCTGGTGCTGAAAACTGGACAACATTAGATGATTTAACGCATCAGCTTCAGTCACGTGTAAGTGGAGTGTCTGAATCACTTGCTAACCGTTGGGCGCATGCATACGGCACAAGAGTCTGGAATATGCTCCGAGAGAAAAATGCAATAGAGCAATTAGGCCAGAATTTTGGAAATGATTTATTTGAATGCGAAGTCAAATATTTATGTGAATATGAATGGGCGACTACTGCTGAGGATATATTGTGGCGTAGAACAAAACTAGGTCTAGCATTTGATGAGAAACAAGTAAAAATATTAGAAGCTTATTTATCTGAGCGTCGACAAAAAGACGATGCTGCATAATAAAAAAGGTCGCACATGGCGACCTTTTTTATATGTAACAATTAGAAGCCAGTTTTTACAGCTTCAAGTAAAGCTGCTTGACGTTCTTTTAATGCTTTCGGTAAGCGATCACCGAGTTTATTAAATAAATCAGTGTGGCTTTCAATTTCAGTAATCCACTGATCTTTATCTTGAGCTGTGATTAGGTCGAATTCTTCTTTAGAGAATTCAGTACCTTCCCAGTTCAAGTCGTCATATGTTGGAACAAGACCAATTGGAGTTTCAACAGCGTTTGCACGACCTTCACAACGATCAATGATCCACTCAAGAACACGCATGTTTTGACCGAAACCAGGCCATACGAAATTGCCTTCAGCATCACGACGGAACCAGTTTACATTGAAGATTTTTGGTAACTTATTACCAGCTGCTTCAGCTTTTGTACTTACTTGTTGACCAAGGCTTAACCAGTGATCAAAGTAGTCAGCCATGTTATAGCCAGCAAATGGAAGCATCGCGAATGGGTCACGACGCACAATACCTTGTTGACCAACAGCAGCAGCAGTAGTTTCAGAACCCATAGTTGCCGCTTTATATACACCGTCAACCCAGTCGAAAGCTTCAGAAACTAAAGGAACTGTATCTGCGCGGCGACCGCCGAAGATAAATGCAGAAATTGGAACGCCTGCTGGATTTTCCCAGTCAGCATCGATAGAAGGGCATTGACCAGCTGCAACAGTAAAGCGAGCATTTGGATGCGCTGCTTTTTCACCATTTACGTGAGGTTGGCCTTTCCAGTTAGTTAAGTTTGTTGGAACTTCTTTAGAAAGACCTTCCCACCATACTTGACCATCTTCAGTTACCGCTACGTTTGTATAGATAACATCTTTATGAAGAGTTGCCATACAGTTCGGGTTAGTCTTGGTGTTTGTACCAGGAGCTACACCAAAGAAACCAGCTTCAGGGTTAATCGCATATAAACGACCATCTTCACCTGGTTTGATCCAAGCAATATCGTCACCTACAGTTTCGATTTTCCAACCTTCATAACCTGCTGGTGGAATTAACATTGCAAAGTTTGTTTTACCACATGCAGACGGGAATGCTGCAGCGATGTAGTGTTTTTCACCTTGAGGGTTAGTTACACCAAGAATAAGCATGTGTTCAGCTAACCAACCTTGTTCGCGTCCCATGACAGAAGCGATACGAAGAGCTAAACATTTTTTGCCAAGTAATGCGTTACCGCCGTAACCAGAACCGAAAGACCAGATTTCACGAGTTTCTGGGTAATGAACGATATATTTTTCAGGGTTACATGGCCAAGCAACGTCTTTTTGACCTTCAGCAAGTGGAGCACCTACTGTATGTACACATGGAACAAACTCGCCGTCTGTACCTAATACGTCATAAACTGCTTTACCCATACGTGCCATTTTACGCATGCTAACAGCAACGTAAGGAGAGTCAGTTAATTCGATACCGATATGAGCAATATGGCTACCAAGTGGGCCCATAGAGAAAGGAACAACGTACATCGTACGGCCTTTCATTGAACCGTCAAATAAACCGTTTAACTTTTCACGCATAACAGCTGGGTCTTCCCAGTTGTTTGTCGCACCAGCATCTTCTTTATTTTGAGAGCAGATGTAAGTACGGTCTTCAACACGTGCAACGTCAGATGGGTCAGAATTTGCAAGATAAGAACCAGGATGTTTTTCTTGGTTTAATTGCTGCATGGTGCCGTTAGCGATCATCAAGTCGATTAGACGTTGATATTCTTCTTCGCTTCCGTCACACCATTCGATTTTTGCTGGTTTGGTTAAGTTTGCAATTTCTTCAACCCATGCAATAAGCTTAGGATGACGAACGAATTCTGGTGCGTTCACTGTGGTCATGGTGAGGCCTATTCAAAATATGTACAACGTACAAGTCATTCATTGAGAGGTACAATGAAAGATCAAATAAAAAAGTGGCTGTATTAAAGCACAAAATCACAAAAAAAATAAGACTAAAGACTAAGAAATAGATATTTTACTTTTTTGTTTTTTTCTTATTTAAATCATTAACTTGTAGTTTTTTGCAATATCTTATTCTCAATATTTTTATGTTGTATGTATGTTATTTATATTATTTATTTCTTTAAAAATCAATATCTTGATTCTTATTTTTTTCTTGAGAATTATTATTGATTAAACAAATGATCTTCATTCAAAATTTACATAAAGAGACTTTTATTAGGTGTTTTTATATACAATATTCAGGACGAATCCCTCTAAGATAATAAAAATGCGGACTTTAAAACCTCTCTCTATCATTTATAACCAAAAGTCGGGTTTTCATGCGTCAAAACATGAAGATATGTATGAACAGTTAATGACTGTGTTCACCGAATTTGGTTTCGAAATACAAGTTTTTGAATTAGCTGAAGATGTGTCTTTTGAGGATTTAATGAATCAAGTGATACATCGGCATAGTCAAAATGCAAATTTAGGTGTTGTTGTTGCAGCGGGTGGGGATGGAACTTTAAATGCGGTAGCATCAAAACTTAGGCATACTCATATTCCAATGGGAATATTACCTTTGGGAACTTTTAATTATGTCGCTAAAGTTTTGGATATTCCTTTAGATTTGTTAGAAGCTGCTGAAGTCATCGCTACAGGTACACCACGCTCTGTACATATTGCGACAATTAATGACCATGTTTATTTGAATAATGCGAGTCTAGGACTTTATCCATTATTTATAAAAAAACGTGAGCTTTATAATAAATACTTAGGGCGTTTACCTTTACATGCTTATACCTCAGCTTTGGATGTCTTATTAAGAGAAAATAAATCCATGAAACTTTCCGTCACAGTTGATGGCAAGAGATATCCAGTCAAAACACCTTTAATTTTCTTTGGTAATAATCAGTTGCAGTTATGTGATATGAAACTAAGAATTGCCGATTGTGCTGCACAAGGACGAGTTGCAGGAGTTGTCATTACGAAAAGTGATAGGCTTAGTTTATTAAACATGTTATGGCAGTGGATTCAAGGCAAAGTAGAAGAGGCACAAGATGTTTATAGTTTTTGTGCAGATCATGTGATGGTTGATTGTGCAAAAAGATCAAAACTTACCGTGGCTTTAGATGGGGAAATATTAGAGATGAAAACACCTCTAAACTTCTCTGTAGAAAAGAATGCTTTAAATATTATGGTGCCAAATGTTGTTACATCTGTCTGATCTGCATTTTGGAACAGAAGTTGAGGCATGTTTAGATGCAATCCGACTTTTTTGCACTCAACATAAACCTGAAGTCATTGTGGTGAGTGGGGATATTACTCAACGTGCCCGATATCAACAGTTTTATAAATGCCGTCAGTTTTTAGATAACCTTAATATTCCTTATCTTGTTGTTCCTGGTAACCACGATATTCCGTTGTACCATGTCTGGAATCGTTTTTTTTCACCATTTACTCGCTACCAATATTTTTTTGGCCAGCTTGAACCGACTTTAGAAACTGAACATTTTTATATTGTTGGAGTGAATAGTATTCGCCGTCGTTATCATACTCGTGGACATATTTCGATTGAGCAAATTCAAACTACATATGAGCGATTACAGCAAGGGCCAGTGGATAAAATCAAATTAGTTGTTTTCCATCAGCCTTTTTATACTCCACCTGATGATGAGCATGGTATTAAAGATTGTCCTGTATTAGGAAAAATGGCGCTCGAAAAATGGAGTACAACAGGACTATTTGGAATGTTACACGGACATTTACATAAAACTGCTGTATATGATTTAACGCAAATTTATCAATTAAAGATAGATCATCCTATTTATGATATTCATGCAGGAACAGCAACTTCTAGCCGTTTGCATTATCATGTTCCGAATAGTTTTAATGTTATTTCAAATGAAGGAAAAATTAATCATTATTGGTTTAATTACGATTTAAAGATTTTTCAATTAATTTAATTTATAAAAATTATATAAGACATTTAACTTAAGAGTAGATTGATAAAATTTTATCCATTACAATGCCTAAGCTTTAAATTCTATATATGGGGAATAGGAAAACATTCTAAATGTTTTATCATTTTAAAAATAATATTAATGGATACATAAAAAATTTTTAACTATATAAAAAGCCGCGATTTAAAGTGGCTACAATAAGGGTTTAGTGTTTTATGATAGTTAATAATATTTGATTAAATGAGTATCTATTTATCTTAATATTTTAGAATAACTTAATAATATTTAAAATTTCATGGTGGAAAAATGGTACAAGTATCATTAATGGCAAATAATGCTTCAAAAAATAATACAGTTGATATTAATGTAGGCCAGATAAAAAATATTGTAGTAAATTCTAAAGAAATCGCAAAAATCGATATAAATCCAGAAAAAATTTCTTCAATAACAAGAGCAGGAAACAATGCAATTGTTCATCTAAAAGATGGAACTGAAATTGTTTTAGAAAACTATTTTATTAGCGAAAACCCGCAAATTCTTTTAAATGAAGGGCAGAGTTATTGGGCTGCTAATCTGGGAGAAGATGCTAGCGGACAGACCACTGTTAATTATTTAGAATTAAAAGATACGCCAAAGCTTATTGATAGTTCATCTTCTGTACCCCTCTGGTCGTGGTTAGTCAGCGCTTTAGCAGGAGCAGGAACAATTGCTTTATTGTCTCGGAAAGATTCTAAAGATACGACGCCTCCTGAGCCAGGAACTTTGAGTCTCAAAAATTTTTTAGATTCTGGGGGATCAACTGCAGATCAGATTACTCAAGATAAAAACTTTAATTTAAAGCTTGAAGGACAGGAAAGTGGAAGCCGAGTAACATATTTGGTCTCTACCGATGAAGGAAAAACTTGGCAAGAAACGACAGTAAATCAAAAAGATTTAACCGATGGTGTTTATCTCTACAAAGCTGTAGTAACAGATCGAGCTGGAAATGTTTCGGAAACTGCTATACAAAAAGTTGTTGTGGATACTACGGCGCCAAAAGCAGGCGAACTGACTTTATCTGATTTAAGTGATACAGGTGTTTTGGCAACTGATCAGATTACGCAAGATAAAAACTTCAATTTAAAGCTTGAAGGACAGGAAAGTGGCAGCCAAGTAACGTATTTAGTTTCTATCGATGATGGTAAAACTTGGCAGGAAACAACTGTTACTCAAAAAGATTTGGCTGATGGTATTTATAAATTTAAAGCTGTAGTAACCGACGTTGCAGGCAACATATCTGAAACCAGTGTGCAAAAAGTCGTTGTGGATACAACAGCGCCGCAAGCAGGTGAACTGACTTTAGCTGCTTTGGCTGATACGGGCATTTCAGCAACTGATCAAATTACGCAAGATAAAACTTTTGATTTAAAGATTAGCGGACAAGAAGTAAATAGCCAAATCATTTACTGGATATCTAAAGATGAAGGAAAGACTTGGCAGGAAACAACGGTTACTCAAAAAGATTTGGCTGATGGTGTTTACCAATATAAAGCAATAGTAACCGACGTTGCAGGCAATACATCAGAAACCGCTATACAAAAAGTCGTTGTGGATACAACAGCGCCGCAAGCAGGTGAACTGACTATATCTGATTTAAGTGATACGGGTGTTTCGGTAACCGATCAGATTACGCAAGATAAAACTTTTGATTTAAATATTAGCGGACAAGAAGTAAATAGCCAAATCACTTACTGGATATCGAAAGATGATGGAAAGACATGGCAGGAAACGAAAGTAAATCAAAAAGATTTGGCTGATGGTGTTTACCAATATAAAGCTATAGTGACAGATCTTGCAGGCAACACATCAGAAACTGGTGTGGAAAAGGTAATTATAGATAACTCTTTAAATATTGAATCAACCACAGTAACTATAAAGTCGATTACTGAAGACAATACAATAAGCCTAGTTGAAAAAGATCAGGTTATTTCTATAAGACTGGATGTAGATAATCTACCAACAGATTTAAATAGCTCACTGACATCAGTAAATACGACATTAAACAATGTTGTTTATAACTTTCATTTTGATGAAGTCACCCAAGAATGGGTTAGTGAAATTCCAGCAGAGTTTCTGTGGTCAGATGAATCGCAAACTAATATATCAATTGATATTAGCCTGACTGATCAAGCTGGCAATACGGCTAATATTAAACAAACCCAAAACTATAATGTAGATCATATTCCGAATTCACCAACTCTAGATTCACTAACTTTCAACAATATAGATGGAGCTATCATTTTAGGTAGTGCATATAAAGGAAGTAAAGTTGATATTTACAATAAAAATGATGACTGGCTTGCAAGTACCATAACTAATGACGAAGGTAAATTTACTTTACAAAACCTTTCGATTAACTCAAATCAAGAGGTTTATGCAGTCGCTACTTATAATGGATATAGCAGTGAAAATTCGTCAATTGGCCTAGTTACTGAAGTTCCTGCTATTAGTATTACAAGAATTAGTCCAGAAGGTGTAATCACTGGTTATGCGACCGAAGGCAGTCATTTTATTGTAAAAGATCAGAATGGAAATATTCTACAAGAGTTTAACTCCATTGCATTTGAGGGTTCAGGTATTACGCCTTTTAGTGTAATGGCATTAGGTGAGGTCAGACCATTTACTTTGACCCTCAACCAACCTTTAGAGGAAGGTACTCAAATTATTATCTCTACAGATAAAGATAATATTTCAGGCCATCCACAATATATTACCGCAGACTATACTCCCGCAGTATTTTTAGAAACACCACAATTTGATATCAGTGGTGAAACTTTATCAGTACATGTTAATGAGCCGAACAGCTTTATTCGAGCATTTTCTGGAGAGGGCAATTTAATTGCTACAGGTTTTACCGATGAACAAGGCTTTGCAAGTTTACAGGTGTTCCAAT
This sequence comes from Acinetobacter sp. GRABPA_MV_2, assembly GCF_056725885.1. Lineage (NCBI taxonomy): Bacteria > Pseudomonadati > Pseudomonadota > Gammaproteobacteria > Moraxellales > Moraxellaceae > Acinetobacter > Acinetobacter sp. GRABPA_MV_2. The sequence goes on from NZ_JBWZNA010000016.1 coordinate 39,600, forward strand.
TTTTAAAAGAAGGTGAGTCGGTTACCATACAAGTAGTAGATAAAAATCAAAATACGAGTGAAGTCCTAATCGAAGTTCCAAACTTTGCTTATATTCCACATGTTGAACGTATTACACAAGAAGGCTTAATTTCTGGGTTTGCTGAAGATAATAGTACAGTAATCGTGCGTGATGCCGAGGGAAATGAATTAGGAAAAGTTACAGTAGGTGATGACAATAGTTGGAATGAATTTAGTCATTTTAGCTTGAGTGTAAACCGACCTTTAATTGATGGAGAGCAAATTTCAGTTCAAATTATTGATAATAAAGGGTTGATGAGTCCTGAGCAGAATATCATTGTAGATCTGACTCCTCCACCTGTTCCAACAGATTTAAATTTCAATGATGCTGGCGATTTAGTTTATGGTCATGCAGAACCTTTCTCTGAAATTTTAGTTAAAGATGGGCAAGGAAACATTCTTAATAAATGGTTCTGGAATAACTGGACTGATGAGAGTGGAAGTTTTTCGATAGAACTTGGTATGTTTTTAACTAATGCTGAGACGGTTTATGTCACGGCTACCGATGTGAATGGAAATGTAAGTTTAGCAGCGCAGATACAGGCGCCTAATTATGCTTTTGCCCCCCATGTAGATAGCTTTACTTCGGACGGAGTGATAAGTGGACAAGCTGAAAATAATAGTACTCTCATTGTTAAAGATGCCAAAGGTGAAGTCGTAGCTGAAATTAAAGTCGGTGAAGATAACGGTTGGAATGGATCAAGTTATTTTAAACTCCAGCTTGATCGTCCTCTTGTCGATGGTGAGCAGTTTTTCTTATCAATTAAGGATGCGCGTGGGCAAGTAAGCACCGATACTGTAATTACCGCTGATACGGTTGCTCCTACACCAGCCAGCAATTTAGTTTTCTCAGAAGATGGTTCATATCTTACGGGTGTAGCAGAGCTGAATACTACGATTCAGGTTTTTGATCATAATGGTCAGCTCGTGAATATATGGAATAACACCATAAACTCGGACGGTACATTTACTATTTTCTTAGGTAGCAATAATTTACATGGGGAGGCATTCACGGTCACCGTTAAAGACCAAGCCGGAAATGTGAGTGAAGCTGTTTCAATAAATGCTCCACTTGATGATATTGCACCGGATCCAATTAAAAATATTTTACTTGATGCAAACGGTCAAAACTTTACAGCACAAGCAGAAGCAAATAGTCAGATTGAAGTTTTTGATTCATTAGGTAATCAGACGGGTTGGGGCTCTACAGATAGTGCTGGTAATGTCTCAGGCTTTTTCAATCAAATCTATTTACATGGTGAAGAGCTTACTTTTGTTGTCATAGATCGAGTTGGTAATCGCAGTGTCGAATTTAAGCAAAATGCTTTAATTGACACCATTGCACCAAATCCGATTGCAAATATCATCTTCAACGAAGATGGCCAAAGCTTTACAGCCCAGGCAGAAGCGGGAAGCTCTATTGATGTATTCGATCAGGATGGAAATAAGATTACTACTAGTTATACCGATAGCTTAGGTAATGTATTTGGTTATTTCCCACAAGTTTACTTACACGGTGAGGAACTTACTTTTGTTGTAGTAGATCGAGCGGGTAACCGCAGTGCGGAGGTCAAGCAGAGTGTTTTGAATGACGATGTCGCGCCAAATCCGATTGAAAATATTGTATTAGATATCAATGGTCAGAACTTTACAGCTCAGGCAGAAGCAAATAGCCAAATTGAAATTAAAAATGCCAATGGTGATGTCATCGGATATGGTTCCGCAGATAGCACAGGCAATGTTTCAGGATATTTGTATCAAGTACATTTACATGGCGAAGAGCTTACTTTTGTAGTCGTTGACCGAGCGGGTAACCGTAGTACAGAAGTTAAGCAAAATGCTTTAACTGATGATGTAGCACCAAATCCAATTGAAAATATTGTATTCGACTCAAACGGTCAAAACTTTACGGCGCAAGCAGAAGCAAACACTCAAATTGAAGTCAAAAATGCTGGGGGTGAGGTCATAGGTTCAGGTTATGTAGATGGTGCTGGTAATGTGTCAGGTTATTTATATCAAGTCTATTTACATGGAGAAGAACTCACTTTTATTGTCGTTGACCGAGCGGGTAACCGTAGTCCAGAAATCAAGCAAAACGCTTTAACTGATGATATCGCACCAAATCCGATTGAAAATATTGTACTTGATGCGAACGGACAGAACTTTACAGCTCAGGCAGAAGCAAACACTCAAATTGAAGTCAAAAATGCTGCGGGTGAAGTCATAGGATCTGGTTCAACCGATAGCATGGGTAATGTTTCTGGTTACTTCTATCAGGTCTATTTACATGGGGACGAACTCACTTTTGTTGTAATTGACCGAGCAGGGAACCACAGTACAGAGGTCAAGCAGAATGCCTTGATTGATGACATTGCTCCGAATGCGATTGAAAACATTATCTTTAATGAAAATGGTCAAAACTTTACAGCGCAAGCAGAAGCAAATAGCAAAGTTGAAGTTAAAAATGCTGTGGGTGAGGTTGTAGGTACTGGTTATGTAGATAGTGCTGGTAACGTCTCGGGTTACTTGAATCAAGTTTATTTAAAAGGTGAGGAACTCACTTTTATTGTGATTGATCAAGCTAGTAATCGCAGCGCTGAAGTAAAACAAACAGCCTTTGTCGATAATACGCCACCAGAAAATGCGACTAATTTAGTATTTAGCGAAGATGGTTCATATCTAACTGGTATGGCTGAGCCAAATGCTACGATTCAGATATTTGATCAGAATGGTCAATTGGTAAATCAGTGGAATAATAATGTTAATTGGGATGGAACATTTAACATCTCTTTATACAGTAACTATTTGCATGGCGAAGAGTTTAAAGTAGTTGTAGTAGATCGGGCTGGTAATTTGAGTGGTGGGGTTACTGTAAAAGCACCGCTTGATGATATTGCTCCTGTGGCTGCAAGTAATCTCACGTTTAGTGAAGATGGTTCATCCCTTTCTGGTGTAGCTGAGCCAAATACCTTCATCCAGATATTTGATCAGAATGGTCAACAGGTGAATACGTGGAATCAGAGTGTAAATGCTGATGGTACATTCACTATTTCTTTCGGTACTTACAATTTACATGGTGAAGAGTTCACAGTCACTGTTAAAGACCGAGCTGGAAATGTGAGTGAAGCTGTTTCAGTTAAGGCTCCATTTGATGATATTGCGCCAAATCCGATTAAAAATATTGTATTTGATGTAAATGGCCAAAGTTTTACGGCACAAGCAGAAGCTAATAGTCAGATTGAAATTTTTGACTCATTTGGTAGTCAGATAGGTTGGGGCTCTACCGATAGCACTGGTAATGTGATGGGTTACTTTTATCAAGTGTATTTACATGGAGAAGAATTAACGTTCGTTGTTATAGACCGAGTAGGTAACCGTAGTGATGAAATGAAGTTAAATGCTTTGATGGATACCATTGCACCAAAGCCGATTGAAAACATCATCTTTAATGAAAATGGGCAAAATTTTACAGCACAAGCAGAAGCTAATAGTTTTATTGGTGTCAAAAATGCTGCTGGTGAGTTTGTCGGTTATGGTTATGTCGATAGCATTGGTAATGTGTCAGGTTACTTGAATCAAGTTTATTTAAAAGGTGAGGAACTCACTTTTATTGTTATAGATAAAGCAGGTAATCAAAGTATTGAATTTAAGCAAAATGCTTTAACTGATGATATTGCACCGAATCCAATCGAAAATATTATATTTGATATCAATGGACAGAACTTTACAGCGCAAGCGGAAGCAGACAGTCGAATCGAAGTTAAAAATGCTGTTGGTGAGGTGGTAGGATCTGGTTCAACCGATAACATGGGTAATGTTTCTGGTTACTTCTATCAAGTGTATTTACATGGAGAGGAGCTTACTTTTGTTGTAGTTGATCGAGCTGGTAACCGCAGTACAGAGGTCAAGCAGAATGCCTTAATTGATGATATCTCGCCAAATCCGATTGAAAATATTGTGCTCGACTCAAACGGTCAAAACTTTACAGCGCAAGCAGAAGTAAATACTTGGATTGAAGTCAAAAATGCTGCGGGTGAGGTGATAGGTTCTGGTTATGTAGATGGTGCTGGTAATGTGTCAGGTTATTTTAATCAAGTCTACTTACATGGAGAGGAATTAACTTTCATCGTTGTAGATATAGCAAGTAACCGAAGTATTGAGGTTAAACACAATGCTTTAATTGATGATGTTGCACCATCAGCTGCTTCAAATATTACATTAACCTCAGACGGATTGCTTTTTGGTGAGGCTGAGCCAAATGCAACGATTGAAATTATTGATCAATATGGTGCAGTTATCGCAACAACTTATGTTTGGTACGATGGCACATTTAATCAATGGATTAATCTGAGTCAATACCAGACACAAAATTTGAGTATTGTTGTCAAAGATATTGCTGGCAACCGAAGTGAAGTTGCTCATCAGTTAGTACCTGTATTTACCAACTCACCAATTGCTGCAACAGAGCTAAAATTGGATGTTGATGGCCATATTCTGACAGGGAAGGCAACAGCCGGAATGACGATTGTTGTTACATCTACTGGTGGTCAGACCATTAATGGAGGGTGGAATAATACTGTGAATGAAGATGGTAGTTTTGCTATTCCGTTAAATGACTATTATCTACAAGAACAGACATTACAAGTTCGAGTTTATGACCTGAATACGAATCAATATAGCCTAATCTCTGAAATTAGTGCGCCTTTAGACAATATTGCTCCAGTAATTAATGATGTGGTGATTAGTAATGACGGTTATGGCATTACAGGACACACTGATTCGAAAGTAATCATTAAAGTAATGGATGCGGATGGAGATTTTAGAGCAGAATTTCAATCGGATGAAGCTGGATATTTCAATGCTAGTATTTATCCACCTATATTACGTGGAGAGCAGTTATTTATCACGGCAACAGATTTAGCTAAAAATATAAGTTCTCCATTTAATATTACTTTTAATGCAGATATTAATGCACCTCCATCAGCAGAGCATATTGTGGTATCTGAAAATGGTTTCTTTGTTGAGGGAACTGCTTCACTAAATAGTGAGGTGCGCATTTTTGATGTGTATAGTAATTATATTGCTGGCGGTTCTGTAGATGAAACAGGGCATTTTAATATCCAGTTATACTCACCTCAGGCGAATGGACAAACTTTACGCGTTGTTGTGGAGCAAAATGGCTATCAAAGCGTTTATACAGAAATTAAGGCACCTATAGACACTGTCGCACCAAATGCAGCAACTCAGCTTGTCTTAGAAGATGGAAATGTACTTTCAGGACAAGCGGAAGCATATTCAACAGTTAATATTTTTGATGCTAATAATAATTTAGTAGGTCAGACTACTGTCAGAAATGATGGAAGTTTTACAACATACTTATGGTCACAATATTGGCATGGTGAAACATTGACGGTAAAAGTAGTTGATGCCAATCAAAATGAGAATGAGAGTACAACGGTTGTTGCTATAAATGATACAACAGCACCGAATGTAGCCACACAGCTTGCTATGAAGGGATGGGACGAGCTCACGGGGCATGCAGAAAGTAAGGCTACTCTTGAAGTTACATATCATTTTGCTGATCAAGAACCTTTTGTAACAAATACTATGGTCATGGCAGATGGAGCTTTCTCTACTTATATGTATGAGAATGCGACATCATTTGATATTACTGTTATTGATCGTGCAGGAAATCGTAGTGAAACTATCAGTAAAGCGATTAATGATTTACCTAAGATCGCGGTTGACCAGTTTATAGGTGATGCTACTGATAATATTTATATAGTTGATCATATAAATGATTTTGTTCAAGAATATATTGTTGAGCCGTATGCAATATATAAAGACGTCTGGATTGATGATAGCTATACATATCCAGAATGGGTTACTGAAGGTCATTACGAACAGATATGGTTTGTTGATGGTTATTATGATTCCCAATGGGTCACAAGTGGTTATTCAACTGTACAAAATGTTTATCAAAGTCAAAATGGTATAACTTATATTGATAATGGCACGGCAGATAGCGATTATAGTCGATATGAACAACAATATTATGATTTTGCGAATGGGCAATGGCAAGAAGGCTATGAACTGACTTATATCCGTTCAGAGGAAGGTTGGGTTGATACTAGTCATTATGAAGACGTTTATGTCGATCTGAGTCGTTATGAAGATGTTTGGGTAGATACTAGCCACTATCAAGATGTTTTCGTAGAAAGCGGTTACTGGGAAAGTCAACTTGTTGAATCAGGCTATCGAGATGTTGATTTTGGTGGACACGATAAAATAATTAGCTCTGTGAATTATAGTCTGGTTGGATATTCTGATTGGTCGACAGGTCTGGAAAGCGGTCGTTATGTGGAAGACTTAGAACTGGTTGGTTCTGCTCATCTGAATGCAACAGGTAATGCTTTAGATAATCTTTTAACAGGTAACTCTGGTAATAACGTTTTGAATGGGCGTGAAGGTAATGATACCTATATGACTCATGAAGGTGCTGATACCATTCTGTTCCAATTGCTAAATAGCCAAGATGCGACTGGCGGGAATGGACATGATACGGTGTTAGATTTTACTTTAGGGGATGTAAGAACCGATGCTCAAGCAGATAAAATTGATTTAAGTGAATTATTAATTGACTACTCTAAAGATGTGAGCACATTAGCGAAATTTATTACTGTAGAGCAAGATGCTGGAAACACGACTATTAGTCTTGACCGAGATGGTGAAGGTACAATGTTTAGTAGTGTGTCATTGATAACTTTAAATCAGGTAAATACAACATTAGATGAATTGTTGAATAATCAGCAACTCTTTGTTTAACATTAAAATTTATTTTTATAAAAGAGGCTATGAAAATAGCCTCTTTTATTTTGTGCTTTAAATTTAATAAAAACTCTTCACAACCTGTTAAAAAATGACCAAAAAAGATAAGTTTTTTTTCATTTTCCCCTTGAAGCCTTTTTTTTCATCCCCACAAAAGTGACATCTAAATATTTTGTTATTGCTCTGGATTAAAGCAATAACGATTAATCAAAAAGACTTAGTCTGATGGAGTTAATTATGAGCAACATTCGTCCATTACATGATCGCGTTGTAATTCGTCGCGTAGAAGAAGAAACCAAAACTGCTGGCGGTATTTTACTTCCAGGTTCTGCTGCTGAAAAACCATCTCAAGGTGAAGTAATTGCAGTAGGTAATGGTCAAATCACTGAGAATGGCGTACGTGCTTTGGATGTTAAAGTTGGTGACAAAGTATTGTTTGGTACTTATGCAGGTACAACAGTGAAAGTAAGTGGTGAAGAACTCTTAATCATGAAAGAGTCAGACATTTTAGCTGTGTTGGAAGGCTAATCAATCCATAACTCAATTCATTATCAGATTCAGTATTTAAAAAGATTCGGAGTTTAATATGTCAGCTAAAGACGTAAAATTTGGTGATTCAGCTCGCTCAAAAATGATTGCAGGTGTAAATGTACTTGCAGATGCTGTTAAAGTAACTTTAGGCCCTAAAGGTCGTAACGTAGTGATTGACCGTTCTTTCGGTGCTCCGCACATTACTAAAGACGGTGTAACTGTTGCTAAAGAAATTTCTTTAAAAGACAAGTTTGAAAATATGGGTGCTCAACTTGTTCGTGAAGTTTCTAGCAAAACTAATGACATCGCTGGTGACGGTACGACAACTGCAACTGTACTTGCTCAAGCAATTTTAAATGAAGGGATCAAATCTGTAACTGCAGGTATGAACCCAATGGATTTAAAACGTGGTATCGATATCGCAGTAAAAACTGTAGTTGAAAATATCCGTTCAAATGCAAAACCAGCTGACGATTTTAAAGCGATCGAGCAAGTAGGTTCTATCTCTGCTAACTCTGATACTACTGTTGGTAAACTTATCGCTCAAGCGATGGAAAAAGTAGGTAAAGAAGGTGTAATTACTGTAGAAGAAGGTTCTGGCTTCGAAGACGCGTTAGACGTTGTAGAAGGTATGCAGTTTGACCGCGGTTATATCTCTCCATACTTCGCAAACAAACAAGATACTTTAACTGCTGAACTTGAAAACCCGTTCATTCTTCTTGTTGACAAAAAAATCAGCAACATCCGTGAATTGATTTCTGTTTTAGAAGCAGTTGCAAAAACTGGTAAACCACTTCTTATCATCGCTGAAGATGTTGAAGGTGAAGCACTTGCTACACTTGTTGTAAACAACATGCGCGGTATTATCAAAGTATGTGCGGTTAAAGCTCCTGGTTTCGGTGACCGTCGTAAAGCAATGCTTCAAGACATCGCAATCTTGACTGGTGCAACTGTTATTTCTGAAGAAGTTGGTATGTCTTTAGAGCAAGCAACTCTTCAAGATTTGGGTACTGCGCACAAGATCACTGTGTCTAAAGAAAACACTGTTATTGTTGATGGTGCTGGTGACGCTGCTGGTATTGCTGAGCGTGTTCAACAGATCCGTGCTCAAATTGAAGAATCTACTTCAGAATATGACCGTGAAAAATTACAAGAACGCGTTGCTAAATTAGCAGGCGGTGTTGCTGTAATTAAAATCGGTGCAGCAACTGAAGTTGAAATGAAAGAGAAGAAAGACCGTGTAGATGATGCGCTTCATGCAACTCGTGCAGCAGTTGAAGAAGGTGTTGTTGCTGGTGGTGGTGTTGCTCTAGTACGTGCGGTTAATGCATTAGATGGCTTAAAAGGCGCTAATGAGGATCAAACAGCAGGTATCAACATTTTACGCCGTGCGATCGAAGCTCCACTTCGTCAAATCGTTGCAAACGCTGGTGATGAGCCATCTGTAGTGATCAATGCAGTTAAAGGTGGTGAAGGTAACTTTGGTTACAACGCTGCAACTGGTGAATATGGCGATATGTTAGAAATGGGTATCCTTGACCCAGCTAAAGTAACTCGTTCTGCACTTGAGCATGCAGCTTCTGTTGCTGGCTTAATGTTAACTACAGAATGTATGATTACTGACATTCCTGAAGATAAACCAGCTGTTCCAGATATGGGCGGTATGGGTGGTATGGGCGGCATGATGTAAACCGCTCAAATTTAGGTTAAGTGTTTGTAATATAGTGTTTAATTATTAATTTAAAGGATATTTACTCACAGTATTACTCACATTTAATTTAGCCATAAAGAAAAGGTCGCTCATTGCGACCTTTTTCTTTAACTGATTTCATGCTCTCAGTTCCTGAATTTCATTTTCATCTGAACCTTGTCGAATGCAGCTAAGAACATAACTATTTAACCAAAAGTTTTTACGGCCATCTTTATTTGGCGGCTTAATTCTCCCGTCCTTAATGCGTTCGTAAAGTTCTTTTTCTGTGACATTCATGCGAAGGGCAAACTCAGCAGTTGAGACTCTACGCTCAGTGTTTGTTAAATCGATTGCGACTCCCATTTAATTCTTTGCCTCCTTACTTTGTACTTTTGGATTTGCCCACCAAAGAACAGGGCCATTTTCTGAGTCAAATGCTGCAATTAAAAAGAGTCCTTGTTCCGATGGTTGCGGCTTCCAATTTGACCAATCGCTAGTGTCTTCTTCTGGGATCTCTTCAATATCCCAATAATCAAAGTTTTCGATTTTTATAAAAACACCAAGATTCTTTTGCAATTGTTCCCATTGTTCTTTTGTATAAAACTCAGCGTGCTCTCCAATAGTGTCATGCTGTTCAATATCAGGGTGGAACCAGCAACTATTTAAATCATCTGGCAGTTCAATTGGTTGAATTTGAAATGTCATGCTGTCACCTCACCAGAAAACCACAATTAAAAAAGCTAAAAACCATAAAATATTTGTTCCGTAGAGTGCTTCTTTCATTCGTTAGCTCCTCAATTCGTTACGTTCTTTCTTCAGCTGGCGCAAAAGGTTGTGTAGGGTAACGCTTACAGCTTTATCTAAACTTTTGGTTGAATGAAACTCTGCCAGTTGAGATAGGGCTAAACCAAAAATGTGATAAGCAAACACCTTCGCAGCCTCAGGGTTATTTTTGAGAAGCTCTTCTGTACTAGGGCAAATAACTTCTTTAAAAATATGAACCGCTACCTGATCTGGAGTACCTTCAATACGACTTGGATTTAAGTTCACTTCACCAATTACTTTGCTCATTCACGCCACCTGTTTATAAATACGTTTAACTTCATGATTTAGTTCATCCATTGCAGAGCGGCCTTCCTTGAAATACTTCAAAAGCATTAACTTGTAGCGCTCGTGAGCTGCTTTGTTCATCTCACCTTTATCGGTCAAAGTGAGGGTAGCTTTATTGCCTTTAATCAGATTTACGCCGTGTGGAGTACCTCTTCCGCGATAACCCGCATTTACGTTGAATACTATGAACTTCTCGAAAAGCTGCTGGGGTAGCAGCTTTGGCTCGAAAAGAAACTCTGGAGTAGTTTGTTTCGACATTAGAAAGGTTCCTCCAGTAAATAATCAGGTTCACCATCTGGTTGAGAAACTGCTAGATTTTCTAATTCAAAACGGCGTTTTCTCACATACCCCATAAGCTTCGGTTGAATCTGTGGATCTCGTGCAGCCACATCAATTTCAAGTGCATCCAAGGTAGTAAGATCTGGTGCGTTTTGGATCTGAACCATTAGAGAAGGCGGTTCACCTGAAGAAGACTTTTCTTTTTCCAACTCTTCAAGTCGTTTGTGAGTAGCTAATAAAAGAGGTTCCATTTGTTTGTCTGACCAAGTGCGGGTATAGCGATAAACTGCATTCACTTCGTCAGGTGTTTTTGATTCCCTAACTCGTTGCAGAAGGCTATCGAGGTTTTTTTGATATTCAGGATCAACTTTAGGCTTGTTAGTTTCTGGAACTAACAGATCCTCAGACGTGGTGACATTAGTTTGTTCAGTAATAACAATTACAGGCTGAGTTTCTACAGGAATAATTTCACTAGTCTTTTCTTTAACTTGTGGTTCTTCTGCCTTGACCTGAGGTTCTTTTTTACTACGCTTCTTTGACTGTTTATTCTCAATTTCAAGTTCCGTAGTTTTTAAAGGCACATCTTTTATTGAATTGCCACCAAGTACTTTACAAAGAGCTTCATATTGTAATCTGGCATTATCCAAATCACGTTGAGCAAAACCGCCATCAACCATTGTGACAATGCCATAGCCCACACCTTGATAAACATGCTTCTCAATATAGCCAGCGGGATTAATAACAAATACCTCTGTGCCAACCTCTAATTCATCAACAGTTAAAGGCTTAGTAAAAGTAATGCCAGCAAGTTCAATCACATCAATTTTGATGCAGAATTCAAAACCCGTTTTGCCAAAAACAGACGCAGGGAATTGATCTAAATCTGCAAAGTCCAACATGTCTCCAGCAGGACGACAAAGAACAGTTTTACCTTTTTGAAGAGCTGCAAATGCTTCAGATGCTGTTAGTAAATTATTCATGCTGTCCATCCTTCCATGTCTGATTTAGCAGTACAGGCGTTTAAAATGTTTTGTTCGTACTTGGTACCCTTGAAGTAATTAGTGGGATAATCCAAGTCACTGATACGTATAGCTGACTCGATGTGTTTCAAAGCGAGTTGGTACTCGTTTTCTAAAGTCTTTTCTTGTTGCTCAATAAGGCGTTGTTCATTTGCTTGTTGAGCTTGTTGATTTTGCTGAATGATTTTTTTAATACCTTCGCAAGTCTCTTCAAATATTTGCTGTTTCACATCATGAAGACTATTTAGACCACGCTTTGCACAGTAATTCGCAATATCAATTCCCGCTTGATGCATTAAGTGCTCAAGTTCTAAAAATTGATTCCCATTGATACATGCATTAGCAGATCCTGAAAGTAGCCACTGTTTTAATAAAACGCCGTCATGCTCACCCAATTGACGAGGATCTAAGAACAGGCGAGAGCGGTCCTTAGTTGCGATAGCAATATTGTCATGAGTTAAATCTAGAACAGTCGTAAACTCATATTCGATACCATCACGTTGTTCGGCCTTCATACCAACTTTTTCAACTTTCTTTTTGCCGTTATCGTTGGTCTGTATGGTTTCCATTTTTGAGCGCATGGTCACAATGATGTTGATGCTGGATTGCAACATTGCATCAATAAATTTGCGGTGGCGTGGAGTTACTTGGCTCCATGCACCCCAAGAATTACCTTTGAATGGTCCAGCGGCAAGTTGGTCAACAATTTCAAGACACCCACCTACACCAGACCACTCATGAGTAATACTGTCTAAAATGAGTGTGTCAAATTTTGCTTGCTCAGCTGCTTTAATTACCTGAATAAACTTTTCTGGTGTATATGGTGGTTGAATATTGGCATGTTCAAATTCAACCAAATCTTCATATAACTCAGCACTACTATTCTCAGTATCAGCTACAGCTATACGGCCACCCATACCCTTAGCAAGTAATAGGGCAGTAAAGGTTTTACCTGAGCCGGTAGGCCCTGCAATTGCTAAACGCAATTTCGCGTTTTTACGTTCTGCTTTTTTAAAGAAAACTGTCATTTTTATTATCCTATCTTGAGCCAGTGAAGCCGCGTTTTTGCTTGTAAGCAGCACGGTCATATGATGAGATATTTGTTTCAAGTAGCTTTATTGCGAGCTGCTTTCTACGTTGGAAATCAATTTCTTGTGTGAGAACTTCCCAAACTTTCGGATATTCAGTTTTGAACTTTTCAACATCTAAAGGCGTCTTAATTTCGTCTTTAACTTTATAAAGAACAGAGCCATTAGCATTAGATGCATACACTTGCCAGCCAATTCGAACGGAATAGAGGCTTGTTAAACGGTCAAGACCTAAATAAGACTTGTAGCCGTCAGGGTGCTTTTTGAAATTAGTCATGATTAAGCCTCCTCGATCCAATGGTTACGATCGATGTAGCCCACCAACAAAATATTTATATTTTTATGGTCATCGCGATTGGTGAAATCATTGAAAGGTTTGCCGCTTAGGTCTGTAACTGACTCTATGGCCAAGTTAGTAATTTCAGCAGCTGTAAAGTCAGATCCTGCTACGCCGTAACTGTCAGGAACGCCTTCATAATCAAAAGTGACATTTAACTTAAAGCCGTCAATGCGTATAACAGCTACACCAGTTTTTTCACCAGTCTGCTTAGCACCTAAAAGCTCGTATTCAGAAGCAACCATTTGCTTGCTTTCATATGGGTAAATAGAAGGAACGCTAGAGTTAACGCTTTGATATTCACAAGAACCAAGGGCTACAAGTACAGTAATTGCTGTAAAGCCTGCTACCTTATGCTTGTGTGGAATTGCTTTTGCATTCATAATTGATCTCGCAGTTTGCAAAGCACATCGGAAGGTAGAAGAGTCGATGTGCTTTTTTGTTGTCTGTGAGAAAATATTAGCATACTAATATTATCAGTCAATAGTTATGCTTAATAAATATTAGTTTACTTATTTTTTATGAAAGGAATAAATTAAAAAAGCCCACATCAAGTGGGCAGAATTAGAATTAATATTTTTTAAAAATGGCAAGATTTTATTATTAAAATTAAGTTCTGTTTAGAATCAAAAGAAATGAGAAAAGACTTAAATAAATCCAGTACCAAATCTCTCTGATTAGTTCTCGGCCACCGTATGCACCAACTATTTCAAAACACAGACCAGAAGCAAATAAGGCCATTAGAGCCAAAATGAATAACATTACTCCCCAATCGCTTAATCCATACAAACGTTCTGGCTCTTCACCTTCCTTTTTTCGTTTTATCCAGCTTTTAAGTGATCTGTAGTAAAAGTAAGATGCACCTATACCAAGAACTATCATGAAGAGAGAAGATGCTGGACTGTTAGTTGATGGGCTACCAGTCACTCTATATCCACTATAAATCGCAGCATTTACTTGAAAATTAGTAAGCAATAAAAATATAAAAATTCCAAAATATTTTAATAAATTCATATGAGTCTCGTTTTAATATTTAACCTCTCTATTGTGCCTAACGACTACACCTATTATTGATATTTCAATTTGTAAAGAATTAAGTGTTGGAAAATCAGGGTTTAATGGAACTAATTCTATGATATCAACACCAAACTCATTCACGCCAATCACTCTATATTTTTTAAAAGTTGTTCTAGCTACTCCATGCTGTATTTCTTGAGCAATTACCAGAGATCCAGGCTTAGGTTCTAAATATCCATCAACCACTATCTCATCACCAGGCATAAACTCTGGGGCCATGCTTAGACCCTCGACTTTTAATGAAAATACACATTCTGGTCGTATACCTTCATAAGTTGTCCAAGTTGTACCCAGAGGATTTAGCCCATCGTAACCAACTTCATGAAATAAGCCAGCTTGCACATAATCTAATAGAGGAATAGCACATAGAGGATTGGCAGGTAGAGAAACATTACTTTCATTTTTATTATTTGAAAAATTATTAGTACTAGATTCAATTCCAGTTTGGAGCCAATAAGAATCTACGCCCAAATATTTAGCAATTGAGGGGAGGTGAGAAGAAGAAGAAACTAATCCATTTTCAAGCTGGCTGAGAGCTGATTGGGTGATACCAACAGCTTCAACTACATCTTTTTGTGATTTACCTGCTTTCTTTCTAGCTTCTTTGAGTCTATTGCCAATCATAAAAAATATCCTTTACATCTGATTAAAGAATATTAGAGAACTAATATTCAATCAAATTAGAATACTTATTGACTGAATATTAGAATGCTAATATTATTTGTTGTATTACTTATATTTGAGAGATGGCCATGGAAACCATTTACCAAAATCTTGTAGAGCATTTTGGTGGGCAAGTAGCCGCAGCAAAAGCTCTAAATGTTAGTCAATCAAACATTAGTGGGTACACATCAGGTCGTTGGAGTATGTCAGCAAAAGTTGCAATCAAAGCTGAAAAAGCTACCAACGGTGAATTTAAGGCAGTCGATTTGTGTCCTGCCCTAAAAGAACTTAAGAACTTATTCGCTTAGGAATAACCATGAGCAAATTATCAATTGATCTTTCTGCAAGCGCTAGAAATGATGCATCACGCATATTGCATGGTCTTGATTTAAGCAATCAAAAAGAGATTGCAGAACACTTAAATGTTGATCCAAGCACAATTACTCGACTTAAAACAGATAAGAAAAACAACGGTTTGAATGAAATTGAAATGTTTTGCGAGCTCTTGAGTCTGCTTGGTTTAAAGGTTGTACCAAAAGATTATCAAAGCATTGATAAAGAGCGAGTTGCTGCACTTTTAGTTATGTCAAAAAGCTGGATGAATCGAATTGAAACTGTTGATGATCTGTTTCATGACGAAATCAGTGGTCAAAAGGAAAAGCTTGGATATTAAAAAAGCCTGATCTCGGAAATCAGGCTTAGTTAATTCAATTACTGGCTAGAGGAATCGAATATGCAAACTAATTTATCAAATCAAACTACTAAAGACAATCTGCAAGAACAGAAGAGGCAGCAAATCATTCAATCTTGGTATGAGCCAGCTCTAAAAACGTTAGATGATTTACTTGAAAAGCGTAGAGAGAATTTGAGAAACCAAAACCGCGAAGAAAAAAATGCAGCGGTAAAACGTGATGAGTTTATGCAAGCACTTTCAGATCAGCACAGAATGCCACTTTTCCATGCTGGTCAAATCATCTCAAGTTTATATCGGGCTAAACGGATTCGTTACCTAGGTAGCACTTTCATTCAGTTGAATGAAGAGGGGGATAAATGAGCTTAGATGCAACAATTTGGGCTTTCAAAGCAGAGGTGAAAACCTCAAGTCAAAGGCTCGTTTTATTGGCTTTGGCTGATAGGGCGGGAGAGTCCCATAAATGCTATCCAAGCATTAAACGTATGGTTAAAGACACCGTGCTTAACCGTAAAACAGTGATCAAAGTATTAGATGAACTTGAAGCAATTTCATTAATTAAATTTACAGGTGAAATCACAGGAAATGGTGTGAAGGTTTACCAGTTAATTGGTGTGATGGGCCGTGAAGAAAATGATTTAACCAGTCCCAAAAATGGGACTAGTACCAATAACGGAACTGGTTCCGATTTCGGTACTGGTTCTAAAAACGGTACTAGTACCAATAATGGGACCGCAACCAGTCCCAAAAACGGTACCGAGACCAGTCCCAATATTGGGACACAGAACCTATCAGGGAAACTATCAATAGAATCTAAAAATAAAAAAACATGGTTGAGTTTAAAAAAACTTGGTGAAGAAATTCTTTTGGCGACTGATCAGGAAACTTACGAGCAGATCAAAAACGCGACTTGGTTCGATCGAGAGTTACGTGCTTTTGAACTCTACAACGTTGAGAAGAATCTTTGTGACGAACTCATGAATTACCACTTTGCAGATTGGTTAATCAACGCATGTGGAAAATACCAAGCACGTGAACAATCTAAAAAACCAAATTCTGGAACACAGGTTCGAGTCCCGCAGGGAGAATCAAACACTCTTAGTTCAAAACAGATTTACTCATTTGCTCAAAAACTTTCTGTACATCCTGAGTTTGCAAGCAAATACGCTGAAGGTAACGAGAGCTATGAACAACTTGCTGCACGTGTCGCAGTGAAACTTGCAGATCCTGAGCAACAGCAAAAATTGATGCCATACCTAATTCAAGTTGGTTTCACTGCAAAGGGGGCCGCATGACATCAATGAGCCTTGCTGAATACCGTAAATTATTTCCAATTCAGAAAAATAAAAAGCGCCGTTCAGCAAAGCAAACAAGGGAACCAAGTGTAGGGGAGGTTTTATTAGCAACTCATCTTAAAGCCTGCAAGATTGATTTTGCGCAGGAATATAAGTTCCATCCAAAACGTAAGTGGCGGGCAGATTTTTTAATTACGGGAAAAAAGATATTGGTAGAGCTAGAAGGCGGGATCTGGAGCGGAGGCCGCCATACAAGAGGCAAGGGCTACATAGGGGATATGGAGAAATACAACGAAGCGGCAATTATGGGGTTTACAGTTTTACGTTTCAGTACAGAGCAAGTTAAAGCAGGCGTGGCAATTAAACAAATTGAGCAATTGGTGGGATGAAAATGAATATGCCAGTACAACACATTTTACAAGCGGTCGATTGGTCTAAATATAGTTTTGAAGAATGGTGTCGCCAGCTTGGTGCATGGCTAAACGGCGATACTGAAACAATGGTAAAAATAGTTAAGACGATGCCAACTAAACGCATTACTCAAAAACAACGGGAACAATTAATGGCCATGTACATGAGTGATGAAACTTTGAAAGATCGCCTAAGCATTCGCCGTAAAGGCACTTGTTGTCAGCTAAACGATAATGAAGCACGTGGTGTACATAGATTGTTTATAGATATACAGTTAATCGAAGACCATATTTTACAAGAATGGATCTCAGCAATTTGGTCACATTATGTAATGGGTAATTCTTTAAGAGATATTGCTCAGAGTAATGACACTTCAGTTAATCAAATTAGACAAGATTTAAAATGTGGTCTTGCTTATATTAAAAGTCGCAATCCTCATTTTGCCTTTGAAACTTTTGAAAAAATCACTTGAGTGTGCGCACGTGGTATGGCATATTTAAGTTAAATTGGATTAGTAATATTTTCCACAACAGTATTTTAAGAACTCTATATTGTGAAGTTGGTTTTAACTCCAGCTCCAGTGCATTTAGGGTTTGAAATCTACTCGGTGCTTGAAGTTTTGGTGTACCTCGCAGGATGGGTTTTCAGCTTGAGAACTATTCGAAAAATTGTTAATGCAATGAGGGGATTAAAATGAATAACAAATTAAAGAAAATTTGTATGTTAGCGTTGGGTGTTTTGGGTGTGATGCAGGGTACATCAACCGCGCTTATGACTGAGTAAATTGAGAACTTTATATGTAGCCATGTGCTATAGGTATCCCCCAAAACCCCTGCGCCAAATTTAAACAAAAAGCTCATCATTTGATGGGCTTTTTTATTGATATCTAAGAAAAAATCTAATATATTAAGACAAGTTTTGAATATAAGGTTGGACTCTTCTTTTTTTAAACGTAAATCACTGAGGTAAGGAAAACTTTAATTAGTTTTTCAATATTTCAGATTGAGTGTTTAACTAAGCAGAGGAGTCTGGGAAATGCAGAAATGCAACAAAACTAAGTGGTCTATTCAAAATATATATTACCTTATCAGTATTGTTTACACGATGATGCTGCTTCTCGATTATATATATAAGTTTTCCTAAAAGGTTAGCTTAGATAGATACGCGCCTCCTACGGGAGGTTTTTTTATGTGTTATATTCCAGCCTGAATTTCAACTGGTAAACAAAATGACACTTTGTGTTGGCGGTGAATTAGACGGTCAAGAAATTGAAAAAGATGTGAAGACGTTTAAGGCTTCCGAAATTGATCCAAGCTACACATCAACTTACTACCTACAAATTTATAACCGCGACAATGTGATGTATAAGTTTTGGCACCCCTACGGCGTTGATCTTCACGATCTATCAAATAAAGTATTAGAAATTCTTCGCTCAGCTAAGAGTTAGTTTTAACTTTTGCCGAGTGTATTACGGCACAACAGGGCCCCGCTGAATATCGATTATTGGTGGGGCTTTTTTATTGATTCAATATTTTTAAGTTTATGGAGTAATCTCAAGGCTAGCCGTTTTAGGAAATTTATAAGGTGGAGTTAATCTAAGATGGTTTATTGGTAGCCTTTGAGATGGTATCTATAACGAAATTGAAATGGAGGGTAATAAGAAAATTTTCCAAAAGTCTCGTGTAAGATATTTAAAATGTCTTGATAAAAGTTTAATAAGAATAGGCGTGCAGTAAGTTAAAAGTTGGCAGGATTTTTGGCTCGCAATTACAATGTAGTTAATTGTAAAATACAAAGTTTAAATTACTAATTTAATAATCATGAATGAAGAGCAAATTTTATTAAAGGATTTTTTGGAAAATCGACCTTTATATAACGAATTAGTGATACCAAGGATTTTCAATCAGCATATTACCACTACTCAGACTCTCAGAGAAATTGAGTACATGTGCCCCAATTGCGATTGCATGAAGCCTCTACATAATGATGATGACAATCTTATAATATATAGATTTGATCCGTCTAAGAAAAAACTTATGACATTTGTAGCGTTTACTTGTGTTTCATGCCGCACTTTTTCAAAGTCATTTCTAGTAAAATTTGAAAAGCTAGAGGATGATCTTTTAAAAGTTACTAAAATTGGTGAAAATCCACAAAAAGAATTACCAAGAAGTAAAGTTTTAAGTAAATTTTTTAAAGATGATAAAAAGGAATATAACAAGGCTGTTGTTTGTTTAGCAAATGGTTATGGAGTAGCTGCCTTTGCTTACATGCGTAGAATTGTTGAAAATAATATAAATAGTCTTTTGGATTTAATACAAGAAGATATGGATAAGGATTCAAGTTTAGCTTTAAGTCTTGCAGAACTTAAAATAACAAGCCCAATGTCCGATAAAATCAGAATTGCTAATAATGCACTTCCAGACTATTTAAAACCAGATGGATTCAATCCATTAGGTCAAATTTATGGATTATTAAGTGATGGTGTACACTCGCTAACAGACAATGAATGTTTAGAGAAAGCAGAAAATTTACAAGCCTGTATCGAATACTTAATTAGTGAATTAGCAGCACACAAACAAAATAAAGAAGATTTTAAAAAAAGATTAGCATCACTTAGAAAGTAATTTTCAGCCGCCGAAAGGCGGTTTTTATTGGATTAAATTTATGAAAAAAGAAGTCGGCTTTCATGTTCCTGTTCGCCCAATGCCACCAGATTGGCTTTTTGAAATGGATACTCCTAACTTTGTACCAGCACCAGAAATGTGGGAATGGATAGGCAAAGTATTTCTAGATCCAAAATCAAAATTATTTAATCCTGACCATATACATTTACGTTCATTTCGATATCCCGATATTGCTGTGATGTGGGCTAGATCTGGTTTTAAAAAGCAAGGGCGTCAAGTCATTGGTACAACTGAGAAGATCATGATCAATGCTGGTGGCTGGAAGAAAGAACGACAAGAAGAACAATACATCCAGTGGTTCAATTATTTACCTGAATACTTAATTACTTTTGATGCTTCATATTCACTTATAGCAAGTAATGTGAACTTTTGTGCTTTGGTAGAACATGAGCTTTACCACATTGCGCACAAGAAAGACCAGTACGGAACACCAGCTTATAACAGAGAAACTGGTATGCCTAAATTAGCTATACAGGGGCATGATGTTGAAGAGTTTGTGGGCGTTGTTCGCCGATATGGAGCTAGTGAGGATGTCAAAAGAATGGTTGAGGCAGCAAATACAAGACCAGAGCTGTCACGTGCAGATGTTCATTACACATGCGGCACTTGTTACTTAAAGGTGGTTTAAATTTTTTTGCCACTCTACTTGGACGTACTTGGACGGATAGAGATAAATGGCAAGGCTAAATAAACGGGTAAAACTCTATATAGTACGGTCACTTGCTACCTATGAGACACCCTCGGAAACAGCGAAGGGCGTCCAAGAAGAATTTGGTATTACCGTCACTAAACAGCAGTGTGAAGCATACGACCCAACAAAGAAAACTGGGCAGGATTTAAGCGAAGAATTTAAAACAGAGTTCTTCAAAGTCCGTAAGGAAATGAATGACAATCTCAGCGCAATTCCCATCGCTAATATTGCCTACCGCCTCAAGCGTCTACAACGATTCATCGACCATGAACAATTCAAAGATAACCCGGTATTAGTGCCGAGCTTAATGGAGCAGGCAGCTAAAGAGGTCGGTGGGCTTTATACCAATCGTAAGGAAATAACAGGGGCAGGCGGTGGACCAGTTAAAACGGAAAATACTGAGAAGCCGCCAGAAGCAAGGCCAGTATTTACACCTGAAGAACTTAAGGATTTAACCCCACAAGAGTTATCCCGTTTGGCAATTAATGGAAAGCTATGACATACGCATTAGATGAAATAGCCCCTTTAATTAAAGAGTGGACTATTAACGTGCGCCTGCCTGAAGTAATGACTGAGATGACACGGCGTTATTACTACAAGGCTGCAATCGAGCAAAACGAATTAAGCATTCAAGCCGAGGTATACAAGTGCCGTAAAGATCCAGTCCATTGGTTTAACAATTGGATTTGGACATATGACCCTCGTGGTATGGCATTTGGTTTGCCTGCCAACATTCCTTTTGTATTGAGACCTAAACAGGTTGAGCTTGTGGCGTGGCTAGAGGAACGTGAAAGCACTCAAACACACGGACTAATTGAAAAGTCCCGTGATGAGGGGATGAGCTACGTTGTACTGGGCTTTTTCTTGCATCGTTGGTTATTCGTTGAAGGTTTTGCGGGTGGTGTTGGTAGTCGTAAGGAAGAGTTAGTAGATAAGAAGGGCGATCCTAAAACTCTATTTCACAAATTCCGCGACATGTTCAGCAAAATGCCCCAATGGTTGAAGCCAAAGGGCTTTGTCGAGAAAGTGCATGATAACTACATGCGCATCATTAACCCGGATAACGGCGCAACAATTACCGGTGAGGCTGGCGACAATATTGGCCGTGGTGGACGTACCACGATGTATTTTTTGGATGAATGGGCATTCGTAGAACGGCAAGAAGCTGTTGATGCTGCTATCTCGCAAAATACAAACGTTCATATCAAAGGATCCACTCCTAACGGTATCGGTGATCGATTCCATCAGGATCGTTTTAGCGGACGTTACGCCGTCTTTACTATGCCTTGGCGAGCTAACCCGGATAAGAACTGGACCGTAAACTACAACGGAAAAGTTATTTACCCATGGTATGAAAAGCAGCTGGCCACTTTAGATGATGTGGTCCTCGCTCAAGAGGTCGATATTAACTACGCCGCCTCAGTTGAAGGTGTCTTGATTCCTTCAGCTTGGGTTCAATCAGCAATAGATGCACATACAAAGCTGAAGATAGAGCCTACAGGTGATCGTATAGCTGGTTTAGACGTTGCTGATGAGGGCCGTGATAAGAACTCTTTAGCTGGGCGACATGGCATAGTTCTGGAGTACATACAGTCATGGTCTGGTAAGGGAGATGATATTTTCTATACCACTCAAAAGAGCATGGATATTTGCATAGAACGTAAATACCTCACAATGTTCTATGATGCAGATGGCCTAGGCGCTGGCGTGCGAGGAGATGCAAGGGTTATCAATGAGCAGCAACGAGAAAAGGGCTGGGATGAAGTAACAGTTGAGCCTTTCCGTGGATCCGGTGCGGTTAATGATCCAGAGGGTGAAATGGTAGAGAAGCGACTTAATAAAGACTTCTTTGCAAATTTGAAAGCTCAGTCTTGGTGGTGGTTGCGTCTCCTTTTCCAAAACACCTACCGCGCTTTAAATGGTATGGAATATGACCCCGATATGCTTATTTCCATTTCTAGTGAGATAGAAGAAAAAGAGCGTACCAAGCTCCTTATGGAACTATCGCAACCCACTTATACAAAAAATGCCGTTGGCAAAATCCTTGTAAATAAACAACCAGATGGAACTATGTCACCTAACAGTGCCGATTCCGTCATGATCTGTTTTAACCCTACTAATTCCGATATCAACATCTGGAATAAGCTGTAAAGAGTCTATCTATGGGATTATTAAAATATACTGCTGATAGTTTTCAAAACTTTGCGGCACGCCTAGGCTTGGGCGCTGGAAGCCAACATGACCAGTCAACTTACGGTTTCGATTTTTTAAGTCGTGACCGGGTAAAGCTGGAGGTAATGTATCGATCGTCTTGGGTGGTTGGTCAGGTTGTTGATGTGGTCGCTGAGGATATGACCCGTGAGGGTGTAAATATTCGAGGCTTAGAAGATCCAAGCGATGCGATAAAGATCAATTCTGTAATGGATCAGCTAGAAATTTGGGACAGATTGAGCGATACGATCAAATGGGGCCGTTTATATGGCGGTGCTATTGCTGTGATGTTGATTGATGGTCAAAACGTTGGTACGCCGTTAAATATCGACACTATCGGCAAAGATCAATTTAAGGGCTTGTTAGTTCTGGATCGATGGCTTGTTACACCAACCCTTACAGATCTTGTCACCGATTTTGGCGTTGATTTTGGTAAGCCTAAATACTATGACGTGGTTGCTGATTCCTTTGGCTTAAGTGGTATGCGTATTCACCATAGCCGTGTTATCCGTCTCGATGGTGTGAACTTACCTTATTGGCAACGTATAGCCGAAAACCTATGGGGCATTTCAGTAATTGAGCGCTTGTTTGATCGTCTTACTGCTTTTGATAGTACCTCTATGGGTGTGGCTCAATTGGTCTATAAGGCCCATTTAAGGACCTATAAAGTAAAAGGGCTTAGATCAATCATTGCTGCTGGCGGTAAAGCATTTGAAGCACTTGTAAAACAGATTGAACATATTCGCTTATGGCAATCCAATGAAGGTATGACCCTCATGGATGCTGAAGATGAATTTGAGACACATCAATATTCTTTCTCAGGATTAGATGCCGTTTTACTTCAATTTGGGCAGCAGCTCTCAGGTGCCTCTCAGATCCCGTTAGTCCGCTTATTTGGACAATCACCAGCTGGCTTAAATGCTACTGGTGAATCAGACCTTTCCAACTATTACGACAACATCAACCAGCAGCAAGAGCGCCGTTTACGCACACCACTCCATAAGCTAATCAGAATTATTTCCTTATCCACTTTAGGTAAAGATGTGCCTGAGGGGTTTGAATTTGATTTTAAATCTCTATGGCAAATTGATGATTCGGCTAAAGCTGAAATTGCTGACAAGGTTACAAGCGCAGTCTGTAAAGCTGAGGAACAAGGCTTGATTTCGCGTCAAACTGCAATGAAGGAACTCCGCCAGAGCAGTGAAACAACTGGTATTTATTCCAATATCAGTGATGAGGAAATTAAAGACGCAGAGGATGATCCACCCCGACCAAGTGAGTTAGATGATGGAGAGATTACGCCACACACCGAACCGAGCGAGAAAGGTGGAGATCCGCTACGGGAGCCAGTTACGGAAGATAGCTAGCTATATCGACACTCTTGTTAAGGGCTTCGATGTAGTTGACCCAACTGTTTATCCTTCAATAGTGACTGCATTACGCCGTTATGCTGAAACATTAGACCTTTGGGCGCACAATGCGGCTGGAAACATACTTATGGATGTGGCACTGCGTGATGAGAAAACTTGGCTTATTTACGCTCAAGACTTATCAAAAGGTGTTAAGGACCAGATCCGCAATACTGATATAGGTGCTACATATCAACAACTATTAGCCCAACAGGTCAGGCTCATTAAATCCTTGCCATTAGAAGCAGCACAGCGTGTACATGATCTTTCTACACGTGCTTTGATAGAAAGCGGCCGAGCAAGTGAAATCTCAAGCTTAATTATGGCTACGGGCCGAGTAACTAAGGCACGTGCAAACACCATTGCTAGAACAGAAGTGTCTCGAGCCGCTTCAGTATTTACACAAGCACGTGCTGAGGCTTTGGGAAGTGAGGGGTATATTTGGCGAACTTCTGAAGATAGTGACGTGAGACAAAGCCATAGAGAGATGAATGGAAAATTTGTCTCATGGGATAAGCCTCCAACTTTAGATCGACTCACTGGACATGCTGGATGTTTACCTAATTGCCGGTGTTATCCAGAACCAGTGATACCAGAATTTTGAGCCGCCATTACAGGCGGTTTTTTAATGCCTGCAAAAAAGGTGATTCATGTTTAAAAGCAAAAAGACTAAAGATCAAAAAACAGTGGATCGGTCAGAGATCTACACCACTGGACAAATTGGACGGACCCGCGAGATAACACCAGAAGGTTATTTACTTTGTCGTGATGTTCCTGTCGCACGTATTGGCACGTTGATGTATGGGGAGGGTGAAGTTCCTGTTACGGCAGATAATACAGGCCTAATACTAATTCAGCGTGGTGAGTCTGTTCTATTCGATCCAAAAACAATAGCTTCCTTTGAGGGTAAGCCAGTTACAGACGATCATCCAGATGATTGGGTTACTCCTGATAATTGGAAAGAGTTATCCAAAGGGTTTGGAAAAGATGTACGCCGTGGAGATGGTGTAAATGCCGACTTTTTGATGGCTGATCTATTAATAACAGATAAAGATACCATTCAGGCTGTAATGGATGGAAAGGTCGAAATTTCTCTTGGATACGATGCTGACTATATTGAAGTCAGCGTCGGTAAGGGGATGCAGAGCAATATTATGGGAAACCATTTTGCATTAGTGAAAAAAGGGCGTTGCGGTTCTCGCTGCTCTATAGGAGATAGCTTTATGGCTAATAAAGTAGTTAAGAAAAAGCGTACAAGTATCGGTGATCGTATTCGCCAGTTGATTTTTACTCGAGATGCAGACGAAGCTGAAAAAATTGCTAAAGCTGTAGAAGATGAAGAGCTCGAAATCCCTAGAGAGGATGAAGAGACTGGCGAAGAGGATGACGGTAAAACTAGCGATGCCCTCAGTCTTCAAATTCTAAAAAAGCTAAACACTATGGATGCTCGATTAGATAAATTGGAAAAGAAAAAAACCAAAGATTCCGAAAACGAAGAAACCGAAGACGATGACGAGGGCGAAGACGGGAAAGAAACCAAAGACGATATTTTGGAAGCTGAAGAAGCTGCAAAATTATCTGAAAATGGTGTTCAGTCTTACACCGGGGATTCCCTTCAAGAGATTCGCTCCCGTGCTGAAATCCTTGTGCCGGGTATTAGCTTACCAACCATGGATGCCAAAACAGCAGACGTTGGCAAAGTCGCTTTAGGTGTTAAACGTACTGCGCTTAAACAAGCGTATCAGGACCCAAAGGCAAAGCAGACAATTGATTTATTCACTAGTGGAAAATCTGATTTTGATGCTATGCCACAAGCAACAATTGACGCGGCTTTTACTGGAGCTGCTGAGTTAATCAAATCACAAAACAATGCCAAGGGATTCCGTTCAGGTGTTTCAACTAAAGACTTTGGCCGTCAACCATTAACAATTGACCAGATCAATGAGCGTAACCGCGCTTACTGGAACAAAAAATAAGGATTAATTAATTATGGGTAATGCTTATCTATATCGTATGCCATCAGGCATTCCGGGTGATGTGTCTCGTAAATCGCACTCAACTATTGAGTCACACCCTATTGGCTCTCAATTTGCTGCATTTGGTTTGTTCGGGAAGATTGACCCAGCTACAGGTAAATTTGTGGCTTTAGAGGCTGCTGATACCGTAGCTAAAATTTACGGTCTTTTGGTGCGCGCTTATCCAACACAGACAGCACAGAACGAGCTGGGCAAAGCTGTGCCTTTGGCAACTGGTATTACTGATGTTCTGCGCCGTGGTTATATGACGGTTAAATGTAATGCTGGAACAGCCACTAAAGGCGGTACTGTATACGTGCGTATCGGAGCTGGTACAGAAGCTAAGCCAGTTGGTGGTATTGAGGCTGTGGCTGATGGGGCAAATTCAATTGCATTACCAAGTGCAATGTTTATGCATGCCGCAGATGCTCAAGGCAATGTAGAAATTTCATACAACATCTAAAAATCTAAATTAAGACACGGCTCGCTATAGGCGGGTTTTTTTGTGTCTGGAGAAAACACGATATGAGTAAATTACTCTTAGCTACAAACATGGCAGCAGCTGTAGCATTGGGAACAACAGCAATGCCGGTACGTGCGCGGACGCGTGACCAGATGATGACATTTGATGCACGTACTGTTGATAGTACTGGCTCATTCTTAGTTGGGGAATTGGAGCGTTTAGACCAAACGATTCATGATCCATTGGCTGATGTTACATGGTCACGCGATATTGATTTGCGCTCAGACGTATCTATTGCGGATGAAACATCATCATTTACTAATAGTGCCTTTGCTGCTGCTGGCGGGCCTTCTCCGGGTGGTAAAGCTTGGGTAGGTAAAGATGCGGATGCTATTCAAGGTATTGCGTTGGATATTGGTAAAACCGCACAGCCTTTAACACTTTGGGCTATGCAAATTGGTTGGACCATTCCAGAGCTGGAGTCAGCTATCAAAGTGGGCCGCCCAGTTGATACTCAAAAATATTCAGGTCTATTGTTAAAACACAATATGGATGTAGATGAGCAGGTCTATATCGGTGACAGTATGCTTGGTGTTGAGGGGCTGCTTAACTCGTCAAAAGTGGGAGCTACAAACGTTGGCACCTCATGGGCAACAGCTACCGTTCAAGAAATTCTTGATGATGTAAACCTTATCCTGAATAACGCATGGATCGCATCGGCATTTGCAGTCGTGCCTGATAAGTTGCTATTGCCGCCAGTTCAATTTGGCTACCTTGTTTCACGTGTAGTTTCTGATGCAGGCAATATCTCAATCCTTGAGTACTTGAAGCTTAATTCACTATGTAATGCCAAAAATGGCCGTCCTTTAGATATTCAACCTTCTAAATGGTGTGTTGGTCGTGGAGCTGGTGGTACAGACCGTATGCTTGCTTATACACAAGCACAGCATCGTGTTCGCTTCCCAATGGTGCCTTTACAGCGCACTCCTATTGAATATCGCGATTTACGTCAATTGACTACCTATTTTGGTCGTCTTGGTGTTGTTGAGTGGGTTTACCCGGAAACAGCGTATTACGGTGATGGGCTATAAGGATCTAGACAATGAGTAAAAAAGTACAAATTCTGCTTTCAAAACAATTGACCGTGAATCTAGGTAAAGATGAAAACGGTAATCCACAAACTCTGAAGCTAGAAGCTGGTTTGCAAGAAGTTGATCAAGCAATTGCTGATCATTGGTTTGTAAAAGCCCACGCTCAGGAAATTCCTTCAAATGCGGCATACACCAATGAGCTTGAAGGCTTGATCAAGGAAAAGGATGACGAAATTGCAGCAATGCAAATTCAACTTGATAAAGCCACAGAGCAAATTGATAAACATGCTGGTGAGATCAAGGAAAAGGATAAGGAGATTAATGATCTTAACGTCCTTTTGGCTAAAGCTCAGCAAGAACAGTCTTCACCGGACGAGAAAGCTAAAGAACCAGCAGCAAAGGCTAAGTAACCATGTTAGATGAATCAACCTTTCGGCAGAACATGCCTGAGTTTGCGGATACTGCACGGTATCCGTCTAGCCAGTTCAACTTTTATTTGAACTTGGGTAAAAAGCTCTTGCCTGAAGATCGTTGGGTTAATTTCTACGATGAAGGCTTGAGTTTTTTTATTGCTCACTATTTGGCTTTATTTGCCCGTAACGCTGCATTAGCTACGGTTGGTGCTGCTGGTAAGGTTGTAGGAAATGAAACGGCCAAGGCGGTTGATGGTGTTTCTAAATCAATGGATGTTTCAGGGATTCTTTATACTGATGCAGGATATTGGAACCAGACAAGCTACGGCATTCAGTTCTTTATGTTGATCCAGATAGTTGGCGCTGGAGGGTTTCAGCTTTGAGTGTAAAAGTTACAGGGGAAGGATTAGCAGGCATATTTGAGGCTATTCAGGTTCTAACCCAACATGAAGTGTTAATCGGTATTCCACACGGTGAAACTAGATCTGATGCAGATATGACTAATGCGCAGCTTGGGTATTTACATGAAAGTGGATCACCAGCAATGAATTTGCCTGCCCGTCCTTTTCTTGTACCGGGTGTAGAGGCAGTAAACGATCTAACGGCAAAGCAATTAACCAAAGCTGCTGATGAGGGCTTGAAAGGTAATTTGGCTGGAGTTAATAGATTCTTACACATAGCGGGCATGACTGCCCAAAACAGTGTTCGGCACTATATAACGACTGCGGCTTTCACCCCTTTGTCTCAAGCTACCATTAATGCACGTCTCCGGGCTGGTAAAACCAGAACAAAACCATTGATTGATACTGGTCAATTACGTAATTCAATTACTTACGTAATCCGAAAAAAGGGGGAATAGATGCCATTTCTAGATGTATCGGATGTGCTTCAGGATCCTGATTTTATGTCCAGTGGTCTGATTTGTAAGCGAACAGCTGTAATTGTGGGTAGCAATGGTCGTGCTCAAACAACTATCACCAATCACACCTTTAATGCTGTGGTAACAACCAATAATGGTTTTCAGTTAGATCGAAAGCCAGACGGTACCATTATTAAGGGAGCAATCAATATTCATACTCAATTTGTACTTATTCCGGGTGATCAAGATCATCAAGCGGATGAGATTACATGGCAAGGTAAAAACTATATTGTTCATCAAGTTTTATCTAATACGCAGTATGGGAACGGCTTTATTAAAGCTATCTGTATCCTGAAACCAGTCACAGGCTAAATCATGAATACATCCGCAACAGGTGGTTATTTATCACCTGATGGTGGAACTGTGCCTAATGACCAGACTTTAGAAGATATTTTGCAAGAGTTTATCCATTCGATTACGGGTATCGCTGGTGAATATGTTCGCCCTCGCTTTCAAATCATCCCGCCCTCTATACCAGAGGTCGGTACTGATTGGGTAGCGTTCGGAGTTCAAAACCAACTGTCTGACGATGGGCCTTACTTCTCCCAAAATCAGGAAAATCTTAAATCTGTCCGTCACGAAGATTTTGAGGTTTTCCTTTCTTTTTATGGGAACAACGGCCAGCACTTTGCAAAGTTATTTATCGATGGTTGTGCCATTCCACAAAACATATCGCAGCTTAAAGAGCATCAAATCAAATATATCGGAATTGGGCGGGTTACAACCGCGCCTGATCTTATCAATGAACAGTATGTCCACCGTTTTGATGTCGTAGCTAATTTTAGACGTAAGACAGCTAGGACATATCCAATTCTTCCTCTTTTAGACACCTCTGGGATTAATACCCAGACTTAGGAGTAACCATGACATTGTCCACCTCTGATGTTGTTAATGTCTCCATTAGTTTGGCGGCTTTAGCAGCGGGGCCGCGTAGCTTTGGCTCTTTGCTTGTATTGGGGGCTACCGATGGCGTAGTAGATCCAGTTGAGCGTATACGTGAATATTCAGATCCAACGCCAGTAGCATTAGATTTTGGAACTGATGCACCAGAATACAAAGCGGCACAAAAGTACTTTGGGCAAGTGCCTAAACCTCGAGTTTTATATATTGGCCGTTGGGTTAAGGCTGCAAGTTCGGCCGTTTTAAAAGGTGCTGTTCTATCCTCAGCCCAGCGAGATATTGCAAACTTCACAGCTATTTCTGATGGTTCGATGAAAATCACCATTGATGGTGTTGAAAAAATTGTCACTGCATTGAATCTATCAGCCGTGACTAATTTAAATGGTGTAGCTTCAGCATTAACCACAAAGCTCGGTACCGCTTCAGTAACTTGGAACGATGTATACAATCGCTTTGAAATTACATCATTAACCACTGGTACCACATCAACGATTTCTTACGCTATTGCCAATGCAACTGGCACAGATGTTTCGTCATTGATGGGCTTAACAGTTGGTCATGCATCGGTACCAGTGAATGGTTATGCTGCAGAACCTTTAATGGATGCGATTACGTATTTAGCTGACAAATCCCTTAAATGGTATGGATTAGATATCGCTGAGCCAATCTCGGACGCTGATGTTGAGGCAGTAGGAGATTTTATTCTTGCTGCAAATCCACCACGTATTTATGGCCAGACAATTACAAACGCATTAGCTTTGGATGGTACCAGCACAACTGATCTGGCTTATAAACTAAGCAAAGCCAACAATGGCCGAGTATTTACTATCTTTTCTGGTGATACCCCACATGCAGCCGCTTCGGTATTTGGACGAGCTTTTAGCGTCAACTTTAATGGCACAAACACCACCATTACATTGAAGTTTAAACAACTTCCGGGTGTAGAAGCTGAAGACTTGCAAGTCTCACAAGCGAAAGCCTTGAATGCAAAAAACTGCAATGTATTTGCTGGATACAACAATGACACGGCTATTTTACAAGAAGGCGTTATGTGTGATGGCTCATTCATTGATGAGCGTCATGGTCTTGATTGGTTGCAAAACCATTTAGAAACGGCACTGTGGAATCTTTTTTACACTACACCAACCAAAGTTCCACAGCTAGAGAGTGGCGTAAATCGTCAATGTACGGTGCTTGAGCGAGCATTAGAGCAAGCAGTAACGAACGGGCTTATTGGCCCCGGTCAGTGGAATGGTGATTCTTTTGGGGCCTTAGAAACTGGTGACTATCTTCCAAAAGGATATTACGTCTTTGCCAATAGTTTAGATGATCAAGCTCAATCTGAACGTGAGGCGCGTAAATCTCCAGTTTTCCAAATCGCAATCAAATTGGCTGGTGCAACACATTTCTCTGATGTGCTTGTCTCAGTTAACCGCTAATAAGGACAAGAAAATATGTCTACATATTCATTTATGGATACTCAATGCACGCTTGCCAGTGACGATGGGGTAATCGACCTAGGTTACGGTGCGGGCGTTGCAGATGAAGGTATTACCATTGCGATGGCTGGCGATGCTAACACCATGACTATTGGCGCTGATGGTGAAGGGATGCATTCATTAAGTGCCAATAAGTCTGGCACTGTGACTGTACGATTATTAAAAACATCGCCAGTTAATGCCAAGCTCTCCAATCTTTACCACATTCAACGCTCAAGCACGAAAAAGTGGGGTAAGAACACTATCACACTGAACCATACCGGATCTGGTGACAATGCGACCGCCACGAAATGTGCTTTTAAGAAACATGCTGATCTAGCTTATAAGACAGTCGGAGAATTTAACGAGTGGGCTTTTGATGCAATCAAGATCGATCAAAAGTTAGGAGCTTATGACTAATGCAAATTGGTAATCATAATTACGAAATTGGTCGCTTAGATGCTTTTGATCAATTTCACGTATCGCGAAAAATTGCACCGGTTATTCCTACGATTGTTCCTTTCATGACTGAGATTCTGAAAAGCAATGTAATGGATCTCTTAGATAAGTTTGGTGATGATCCGGATAATCCAGATTTAAGCGCTTTAGAGAATTTTGATCTAAATAGTTTTGGTGAAGCAATTCAGCCTTTTATCGATGCATTCGCGAAGATGCCCGAAGAAGATGCTAACTACGTTATGAAAAAGTGCTTATCTGTCGTTACACGCGATGGTGCACGATTAGTAGTTAAAGATGCTTTGATGTTCGATAACTTAGGTATCGAACACATCCTCCCGCTAACAATTGCAGTGATTCGTATTAACTTGGGAAATTTTATTCAAGGGTTGCTTACTCAGGCATTGAGCAAGAAACAACCCACATAAAATTTATGCATTTACCAGACCACGAAGATTGGCTTTTACGGCCGGTGATTCGTGGTCTTTGTCGTTTTGAGTCTTTAAAAGATGGAACTGTAGATCTAGCTGATATTGCATTGATGAACGATGCATTAGATGTGCAGGCAGATAACCAGCTTTTACTTGAAAGATTTAACGATCAAAAGAAAGGTTGAGATAAACATGAGCGATACAGTTATTCGTGATTTCTTAGTGTCCTTGGGTTTTTCTACGGATAATGAAGGCGCTAGAAAAATGGGCGATGCCCTCAAAGGGGTGGAGCTAAAAGCTACATTACTACATAAAACACTTTTGCTTTTGGCAACAGGTGCAGTTGTGGCAGTAGCAAAGACAGCAAGCGAACTCGATAAGCTGTATTACTCATCTCAACGTATTGGCGCATCTGCATCAAATATTAGAGCCTACGGTGATGCAATCTCACAAATGGGTGGTAATGCTCAAAATGCATTACAGTCGCTTGAGAATGTTTCGCAGAAAATGCGTAATTCACCCGGTTATGAAGGCATGCTAACAGGCATGGGGGTTGCTACCCGTGATGGTAACGGCCAATTACGTGACCGTGTGGAAGTAATGAAAGACCTTTCAAAGACTATGAAAGGCATGGATTACTACCAAGCAAATGCTTACGCAAGTTCACTAGGTATTGATGAAAATACACTTATGGCCATGCGTGATGATAAGTTCATCAGCAACATGGAGAAATACCAGAAATTACGGCAGGACGTTGGTTTAACTGATGAGCTAACTAAATCTGGTACAGAGTTCATGGTCCAGTTCCGTGATATTACGATGACAACTAAGGCCATCACTGAAGTTGTTGTAATGACCGCGGGGCAGGCACTTATACCAATCCTGAAGATGATCAATAACTTTTTGCGAAGTGCTATAGCTTGGTTCGCTGAACTAGATCCACGGTTTAAAGCAA
Organism: Acinetobacter sp. GRABPA_MV_2; assembly: GCF_056725885.1. Taxonomy (NCBI): domain Bacteria; kingdom Pseudomonadati; phylum Pseudomonadota; class Gammaproteobacteria; order Moraxellales; family Moraxellaceae; genus Acinetobacter; species Acinetobacter sp. GRABPA_MV_2. The sequence goes on from NZ_JBWZNA010000016.1 coordinate 72,797, forward strand.
TTCTGGCCACAGGGTTAAAGTTTGCTTTGCTCGCCGTCATCTTTGGTGGGTTTATTGGAACAATTGCTAAATTGGCCTCAGTACTGCCAATGTTGAAAGGTCTACTTTTCCTGATCAAGTCGTTACGTTTAGCTTTCTTGGCTTCACCTATCGGTATTGTATTAGCGCTTGCCGCTGCTATTGCTGCATTGTGGGATGACTACCAAACTTGGAAAAATGGTGGTGAAAGCCTTATCGATTGGTCTAAATGGGAAGGTGGAATTGAAACGGCGATTGCCCGCATTAAGGAATTGGCTGAGTTAATCAAAAACCTAAAAGATAAAACTGTAGAGTTTGTCACTAAGGCAATTGATGATCCAGCAGGTACAGCAAAAGAAACTGTTGCAGCAGTAACTGAAGCTGCTAAAACTGGTGCAGCTGCTGTGGTTAATGCAACTCAGACAACAATAAGTAATATTAAGAGCTCAGTTTCTACTGCAAAAAGTGGAAGAGTTTTGCAACTTTCCGAACAGGATATTGTAGATATTATGAAAGTTGCGTCTACTGAAGTAGTAGGTTCTTTGAAAGGTAAGGACTTTGAGAATCAAGCTGCTGGAGTAGTTGATACAATTTTGAATCGAGTGGCTTCTGGAAAGTATGGGGAAGGCGTTAAAGGTGTTGTTAATCAACGCTGGGCATTTTCAGACATTAATGCACCTAGAAAAAGTGCATATGGAAGTGTCGATAAAGTTCCAATGTCAAGAGTGTCTAAGCGTATGGAAAAGTTTGTTCGTGAATATGTTGCCAAACGAGCAGCTGGGCAAGAGTCTATAGTTGGTGAAAATGTCTCTTATGCTAATCCTTATTATTTAAGTGAGGCGAGTAGTTCAACTAAGAAATGGGTTAGAGAGGTGCAGAAACAGGCAATAGAAACGGGACAAGTTTTTGGATCAGGTAAAGCTGTACATGTGCATGGGACACCTACTGCTGATAAGCATAAAATGCCTAAACCTTTTGCCATTTCTTTAGGTGTGAATAGTGCTTTGGGAGCTAATAATTTTTCAAATCTCAGCATTAAAAATATTGCTGTGCCAAATTCAAGTAATCCTTATAAGGATCAGTTGAATTCGGCTAATTCTAGCTCAAAGAATATTACTATTTACCAAACTCATAAAACTGACATGGTGATTAATGAGGCGAATAATCCTAAGGAGACAGCTAGTTTGGTTAAACGTAACAATGAAAATACAATGGTTCAGATGGCTAGAAATGCTAAAGGGCTTATTGGTTAAATAATTCCTTTAAAAATGAGATGCGTTGTTTATAAAGAATAGATTGGCAAGTTAAATCATATTCAACAGTTGCTGGGCTTCCTTGTGTATCCGCAACAACAAAATCACCGCATTGTTTTTCTTTGAAACTTAACCATTGTTTTTGGGCATTATCTAACTCTTCTTTTGCTGAGGTTGTCTCATATGCTTTTTTATAGGTTGCGTTAAGTTGTGTTTTTAAAGCTTTAACTTCTTGGTTTAAACACTTCTGTGCTTCAAATGAAGTTTTAGTTTTAGAGCAATCAGCAAAAGTACTCATACTAAAAAATGTAGTTAAAGTTATTAAAAGTAATCTTTTCATGGATATAATCTGATTTTTAAAAATTAATTAATCTTAAATAAGAAACGGATTATTTTCCATGAAAACTATTACTTGTTTACTAAGTTCTCTTCTAATTTCAGCCGCAGCATTTGCACATGAAAATCCTGACCGTATTGGAAAGTGCTTTGTAGTGGATGGGAAGAATATTACTAAAGGATGTATTGTTTCCTCTGGTGGCGGTGCGGGTGGAATGTATACGCTTCTTACAATTGGTGAGAAAGAATACTTAATTGAAGAGTCAACAATGAATCCTGATAGTGAAGATAGATCTATATCCATGGGTAGTGACTCAGATGAGCTAATGGAAGCTAAAGAGTACTATCGTGATAAAAAGACTAAGAATGAACTTAAAGAGTATAAAGAAGATGCTTGGCTTTGTTATAAGCAAGTGAGTGGCAAGATGGATACTTGCTATAGAACGCGTTAAAATCAAGAAGTTATTTAAATAGGTATTAAACTCATGAGAATTAAAGAGCTTGAAATAGTAAATATTGGGGGAATTCCAAGATTAACTTTAGATAATTTTGATCCAAAAATGAATATCATTTGCGGTCCAAATGGTATTGGAAAAACTACAATCATAGATAGTATCGCCCATATATTTACTCATGGATATTCACAACTATTAAAAAAAAATGTTAATTCGGAAACTGGATCAATAAAATATACACTTCAATTTGAGGACATTGAAGATATCTCTGATACTCTAAATATCGATGTATACAATCCATTAGAACAATGTCGCTTTAATAGTCGTTCAGATCTTTCAAATAAAATTATTCATTTAAAAACGAATAGAACTTTTTATTATGAAAATCTAGGTGCCATTGCTAAGGATGATATTGTAGATATCAGTCGTTCCGCAGAGCTTTCTATGCTTGGTATTCATCATACCTCAACTAAATCATGGTTTATAAATAAGTTTGTATTTGCAAATGTTCCAAATTCCTTAAAACCTGAGCAAATACATAATTTTGAACTTGCCAAAAGTTGTTTCTCAAAATTAAATAAGGAATTTTCTTTCAAAACAGTTGATCCCGATAGTCTTGATATTATTGTTAATACGCCAAGTGGAGATATTATCTATGAGTACTTATCCTCAGGATTCAAATCAATAATATCAATATTATTTGGAATCATTAGAGAAATTGAATTTAGATTTCGTGATAATCGGATTCGAGCAGAAGAGTTTGACGGTATTGTCTTAATCGATGAAATTGAGCTTCATTTACATCCTGAATGGCAAGAACAGGTAAGTAGAATCTTAAAAGATGTATTCAAAAATGCCCAATTCATATTAACCACTCATAGCCCTCATGTTATCCAAACTGCCCTAAAAGGTGAAGTTATTGCATTAGAAAGACTAGGCGATGATGTGCATAAAAGGAATTTAGAAAATCAAGAATATGGATATCTAGGCTGGACCGTTGAAGAGGTTTTAAAATATGTAATGGGAATGGGTTCGTTAAAAACTCCAGAATATATCGAAACCCGTGAATCCTTTATTAATGCATATAAAAAGAATAATTATGAAGTTGCACAAATAGCTTTTAATAAACTTAAAAAAATGCTCCACCCAGAAAATGAATTAATTGAAATTTACAAAATACAACTTCTTAGTCTTGGAGAGTAATCCATGATTAAATTAATAAAAGGTGCAAAACCTGATTATCTTTCTGATGATAAAGTTGCAGAACTAACAACTAAATATTCTGAAACTGAAGAATCAGTATGGAATCATGCAAAAATTAAAGCTCCATTATCTGAAAGTTCTAATGGAAAATGTGCATATTGTGAAACTGTAGTTACTGATCCTGGCATTTATATGGAAGTTGAGCACTTTAAGCATAAAAAAGCATCACCAGAACTTGTAGTGGATTGGGATAATTTATTGCCTTCATGTAAAAGATGTAATGGTACAAAAAGTGCGAAAGATAAATTGATTATTAACCCCTATGTAAATGATCCTAGAACTGAACTATTTTTAGATAAATTTTTAATTTTAGGCAGTACTGTATTAGGTGAAGATACAGAAAATATAATTGATTTAAATGAAGATGATCTTTTAGTAAAAAGATTTAGAATTACATCCATAGCTATTAAAAGCTTAAAAGAAATATATAAGGACTTTCTTGAGTTAGAAAGACTTGATCATCATAAAAGGAGAAGATTCAAAAATATTTTATTGATGGCTCAATCATCAAAACCTTATTCTGCAACAGTTTCTGCAACTATTCATTCTATGGATGAATATCTAGAAATTAAAAATAGATTAATTCATGAAGAGTTATGGACTGAGGAATTGGAAAGATTGCATAAAGCATCACTGGAAATCGCGCTTCCACTGAAAATAAGTTAATAATTTTTAAAAAAACCACTTTCACAAGTGGTTTTTTTATGCCTGGAGAAAAGCATGGCTATCACTGAAACAGTTGGCTCCCTCTTACTTGGTGGCCATCGTTCGATAATGGGTTTATTTGCTGATGTGGTGATTGAGGAAAATCTTTCTGATGAGCTTGTTATTACCGAGCATCCAGTAGAAAAGGGTTCACCGATTTCTGACCACTGCTATAAAGCTCCGCCAGAAGTAACAATGAAGATTGGCTGGTCTGAAAGTGCTGGCAAAATGAATGGACTTATTGGTAATACGTTTATCGGCTCTGATTTGTCTCTATTGGGGATTTACCAAGGACTACAAGCTTTACAAGGTCAGCGGCTTGTTATCTCTACGGGAAAACGCCTTTATACAGACATGCTCATTAAATCATTAAAGAACGTCACTGATGAAACTTCCGAAAACGCTTTAATGATCGATATTGTTTTTAAAAAAGTTTTTATTGTTTCAACCAAAGAAACACTCGTTTCAATTGCTGAACAGAAGAATCCAGAAGTTACCTCAGATGTTGTGGATACAGGCACTAAGCAACCTAAAGAGGTTGATAAATCGCTAATTAGTTCAGTAACTGGCTTAGGTCAAGCTGGCGGCGCATACGAATGGGGTTTTTAACATGGCTTTGTATGAAATCCCTTTGCTCGATCGCAACCAAAAGTTTTTTATCAAACTGAACAAGGTGAATTACCAGCTCAAACTTGTTTATCGAAAACGATGGTACCTAGATATTTTTCAAACTAATTCTGAGCCTGTTGCGTTAGGTATTCCGTTAGTCTCAGGTATCGATATTTTGAGCCCTTTTAGCCATGTAATTAGCGGTTCTATGTACGTTCAAAACCTCAATGAAGATGAGAGCCAATCATTTAGTGATTTAGGCACCCACATAAAGCTTTTTTGGCAGGATCCTTAAATGACTGAACAATGGAAGCGAAATTGCCGGCTAACCGTCCAGCTTAAATATGGGGAGCCAGAGGCATTAGATTTATCAGAAATGCGGATTGTATTTCGTATTAATCAACCTACAGCTGAAACACCCAAAGCAGCGGAGTTTTATATCTATAACTTATCAGTCGATACAATGAATCGACTTGCTGGCGAGGATAATTCCAACGTGGGAGCGATGGTCACTTTCGAGGCTGGTTACGGTGAAGAGTTGGCCACAATTTTCAAAGGTTCAACATTCCAATATCGCCGTGGACGAGAAAGCCCGACAGATACCTTTTTATGCATTCTGGCTCAGTCTGGTGATAAAGCTAAAAACTATGCGTTGGTTAATAAAACCATTGCAGCTGGTACCTCAGTCGATCAAGTCAAGAATGAGCTCGCAAAAGAGTATCAAGCGAATGGAGTGGAAACAGGCGAACTGCCGCAGCTGAGTGATCAAAAATATGTTCGCGGCAAAGTAATGTTCGGTTCATTAGACGAGCAGATCAGACAGTTTTGCAAAGATACCAACACAGAATACTTTATTGATGATGAGTACCTGTACATGGTTGGTATCAGTAGCTTTTTACTTGACTCAGTTTTTGAAATGGATGCCAGCTCGGGCATGATTGGCATGCCTCAACTCACAACAGAGGGGCTAATGGTGAATTGCTTGCTCAATCCACAATTGCGCCGTGGTGGGCGAATTCATGTTGATACGACAAGCATCCAAACACAGGCTTTTGATATCGATTACCAAACTCAAGGGCAAGACCAGGCACAAAAGGACCTTAAAACAGCTGGTGGCATTAATGGCATTTACATCATTAAAGCGGTAGAGCATTACGGAGATACACGCGGCGATGATTGGTATACAAGTCTTGTTGCAGTTGGTCAGGGTGCTGTAGTTCCTAAATCTGGTATCACTATTTTGGCGGTGGATTGAATATGGCTTTAAGTAATAACGAAAGATCGCCTCATTTACTGAATATCATTAATGACGCGATTAAATCAGCCTTGGCCGTAGTCTGGACCAATTTACCTTGTATTGTTGATTCTTATGATCCAGATAAGCAAACAGTGACTGTTACACCAGCCATTCAAATTCCTGTAATGCAAGAAGATGGATCTATTGAGATGGTAACAATTAAACCATTGCCTGATGTTCCAGTATGCTGGCCTAAGGCTGGAGGCTTTGCTTTAACATTTCCAGTTAAGCAGGGGGATGAGTGTTTAGTGCATTTTTCATCTCGATGCATTGATTTATGGTGGCAGAGTGGTGAGATCCAACCACCGTTTGAAAACCGCAAGCATGATCTATCTGATGGCTTCGCTACATTTGCGCCGCAATCACAGCCTAAACGTTTAAATAGTGTGGCCACTGATGCGGTTGAATTAAGAAATGATGCAGGTAATGCCAAGATCCGGATAAATGATGCAGGTGAATTAGAGTTTTTCGGTACCAAGGCATCTTTTAATTGCCCAGTTGAAATGAAAGAAGGATTAGGTGTCTTAGGGGCGTTAAAAAATAACGATATTGATGTTGGCTCTAGCCATGGCCATACGAAAGTACAACCGGGTAATGGTGAATCTGGTCCACCAAAACCATAAATAAATGAGGGGTCGCTGAAAGGCGGCTTTTTTTATGCGCTATAGAAAGCTAGATGATGATGGGGATTATAGCTTTGGCCAAGGTCAAAACAATTTCCATATAAATACACCTGAGGGTGTAGCGCAGGCGGTAATGACCCGCCTTAAATTTTGGGTAGGTGAATGGTTTGCTGATACTTCAGACGGCACAGGATGGACCACTGATGTTTTAGGGAAATTCACCGACCATTTGTTTGAACTCATGATTCGACAGCGAATTTTAAGTACTCAGGGTGTTTTAAGAGTCGATTCTTTTGATAGTCAATTTGATGGTGAAACACGAAAGCTATCGATTCAATCAACCATTACAACGATCTACGGTTCGGCAAATTTACAAGGGGAGATTTAAAGATGGCATTAACTAGCATAGCCCCTGTAATTAATCAGTATGGTGCTACAGCTGCAACTTATAGTGAAATTGTCGAGTATCTAAAGGATAAGTACCGAGGAATTTACGGCCACGATGTTTACTTGGAAAACGATAGTCAAGACGGTCAGTGGATTGGAGTTATTGCACGTGCAATTGCTGACTGTAATGCTGAAGTTATAAATGCTTATAACTCTATGTCACCAAGTACTGCCGATACTGATGCGCTATCACGTAATGTAAAGATTAACGGTATTCGCCGTGCTGTGGCCACACAATCAAGTGTTTCGGTGGTGTTGGTTGGTGTTGCTGGGACAATCATTAATAACGGTATTGTGAGCGACAAAAATAATAATCGTTGGTTATTGCCGGCACAGATTATTATCCCAACTGAAGGGGAAATTATTGTATCTGCTATAGCTGAAAAAGCTGGAGCAATTCTAGCGCTGCCCAATGCTGTTACTACTATTTCAACACCTACACGTGGTTGGCAATCCGTAAACAATCCTCAGGCTTCCACTTTAGGTGCTCCGGTCGAAAGCAATACTAAATTACGTCAACGCCAAGCATTATCAACGGCCATTCCTTCGCGTTCATATACAGAGGGGATTTTAGGTGCTCTATTTAGTCTTGATGGTGTGAGCCGTTGTAAGGTTTATGAAAATCAAAAATCATTTAATGATCCGCTAGGCTTGCCGCCAAACTCTTTGGCCGTTGTCGTAGCGGGTGGAGATGATCAATTGATTGCTGAGACGATTCGAGTAAAGAAGGCACCCGGTTGTGATCTGTACGGAAATACAACTGTGGTTCGCCCGACCGTTTACGGTGATCCTGTAGAAATTCAATATTGGCGTCCAAATCAAGTTGTTGTGGGACTAAAGTTAAATTTAAGAACAACAACAGATTACACAGTTGATATTGGTGAACAGGTCAAATATGCAATTGCTGACTATGTAAACCAACTCGATATTGGTGATCGTATAAGTCTTAATAAGCTTTATGTGCCAGCGGGTTTGTATGGTGCTTTAGAAGCAAGAACATATGAGTTAGACAGCATTCAACTAATTATTAATGGATCGCCAAAAATAGGTGATTACACGTTGGCATTCAATGAAGTCGCATTTTGTGATTCTGATGATATTGAAATTAGTGTAACCGGAGGTGCTTGATGCAGACAGAGGATTACCTAAATTTAATAATCAATCAACACAGAACCAAACCCAAGTTTAAGAGCACAGTTCAAGTGTCAATTGAGCCAATACTTGACTGTATGAATGTGCTTAAAACACTGCATGAAAAATTTGATTTAGATTCTGCATCTGGTGACCAGTTAACAATATTGGCCGAGTGGGTAGGTGCACCTACAGTAGTACCCAATACGGTACCGCTGCCTTTCTTTGGGTTTTCAGACCAACCAGAGTCATTAACTTTTGGGGAGACTGATAACCCTGAGATTGGCGGGTACTGGCGTGAATCAGGGATGAATAGCTTCAGGGGAGAGACGATATCACCTGAAAAGCTTCCCAATGTAGTCAAAGCTAAGATCCTACTTAACAATTGTGATTGCACCCTTGATGACGCATTTGAAATTTGCAAGTTATTAACTGATGTTCCTTTCAAATTAAAGGACAACAGGGATATGACCGTTACCTTTGAATTTCTTGCTGAATTTCAACCTATCGATAAAGAGCTGGTTCGCTTGTTGTTTCCCTTACCAAGCGGAGTTGAGTTAATATTTTTGGATGAATTAATAGATGGATAAGTTAGAAGAATTTAGCCTCAATGGGCCAAAAAATATTGATGAATTGACATTGTTGGATGGCTTCCCATCAAACAAGAAACCTGCAAGACAATGGTTTAACTGGTTATTTAATTCAATAACCAAAAAGATCAATGAAATTATTGATGGAAAGCTTGATGCGGAGGCTAGTGCAGTTTCTGCAGAGAAATTAAAAACCGCTAGAAAAATTACTTTTACTGGAGTAGTTAAAGGAAGTCAAACATTTGATGGTTCACAAGATATTAGTATTGAAACTACTTTCGAGGCTGCTCTAGGGATTAAGGCAATTGCTGTAATTCGGTTAAATGGCTCATCTTATCAAATCGTCAAGAACTCTGGTTTTTCCTCCGTTTCAAATGTTGGGGGAGGTCAAATTGAATTTACCCTTTCCTCGGCTGCTCCAGATACAGACTTTGGATTACTTTGTACCGGTTCTAGCAATAATACCGATGCAGTAAGTCTGCAGGAACGTGCTGACTTTGTTCGAACAAAAACAAAGTTCCGTTTAATGGGGGCCTATGGTGGTGATAACACTCAAGGTCCTTATACTCCCCAGATTTGTACGGTAGTCGTCTTTTACTAACTTTTTGACAAACATTTTACTAACCGCCTTCCGGCGGTTTTTTGTTGCGTGGAGATTTTGATATGGCAACAAACTGGAATGCGGTATTAGCGAATGTTAATAATTCAGCAGATATTCTAGCTATTTTACGCAAAGTGCTTTCTCTTCTTGAGTTAAAAGTTGATGGAACAACAATTGATGAAGTATTGGCCCAATTAGAGAAAGTTGCAGCTGATGGTCAAATCACTATTGAAGAAGCTTTAGAAACTCTCACATTTCTCGACCAAAAGATTGATGAGCGGACTTCTGCATTTAATGATGCTATTGAAGCCGCTGCAGCTGCTGGAGCTGGAGCGAATGGATGGACTGCGCTATTAGTACAGGACGGTCTTGAAAATCAGGCAATGATTAATCTTCGCCTTAAAACAATGTTTGTATTTCCTGAACATTTTAATGATGACATTGTTGCGGCAGCAGAATTTGCAGCATTTAATAACGCTACGTTAGTTACAAAGAATAAGACTTATAAACTATCTCAAGAGTTTGTTTTGCCAGAAAATCTTACTTGGTTGAGTTGTTTTACAACAATCGAGCAAGTTGGTGATGCTTTAGCAAGTAAAACAGCATCTGGACTTGCGCCGAGATCAAACGTCAAATTAACTGGAGATTTAACGATTGATATGGGGATTCCTACTACAAATCCATGGGGGGAAAAATGCCATGTACGTTTAGATAGTTTTAATAATATTACTCCTCAAGTCCGTGGATTTTATTTTGAAACATTAAGATTTAAAGGTGGACATAAAAATATCACCGGATTGGCTATGGCAGGTGGTGCAAGCTTAGTTCGAGGAAAGCGAATAGTATGTGATGACACTGATGCTATCGCTCGCGTATTCATGGCCCACTGGGGGAATTTCACTCAGCATTACAATGACAATGGTACATACCGACATGTTGCAAACTACAGTCCAACAACTCATCCACATGACTGTATTATTGATGAAATTGTGACTGGGAATTTAACTTGTGACACTAATGATGTAAGTGCAATTGTATGTATTTCCGCAGGGTATGATATTGAAATTAAAAAAGTAAATGGGAATCTTCTCGATAGCTCTCAAACTGATAAGGGGCTCATTGTTATTACGCCTGGTGATTTAGGCTTTGCATATGCTTCTAGTGAAGAAAAAGCCCATAAAATGCGAAGACTTAAAATTGGAACAGTGGAGGGAAAAACATTCGCATACGGAGTGGATTTAATCCCATGGGCTTTGTATGGTGCAAATGACGATACTACAAATGTTCCTATACCACCTATTTATGAGGACTATCTTGCTCAGATTGAATTAGATATTGATTACATGGACGTTACAGGTGATTACACAAGGAATGTTTCATCAAATCTAGCTATAGGCGGAAGGACAGGAAAGGGACGGTTGAACATTGGCGTTGCAAAAGCTACAAAATTCTACTCAGGCTTATCTGCTAAAAATCTTGGTCACGATATCACTATTGATGAATTGATTGTCACTGATTCAAAGTTAAATCCTCTTGTTATTGAAGGTTCTGGTACTACAGCATCAGTTTTGCCAAAAAATGTCCTGATAAAAAAATTAGTGTTACGACGTTTTGGCATAACTTCAACAAACAATGCCTACCGGACCGGAGTAACAAATAAACTCTCTATCAACTGTAGAGTGGATAAGATTGTTATTGAAGAGCATGGTAACGCTTATTGCATTGCAGATACCGCAAATGGGGCTTTAGGTCGAGATTTTAGTATAGGTGAGATACATGTAAATGATCCTCTCTATACTCAAACTTTTTTAATCAGTAACACAAATGATGTGAATGATCCTATCTCTCTAGATAGTTATAGTGTCGCCTCTGGTTCGGTTTCATCTGCGATACAAGGTGGGGTCACAAAGAAAACTAATGGTATGTTTCGAGAATTTTACTCAACTCCTATTGCTGTAATCGGACTTAATGTCAAGTCAAATGACTACATTAATCTTGCTGGTGTTGGGGCTGGTGCCACAAACAGGCTTCGTGTTGTGACAGCGGGTGTTTATGGAGGTACGGCAGTTCTTGAAAAAATTGAATCCAGACCGACTAGCTTAATTTTAAATGTAGTAACAGTACCTGCAAATTCTCAGGTAAAGGTAATTGATGGAGGTACTATTTCAGGATTACTTACATCAGATAAATTGCAAGTTACAGCAGATATTCCGCTACTAGGATGTCAGATTTTTGCTGAAGTTACAGCAACAGGTACATTTGATGTGTGGATATTTAACCCATCAAGCACTAGTAAAACTATTACACCAAGTGGCCGTGTTTTCTTAAAAATAGTATAGGTATTGATTATGCAAATATTATTTAAACTTTATGGTGGTACTCGTTCATGTGCTTTGATTCAGCTAAATGAAAATACATACCGGACCGATGATGGGTATGTACGTGTTCAAGACTATATTTATGTTGGAAAAATTAAATATCTAATTGAATATTTTGTTTATGAAGCTGATCTAGGTAATTCAAGAAAGTTAGCTGAAGATGAGTTTAGACGATACTTTAATTCAGTGTTTAGTAGAGAGTACAAGAATACAGTTTAGGGGGCTCCCCTCATACATCATTGAAAGCTCTAGCTTTAATAAGTTAGGGCTTTTTTATTACCTAAATTTTCTGGAGAAATAAATGGAACCAGTTTCCACTAGCGGTTTTACAGCACTTTTAAAATTTTACGGTGCTGCAATTATGATTACGCTTGCAATCGCACTGGTTGCAATGGTTGTGATGATGACACGCATGCCACGTTCACCGAGAGAGTGGGCTGTTGGGATGATTTGTACGGTTGTATCGAGTTTGGCAGGTGGTTCATTCATTATTGTGAAGTGGGGGCTTCATGAGTGGGTTACAGATATATGGGGCATGACTGCATTAGGTGGATTTTTCTTTGTTTGTGGTTTACCCGGTTGGGCTTTAGTCAGATGGATCTTCAACTTCATTGATAAACAAGAAGGTAAGACGATTGTCGAAGTAATTAAAGAAGTTAAGAAAGCCAAAAGAGATATCGAAAACAGTTAATGCCGCCGAAAGGCGGTTTTTTACATCTAAAGGAAACTGAAATGAATATTGATCAATATCTTGAAGATCTGATTAAACGCGAAGGCGGGTATGTAAATAATCCAGCGGATCGAGGAGGTGCAACAAAATTCGGTATTACTGAAGCAGTAGCACGTACAAACGGCTTTAAGGGCAACATGAAAGATTTACCGCTTGATGTGGCCCAAGCCATTTATAAAAAGCAGTACTGGACAGCTCCGCGATTTGACCAAGTGAATATCGTTTCTTCTGCAGTAGCTGAAGAACTTCTAGATACTGGTGTGAATTGCGGCACTGGATTTGCAAAGCCACTTTTACAACGTGCTTTGAATCTATTAAATAACAATGGTAAAGCAGGGTGGCCAGATTTATCAGTGGACGGGATTTATGGTCCAGCAACTCTGAATGCACTAAAAACTTTTATGGCCAAGCGCGGGAAAGAAGGTGAAAAAGTATTAGTGCGAGTTCTTAATATCATGCAAGGCCAACGTTACATTGAAATCTGCGAACGCAATCCAAGCCAGGAACAATTTTTCTATGGTTGGATCAGCAATCGAGTGGTGATCTAAATGACTCAAGCAGAAACAGTAACTGAGCTTACTCCTTATCTTGAGTACTGGAGCAGCGGTATCTATATGTTTAAGTGCCCTGGTTGTAAGTATTTACATCCTTTTAATGTTAAAGAGGGTGCACATCATAATGGCAGCATCTGGACTTTTAACGGAGACGTTGAAAAACCAACGTTTAAACCTTCTTTACTTGTTAATGACCATTATCCAGCAAGCTGATGCCATCTGTTTTTGACTGACGGGAAGATTCAATTTTTATCTGACTGTCATCACGAATTGGCTGGTCAAACGGTCGACATGGTTCCGATCGATGTTTAAGTTTTTGATGTTATGTATCCTATTATCAGGATGCTCAGCGCATACGATCAATAGCAATGTTAATGTAGGTATTTGTGTGAAAGCCCTCTAATGAGGGCTGATTTTTTTATAAATATTGTGATCTTTTAAATTTTTAAGATTTTTTATAAATCAGCTATGCTACATGTTTTTTTTAGTCCTATAATATTTAGATCATAAAATGGATCATTTATAAACTCTTCTGGAGCCTTCCAAATTGCTCTTAACTCACATTGACGAGAAAAATGACTAGTTTTTGTCAAAGCAGGAGGAATTGGTAGTGAATTTTCATCAGAGCGTTTTCGTTCATATTCATCATATGAAACCTCGTGCACCCCTAAAAACTCAACTTCACAATTCAATTTCTTTTCTAAAGCCCAAGTAATTAATTGATAAAAAGTATCAGGCTTATTAATTTGATAACATATTTCTGCTCCCTCAAACTCATCTAATAGGTCTTTTGACTTTGTATGTGCAATACAATAAATTAGATAGTTGGGTGATTGTCGATGAGTTCTAATTTCTACGCTGCCAATATGAATATTTGAACTATTTGGACCAATTGAAATAGCATGCTTGATATTCTCTCTTAATCTTGGATTACTAAAATAATTTTTTTCATTAACATTTGATGTTTGAAATATGTCCCTATAAGATCCTTCTAAGGGATCAGATATACCTTGTTTTTCTTCCATCTCTCTGAAGCCCTTTAAAGTACCAATTCGAATAATATTTTTTTGAAAAAGAAGATCAGCTACATACTTTGAAGTATATTTATACATATAATTTACCTTAAATATTTTCATAAATTTAATTTATCTAAAAGATTAATTACTATACTTATTACTTAATAGTCAACAATTCCTCCCATCTGAATGGATTCCTACTCAATTTATCTCTACTCATCGACCAGTTCCGATCAGGAACAAAACATGGTCCGACTCCTATTTTCTTCTTTCCAAACTTACTATGAATACCATCCATAGCTTTCATCAAACATTCCTTTTTCTCTATGTGCTCAAAGTCGGTTAAAAGGTCATAAGTATGACCAGATTTTGGCTCAAGACCAGTTAGCACAACACCGCACTTCTTATATTTAATCCCTTCTTTATAGATTTCATTCAACATTCTTGTTGCTGCTTTAACAAAATCAATAGCGCAATCTGTGGGTTCAGAAAATGAACCAGTAATCGACTTATTATAAAAAGGTACATTTGGATCAAATGGATTTGACTGTACAAAAGCAATCATACATCCGCATAAAAGCTCTTCATCACGTAGCCTTTTACATGCATCTTGCGCATACATCGAAATAGCTTCTTTTAGATCCGTTAGTTCAGTTACACGACCACCGAAAGACCTAGAAGCAACGATCTGCTTTTTTGATGGGGGAGTATGTTCAATCTCAATGCATGACATGCCTTGCAATTCATAGATAGTACGAGCCATGACAATAGAAAATTTCTTTTGCATTTCACGTGGTTCTGCACATGCAAGATCTAAAACAGTGTTGATGCCCATACCTTGCAATTTTTTTGCATGCTTACGGCCAACTCCCCAAACTTCTGAAACATCGATAAGTGAGAAGTAATATTCTTTATTGCACGGATCCATATTTACGAGATCGCAAACACTGTTAAATCCCGCATTCTTTTTAGCTATATGGTTAGCTATCTTTGATTCAGTTTTACTTCTACCGATACCAACACATACAGGAAGGCCCAGCCATTTCCATATTTGCTGGCGCATTTGCTGCCCGACTTTTTCTAAATCAAAGTTCTTTTCATAAGCTGTGAAATCAACAAAGCATTCATCGATTGAGTACGGTTCAACTTCTTGATCTGTAACATAAGAAGCAAGGATCGTATGAAAACGTCTCGACATTTCTGCATACATTGCATAGTTGCTTGATAGCACTAAGACATTATGTTGCTGAACAATATCTTTGATCTGGAATAGGGGGACGCCCATTTTAATGCCTAACGCTTTTGACTCATTGCTGCGAGCAACGGCACAACCATCATTGTTGCTCAGAACAATCACAGGTTTGTTATTTAAACTTGGGTCAAAGACTCTCTCACATGAAACGTACATGTTATTGACGTCAATCAAGAAAAAGACTTTGTTCTCATGTTTCATGAGTTTCTAATCATTTTAATAATGCAGGTGACAACGCCCCAGATAATTAGTTCTTGTCCTTCCTGCAAATAGATATTTTTATATTCTGGATTTTCTGCTTTTAGCCATTGGCCTTTTTCATCGATCATTAACCTCTTAACAGTAAAATCATTATCGATTAGTGCGACTACAATATCGCCGTGTTTTGCATCTAAGCTACGATCGACAATTAGTTCGTCATCAATATCAATACCTGCATTAAGCATAGAGAGCGAAGCGACTTTGACAATGAAAGTCGCAGTTTCATTTTTTATTAAGTGCTCGTTCATATCGAGCGCTTTGTCAATATAGTCTTGTGCAGGAGAGGGGAAGCCAGCGGAAATTTTTTCAAGAGCGTAAGGGACAAGCAGGTGTGTTGATGGTACAACTTGCTTGATTAACAAGGCTTCAGATAAAACAGCGCCTTGTGTGAGGTACGGTTTTATCTGGATAATGGATGGTGCAATTTCGCTCATAAAATACCCCTTAACTTGAATTTGTAACATATTCAAGATGATATGCTAGAGCTTAGTTAAATTTCAAATTTAAAAAGTTGTGGATAAATAATGACTAGTCGTAACTTGTCGCACATTATTGTGCATTTGGTCGGAATTTCTTCAATTCTGATTTAGGTTGTGCTACGAACTCATCTAATGGCATATCTAAGAAAAACTCCTTAGCTTCTTCATGTTTACAATGCAGCCAGTCATCTCTTAGTTCTGGTGAAATAACAATAATAGAGCGCTTCTCATCGGTTGGCGCATGAAATTGCTTCATGAAAGGATGGTGATCAGAATTAATTGTGAGCATGCTCATAGATCTGATTTCTTCGCCGTTCACTACTGCATATTCATAAATGCCGGCAATGGTAAAAGGCATTTCATCCTTGCGATAAATTCCCCACCATTCTGGCTTGTTATTAATATACTTCGGTTCAAAAATTACATCGGCAGGTATTAAACAGAATTGGTTTTTCTTCCAAGCATTTTTGAAGCTGGGCTTTTCGTGAACAGTCTCAGTTCTTGCATTGTAAGTATTATGGACCTTTTTAAGATCTTTAACCCAAGGGGCTACTAGGCCAAATCTAGCTAATCGCCATTCCATTTGTTCATTTTTAGAGAATAGAAGGGGAGCTTCATAGTTAGGATAGATATGAGATTTATATTCAAATGTTGGCTCAAACAGATCCAGCAAGTGAATTCTATCTTTTGCAATTGGTTCATAGTTTGAGCACATAAAAACACCCTTATTTGTTTTAAAAAATTTAGTGTGTATAAAAGTTCAATATTTTTCTAATAAAGACTTAAGCCCTCATTCGTTTTTTTATAATTTTATTTATCTCCTCATAACAATCATTCATTAATTTATAAAAATCATTATAATTTAAAAACTTAGAAGTATATTGGCCTGTTCTTTTATCCATCTCTTCAAGTACACCAGCATTATTATAAAAATTATTTAACACTCTATAATAGTTTTGAACTAAGTTATCTTTTTGTCCATCTCCAGATAGAGAAGGGGTCATTAGGGTTGAATCAGTCCATCCGACACTACTAATAGATTTTATTTCATTATAGATGGGTAGATAGACGTTATTCGCAAAATCTTTATTAAGAAATAAGAACTCATTACCCAAACTACTAAATTCATTTAGTAGAGCCTTAAGCTTAACCTCATGC
>NZ_JBWZNA010000017.1:0-89418 GCF_056725885.1 Acinetobacter sp. GRABPA_MV_2
TATTAATGAGCAAACTTGTGCCGTGATTGTTGAGCCAATCCAAGGTGAAGGCGGCGTTATTCCTGCTGATATTGAATTTTTAAAAGGTTTACGTGCACTGTGTGATGAGTTTGGTGCATTGCTGATTTTTGATGAAGTACAAACTGGTGTTGGCCGTACAGGTGCACTGTATGCCTACATGAACTCTGGTGTTATTCCAGATGTGTTAACGACTGCAAAAGCACTAGGTGGTGGTTTTCCAGTAGGTGCAATGCTAACAACTGATAAATTTGCACCGCATTTTTCTGTTGGTACACATGGTACGACTTATGGGGGTAACCCGTTAGCAAGTGCGGTTGCAGGGGCTGTATTTGAGTTTATTAATACACCTGAAGTGCTGAATGGCGTTAAAGAGCGTCATGACTACTATAAAAAAGCTTTAAATCAATTAAATGAAAAATATGAAGTCTTTAAAACGATTCGCGGTGAAGGCTTATTGATTGGTTGTGCCTTAAAAGATCAATTCGCTGGTAAAGCAAAAGACATTAATAACCTTGCGGGCGAAGAAGGTTTGTTGAGTCTTATTGCGGGTCCGAATGTTGTACGTTTTACGCCATCTTTAATTATTCCATTTGCTGATATTGATGAAGGTATAAAACGCTTTGAACGTGCGCTTGCTCGCTTTGTAGAAATGCAAAAGGATGAACAAGCAGCATGATGATTATTCGTTACATCGAACCTAAAGATGTTAATGACCTTTATCTCTTGGCTCAAAAAGCGGGTTTTGGTTTGACATCTTTGCAGCCAAATATGGAAAAGTTGGCTGCACGTATTGAACGGGCCTGTAAAACCGTAGCAGGTGAACTTCCAAAAGCAGATCAAGTTTACTTATTTGTTTTAGAAGATACTGAACTCAACAAAGTTGTCGGTGTTTGCGGAATTGAAGTTGCACTTGGTTTAAAAGAACCTTGGTATAACTTTCATGTAGGAACCCAAGTTCATGCATCTGAACCCTTAAGTGTTTATAACGCTTTACCTACTTTATATTTGAGTAATGACCATACCAACTGTAGTGAGCTTTGTACTTTATTTTTAGATCCTGACTATCGCTTAAATAAAAATGGCAAATTTTTATCTAAAGTCCGTTTCTTATTTCTCTCAGCATTCCGTCAATATTTTGAAGAAACGATTGTTGCTGAAATGCGTGGATACTCTGATGCAAATGGACAGTCACCATTTTGGAATGCGGTAGGTCATAAGTTTTTTAATATTGAATTTACCAAGGCCGATTATTTAAGTGGAGTTGGGCAAAAGGCTTTTATTGCTGAGCTGATGCCGAGACATCCACTCTATGTCGATATGTTGCCTGATGATGCGAAAGCTGCGATTGGCATTGTTCACCCAAATACTCGACCAGCCTACAACCTCTTGCTTGAAGAGGGACTACGCTATAAAGGCTATGTCGATATTTTTGATGGCGGTGCGACGCTGCAAGCAGATATAGAAAATTTACGGGCAATTAAAGAAAGTCAGTCTGTAGCGGTACAAATTGAACAACCTGAAAATATCGCTGTAGGTGATGAATCTTACATTGTAGCCAATGATGACTATGAAAATTATCGCGCCATTCTTGTGTATAGCAAACCGCACCAAAACATATTGCAGTTAACAAAAGAGCAGGCAAACCAATTGAATGTCGAAAATGGCTCTTTAGTTCGGGTGCTAAGTGTTCAAGTTAAACAAATTTCGAGTCCAGAAGTGGTCAATAAACTCAAAGCGACTGAACATTTTCGAATGGCTGTTAATTAAGCGGAAATTACTACACATTTCACCAAATTTAAGAAGGAATAATATATTATCGCTAGCGCAAGATGGGTATATGGATAAATACAATCTTGCTCGCTGAGCTGGAATTAATTAGCCTGTTTTTCTATATAAAAGGTAAATCAATAAAATATTTAATTAACTTATATATTTTAAATATTTATTGAAAATATATTGAGAAGAGCGGGCTAATATAATAACGAAGGAAAGGAATGATGAATAATTTTTATTGTTATAGGTGATAGCTTTTTAAAAGGAATTTATAAGGTCTTAAGTGATTTAATAATATCTTTAGAATGGTTTAATGGACTAAATTAATAATCATATAATTTATTTATTATTAAAGCATTTACGACGGTTGCTATAAATTGGAGTAAATATTACATGAGTAAGAATAACGGAAAGCAGTTCCTGGAAGGAGATCTTCTTGGTAGTCAACATATGACTGAGCAAGAAGAAGAGAAATTGCAGCGCTCATTAACCAATCGTCATATTCAAATGATCGCAATCGGTGGTGCAATTGGTACTGGATTATTTATGGGTTCTGGGAAAACATTAAGTGTTTCGGGTACTTCAATTGTTTTAACCTATTTAATTATTGGTTTCTTCTTTTTCTTCGTGATGCGGGCAATGGGTGAATTGTTGCTTGCGAATACCAATTTTAAAACCTTCGCCGATTTTGCAACAGCTTATCTCGGTCCATGGGCGGGGTTTTTCCTTGGTTGGTCGTATTGGTGTAACTGGATTATTACTGCGATTGCAGACGTGATTGTGATTGGAGGGTACATGCAGTTTTGGTATCCCGATTTACCCGTTTGGATTCCTGCATTTACATCCTTGGCCATCTTAACCATACTCAACTTTGTGGCCGTTCGGCTTTTTGGTGAACTTGAGTTTTGGTTCTCACTCATCAAAATTACTGCAATTATTCTATTTATTCTGGCTGGTATTTATTTAATTGGGACAGGGTTTACTTCTCCAAATGGGATTAAGGCCTCAATGAGCCATTTGTTTGAAACAGAGTCGATGTTTCCTTATGGTGTAACCGGTTTCTTGGCAGGCTTTCAAATTGCCATCTTTGCGTTTGTGGGTATTGAACTTGTTGGTACAACTGCTGCTGAAACTAAAGACCCGCACACTTCACTTCCGAAAGCAATTAACTCTATACCTTTACGCATTTTATTGTTCTATGTGGGCGCGTTGGTTTGTATTATTGCGGTCACATCTTGGGCAAAAGTTTCACCAGAAAAAAGTCCGTTTGTAGAAATGTTTACCTTGGTTGGATTACCAATTGCGGCAGGTTTAATCAACTTTGTTGTTGCGACTTCGGCTTTATCTTCTGCAAATAGTGGAATCTTTGCGACCAGTCGTATGTTATACGGTCTAGCATTAGATAATGATGCGCCTAAAAGCTTTAGTAAGCTGTCAAAAAGAAAAGTTCCAATTCGCGGACTCGTATTTTCAATGGCGTGCGTAACGGTTGGAACATCTATTTTATTTATTGTGCCTAATGTTATGACCGCATTTACGATTATTTCAGCGCTCACTTCAATTTTATGTATTTTTACGTTTATGTTGATTGTACTTTCATATATTTATTATCGTAAGAAAAGCCCTGAACTACACATCCAATCAAAATATAAAATGCCGGGTGGTTTATTTATGGCATGGATGACTATGTTATTTTTAGTGTTTACTATCGTAATTTTGGCTTTGGACCATGATACTTTAATTGCACTTGAGTGCTCACCAATCTGGTTTATTGGTTTATTTATTGCCTATAAATATAAAAAGAAAAAGATGTTGCAGCTTGATATCTTAAAAGCACAGAAGGTTGATTATATTTAAATAAATTTTAATGATTTTATTAGAAATCTTATTATTTAAAACCCAATAAAAAAGCCTCATTACGAGGCTTTTTTTATATTCTTTATTTAATATTCGGATCGCCTTTTTTCAAGAAAAAGCGAATCGCTAACTTTTGTAAAAATGTTCCATAAGGAGGGTGGAAAAGCTGAGTCGGGAAAAAGCGATGACGAATAAAAACAGTTTTTGCATGTGAAAGTTCACGGAAACCTTCTTCACCATGATATGACCCCATGCCCGAGTTGCCGATACCACCAAAAGGAGCATCATGGTTAACTACATGCCAACCCCAATCGTTGATGGTCACACCGCCCGAATGAGTTTCACGTAAAATACGATCACGTTCTACGGAACTATGCGTAAAGAAATAAAGCGCTAAAGGTCGTTCGTCCGATTTCACATAGGTAATCGCATCATCTAAAGAATCATAAGTCACCACAGGTAAAATAGGGCCAAAGAGTTCTTCTTTCATAATGCGCATATCTGGCGTGCAATTCAGCACAATCTGTACAGGCATCCTGCGACCTTGTTGGTCAAAGCTGTAAGTGTCACAAGGAACAATACGTGCACCTTTTTCTTGTGCATCGGTCAAAATATCTTGAATACGTTTTAAATGACGGTCATTTACAATCGATGTGTAATTTTCATTATTTTCAATGTTTTGACCAAACATTTTTATAAAGCTTGATTTTGCAGTTTCAACAAATTCATCAATACTTTCTTTTGGAACCAACGCATAGTCAGGCGCTACACAGATTTGACCACTATTAGTTGCTTTACCATGGGTAATACGTTTTGCAGCATCGGCAAGTGGATAATTGCGGCTCACAATGGCCGGTGATTTACCACCTAACTCAAGTGTAACAGGTGTTAGATTTTCAGCAGCAGCTCTCATGACGACTTTGCCAATGGTAGGAGAACCTGTAAATACAATATGGTTAAATGGCAAAGTGGTGAATCTAGCTGGATCTGTAATTTCTTCACCAAACACGGCCACTTCATCTTCATTAAAAACTTCGGCAAGCATGCGTCGAAGCATGGCATTAGTATTCGGTGTAATTTCAGGCAGCTTAATCATGACTCGATTGCCCGCAGCCAAAGCGGCAATGAGGGGGCCAAGTGCTAAATAAACGGGAAAGTTCCAAGGCACAATCACACCAACCACACCTTTAGGTTGGTATTGCACACTTAAACGGTTTGATAAAAATAAAAGCTCGGTACGGCGTTTACTTGGGCGCATCCAGCGGCGTAAATGATGAATGGCATGATCGGCTTCCAACACAGAGCCAAGCAAATCTAGTAGTTTAGATTCATCAAATGATCTAGAACTAAAATCGGAATTAATCGCAGCAGCTAAAGCATCTTGATAACGGATAATTTGTTTTTTGAGTTGATGCAGTTTGGTGCGGCGTGCTTCAAGGCTTGGGTAAGGATCTGCCTCAAAATTGGCACGTTGTTTGGAAAAAATAAGTTCCATATGTTCAGTGGCAGAGCCGCTATATTCTTTTAAGGTAGACTGTTCCATTATTATTCCTTCCATACTTTTGCTTATCATACTTTATGCTTGAAGCGTTGTATGGTCGATGTTAAATTGAGACAACAAGAGGTAGTTTAGTGCCATTATGCACGTCACTCTAGGGATGGTGTGAATTAAATGCCTAATAATGTTTATAAAAATACAAATGCGGTTATCGAAGGAAATTATGATAATACATCCTTAGGTGCCAATACATATTTGCTAGGTTTGACCAGTTTATTTGATGAAATGGGTTCGCAAGACCATTCAATATCAAATGTTCTATCTGGCACAAATATTTCACCAGATGCGATGAATCAATCCTCTTTATATATTTCCCAAGTCCAAAAAATTCAGCTATTTCAAAATATTCAAAAGCTATCTCATGATCCCTTGATCGGACTACGCGCAGGGCAAAAGCAGCGGTTGTCAGATTTTGGGGTGTATGGTTATGCGTTATATTCCTCACGTAATTTTAGACAAGCGGTAGAGCTTGGCATTCGACACATTAAGCTTGCAGGGCCTATTTTAAAGAAGTCTTTTTATATTCGAGATGATGTTGCCGTTTTTGAAGGGCAGGACATTATTGCACTTGGTAAGCTTTTGCCTTTAGTGTGTGAGTTTTGGTTTAGCTCAATGCAAACCTTAATTGAACGGGTGCTTGAAGGACCATTTCAAGCCAAGAAGCTTTTGTTGCCCTATCCAGCGCCTGATTATGCAGAAGAATATGAAAAAGTGTTTCGTTGCCCCGTTCAATTTAATGCTGGGGTGATGCAATGGCACTTTGATTTAAAGTGGCTCGATGTACCTTGCCCAAATGCCAACCCGATTACTGCGGACATGTGTAAGTCGTTTTGTGAGCGGATGCTAGGTGCTGCTGAACTTGAAGAACCTGAGCTTGTGAAAACGATTCGTTTAATACTATTGGATGGAACAGGGCTTTTTCCATCGGCTCAAGAAATGGCTGAACGTTTACATATCTCAAAGCGTACCTTACATCGGCGCTTGGCAGGTTTTAGTCTGACTTATCAAGAATTATTAGATGAAACTCGGCGCCGTCTTGCTGATGAATATTTGCGAGAGACGACTTTAACCGTAGATGAAATTGCTGAGAGAATTGGCTTTTCAGATACTTCTAATTTTAGAAAAGCCTATCGCCATTGGACAGGCATTTCACCAAATGAGTATCGAATACAGTACCTAAATTAGATTAAGGTTTGTTTGTTATTTAAATCGAGAGAGTAACTTTTTCTGCAAAAATGGATTACAGAGCAAAATCGCAAATAAAATAATAAATATGCCGATAATGCTGAATAGATCCGGTAATTCATGCCAAAAAACAAATCCCCAAACTCCTGCAAAAATAATAGCAATATAGTTCATTGGGCCAATTTGTCCTGCCGGTGCTAAGCTATAGGCATAAGACATAAATAGTTGGCTTATATTTGCTAAAAGTCCTGCGGCAATGAGTAGTGCTAGTTCATGCCAAGTGAAAATACGCCAATGCCAAAACATTGGAATAGAGGAAATTAAACTACCAAAAACACAGAAGTAAAAAACAATACGTTCAGGTGGTTCTGTACTGGTTAAAGCTCTTACAGTCACAAAGGCCATTGCTGATAAAAAGCATGCACCCAAGCCAATAAAAGATAATGCGTTAAATAGACCTTGGTCAGGTTTAGCGACAAATAAAACCCCAATGAGCCCAATCACAGCGGCAAAAATCATCGATTTGGTAATTTTTTCTTTTAAGAAAAGCCATGCAATCAGTGGAATAAAGATAGGAGATGAATAACTAAAAACCATGGCGTTCGATAGTTTTAAGTTCGCAATGGCATAGAAAAAACCATACATGGCGGCTAGCCCGACGATACTTCGCCAAGTATGCATCCAGAGTTTATCGGTTTTAATAAAGTCTAAACCCTGTTTAAAGAGCATCGGAATAAAAATAAATAAACCCACTGCATTTCTAAAAAAAACGACAGTCGCATTGTCCACCGTTTGTGAAGCAAAACGAATGCACACTCCCATAATGGAAAATAATAATGCCGATGTCATAAGACAAAGCAGTGCTTTTCCAAGTTGTGTAGAGGGGAGATTTGAAGCAGTCTGATTTTGCATAGAGAAATAGAGTTCTTAATTTTCGATGTTATTTTAGCAGCGCTGTTAAGTTTTAGTGAAATGTGTCGTAATTAATATGGGAAATAAGAAAGATGAGGTGATATAACCTCATCTTATAAACCTTATTAGGTCACGGGTGCTGGGTTAAATACAGCGAGTGAGTTATGAATACCCCAATGGTCTGACCACGTTTGCTGCTCACCACTAGCCACGCGTAAAATCATTTCAAAAAGCTCCCAGCCCACGTCTTCAATGGTTTTCTTCCCAATAGCTATATCGCCGGCACTGATATCAATCAGGTCATACCAACGGTTTGCAATATTATTTCGGCTTGCCATTTTAATGACAGGTACGGCTGCCAACCCATAGGGTGTACCGCGGCCTGTGGTAAAGACTTGGACCGTAATTCCAGATGCCATTTGCTGCGTACCACAGATAAAGTCACTTGATGGCGTTGCTGCAAAAATTAATCCTTTTTTAGTCGGTCTTTGACCCGGTGCGAGAACTTCTACAATCGGTGAGCGGCCCGATTTGGCGATCGATCCCATCGCTTTTTCTACAATGTTATTTAGTCCACCTTTTTTATTACCCGGTGTGGTATTGGCACTTCGGTCTACTTGGCCTGCTGCTAAGTAGTCATCGTACCATTTCATTTCTCGAATTAGATCTTTGGCAACTTGTTCATTTACTGCGCGTGGAGTAAGTAGGTGAATGCCATCGCGGACTTCTGTAACTTCCGAAAACATGACGGTGCCGCCACATTGCACAATTAGGTCAGCTGCGAAACCAACGGCAGGGTTAGAGGTGACTCCCGAAAATGCATCACTCCCACCACATTGCATGCCTACAACTAAATTAGAAGCTGGAACTTTTTCTCGAGTACGTTGATTAAGCTTTTCAAGGTGTTGTTCTGCCACGGTTAAAATATGGTTCACCATACTTTCAAAACCGTTGTGGCGTTCATCTTGCAACTGAATAATATCTTCGTTTGCTAGGGGAATATATTTGTTTTCTTTGGGAATATTTAAAAGTCGTTCGGGTTGCATTTTTTCGCAGCCCAGACTTATAACCATAATTTCTCCACCAAAATTAGGGTTGAGTGCAAGGTTATGTATGGTACGAATAGGAACAATTGCAGCGGGTGCATCAATTGCTACACCACAACCATATAAATGGTTTAATCCAACTACTCCATCTACATTTGGATATTTAGGAAGTAAATCGCGCTCAATAATTTTAACGACATAATCGACAATACCCTCTACACAGTTAACACTGGTCGTAATACCTAAAATATTCTTTGTGCCGACGCTACCATCCTTATTTTTATAACCTTTAAATGTATATCCGCTCAAGGCTGGAAGGTTTGGATCAGGACGAGTTGCTAACTCAAGATCATCTAGCTCAGGTGCCTCAGGCATTTGGGTAACGGCTTCATTTACCCATGAACCCGCGGGTAAATCTTTATTGGCATAGCCAATAATTTCCCCATAACGAACAATTGCTTCACCTTGCTTTAATGACTTTAATAAAACTTTATGTCCCTGTGGTACATGATCAACCAAGATGAGTTGGTATTCTTCAATATGTGTAGGAGGTGGTAAACCGCCGTCATTCACTACAATAGCTACATTATCGAGAGGACTAATTTTTATGAGGAGAGGCTTCAGCATGATCGTTCCTTGTATACATTTGAAGAGAGGTCATAACGCTTAAGTTAGTTAAGCGTTATGACTTAAAGTTCTAAGAGGTAGGTTTTAATTCGAAGCGCTGAATTTTGCCGACAATAACGGTATAGCAAATGACAGCTGCGATGGCATGTACACCGACATAAGTTAATGCAAGGTTGAAAGAGCCTGTACTTGCCAAGATATAGCCGATCACAATTGGGGTCACGATTCCTGCCGTATTACCAAATGCATTCATCATTCCACCTGATAAACCAACCATTTCTTTTGGTGCAACGTCAGACATCACTGCCCAGCCTAAAGAGCCGATTCCTTTACCGAAAAATGATAAGGACATAAAGAATACGATTGCTGCTTGAGAATCGACGTAATTACACATAATGATTGAGGTTGAAACCAAGAAGCCGACTACGATAGGGAGCTTTCTTGAAAAGCTTAAGCTGTAATTCATTCGAATTAACTTATCTGAAATTAAGCCACCTAAAATTCCGCCTACAAAGCCACAGAGTGCTGGTGCAACCGCCGCAAAACCCGCTTCTAAAATGCTGAGATGTCTTTCTTTGACAAGGTAAACAGGGAACCAAGTCAAGAAAAAATAGGTCAGTGTATTTACACAATATTGGCCAATAAAAATACCGAGCATCATACGTGAAGCAAGAAGTTGTTTAACTTTACTCCAAGTAATTTTCTCTTTTTTAGCGTTTTGGCTGTTTTCGCCCATATCGAGTAAAGCACCTTCTGAAGCAATGTATTTGACCTCTTCAGGATTTACTGTTGGATGATTCGTCGGGCTATAAATGACCTTGAGCCAGATAAAGGAAAGAATGATTCCTAAACCACCCATGACCCAGAAAATAGACTGCCAGTGGACGGTTGCAACAAGCCAGCCCATGAGGGGAGCGAAAAGTACGGTCGAGAAGTAAGAGGATGAGTTGAAAATGGCAGCTGCAGTACCACGTTCTTTGGTTGGAAACCATGCAGCAGCAATTTTACTGTTACCCGGAAAAGCAGGTGACTCAGACAAACCGACTAAAAATCTGAGTATAAAGAGTGAAGTAATAATGGTCGCAGTATCACCTAAAATGTCGGTAAAACCGATTAAAACAGTGAACAAAGACCACAAAAACAGACTCCAGAAATATACACGGCGAGCACCAAACTTATCGAGTAGCCAACCACCTGGAATTTGACCAATCACATAGGCCCATGCAAAGGCCGAGAAAATATAACCCATGGTGACTGAGTCGATTCCCAGCTCATGAGACATTGGCGTTGCAGCCATTGAAAGGGTTGCACGATCACCGTAATTAAAAGCCGTGACCAAAAAAATCATCGCAAGAATGTAGTAGCGAGTTTTTGTATGTTTGGCTCTTTGCTGAGTCACTACAGCAATATTTGTTTGCAGATTATCCATATACAAACTCTTTTAATAATCGACCTATTTGCATATCCGTGAAATAGGTGACGTCATGTCAAATTCATCGATAGAATAGATGAGAAAACGGAATTTTGTATCTACTCTATAGTCCTAGTTCTAAAACCGCGTCTTTAGATGTATGACATCATATGATTAAAAATATTATTTTGACAAGTAGGCTCAAAAAATAATTTTCATCTGGATTTATATTGACAAGTTGTCTGATGTCTTATAAGTTTTGGTAATGAAAAAATAGTATCAGAATGCCAAGGAGTATTTTAATGGCGACCTCTACACCTATCGTTAAATCAATTCGAGCAATTCCTGTTGCTGGACATGACAGCATGCTGCTCAATTTGAGTGGTGCTCATGGACCTTATTTCACTCGTAACATACTCATTATCGAAGATAACTCTGGAAATATTGGTGTAGGTGAAATTCCAGGCGGAGAGAAAATTTTAGCGACATTAAATGATGCTAAAGCCTTGGTAGAAGGGCAACCAATTGGCGAATATAAAAATCTACTTAAAAAAATTCAGCAAACTTTTGCTGATCGTGACAGTAGTGGCCGAGGTAATCAAACCTTTGATTTACGTACAACCATTCACGTTGTAACAGCCTATGAGTCAGCATTGCTTGATTTACTTGGTAAGCATTTAAATGTAAATGTTGCAAGTTTACTTGGTGAAGGGCAACAACGCAGTGAAGTTGAAGTATTAGGGTATTTATTCTTTATTGGTGACCGCAAACAGACTTCATTAGACTATGCGACTACACCTCAACATAACCATGATTGGTATAAAGTCCGTCATGAAAAAGCGTTAACACCTGAGGCTGTGCAGCGTTTAGCAGAAGCTTCTTATGACCGTTATGGTTTTAAAGACTTTAAATTAAAAGGTGGTGTATTACAGGGCGAACAAGAAGCCGAAGCTGTTACAGCTATCGCGCGCCGTTTTCCAGAAGCACGTGTGACGCTTGACCCAAACGGAGCATGGTTTTTAGATGAAGCAATTGCTTTGGGTAAACATCTTAAAGGCGTGTTGGCCTATGCAGAAGACCCGTGCGGTGCAGAACAAGGTTATTCAAGCCGTGAAATTATGGCTGAGTTTAAGCGAGCAACGGGGTTACCGACCGCCACGAATATGGTTGCTACTGACTGGCGGGAAATGTCGCATAGTATTCAATTGCAATCTGTTGATATTCCTTTAGCTGACCCGCATTTCTGGACGTTGGAAGGTTCGGTGCGTGTTTCTCAGTTATGTAAAATGTATAACTTAACGTGGGGATCGCATTCAAATAATCACTTTGATATTTCCCTTGCCATGTTTACTCATGTTGCAGCCGCTGCAGTAGGTAAGGTAACGGCAATTGATACGCACTGGATTTGGCAAGAAGGTACAGATCAACTGACTAAAGCACCGCTTGAAATTAAAGACGGTAAAATTCAGGTACCAACAGCACCGGGACTTGGTGTCGAACTTGATTGGGACCGAATTAATCAAGCCCATGAACTTTATAAATTAAAAGGTTTAGGAGCTCGTAATGATGCGGATGCGATGCAATTTCTAATTCCTAATTGGACTTTTAATAATAAAAAGCCATGTTTGGTTCGTTAATCTGACTCGATTTGTATTTAAATATTGAATTGATAGCTGTCCTTTGGGGCAGCTTTTTTATTGCTATAAAAAAATTAATTTTAAAAAGAAAAAAGATATTGATTAAAATAAAATTTATGATGTAAGATGTCTGACAACATAAACATGTATGGATATTTTCTAATGGATGCTCTTGAGTTAAAAAACATTGTTTCTGATGGCCTTCTTTCTTTTCCGGTTACTGACTTTGACCAAAATGGGGACTTTAATAAATCTTCTTATGCAAAACGTCTTGAATGGTTAGCACCTTATGGTGCAAGTGCATTATTTGCTGCGGGTGGTACAGGCGAGTTTTTTTCGTTAACTGGCAATGAATATTCTGAAGTAATTAAAACAGCGGTCGATACTTGTAAAGGTAGTGTACCGATTATTGCCGGGGCAGGTGGCCCGACACGTCAGGCGATTGCTCAAGCACAAGAAGCGGAACGTTTAGGGGCACACGGTATTTTGTTAATGCCGCATTACCTAACTGAAGCAAGCCAAGAAGGTTTAATTGAACACGTTAAGCAAGTATGTAACTCAGTAGACTTTGGCGTAATTTTTTATAACCGTAGCGTTTCAAGATTAAATCTCGATTCAATCCAAAAGTTAACTGAGATGTGCCCGAACTTAATCGGTTTTAAAGACAGCTCCGGTCAAATCGATATGATGACGGCCGTGACTCAGACTATGGGTGATCGGTTGTCGTATTTAGGTGGTTTACCAACAGCAGAAGTTTTTGCAGCGCCTTATAAAGCTTTAGGTTGCCCAGTTTACTCGTCAGCTGTGTTTAACTTTATTCCAAAGACTGCTATGGAGTTTTATAACGCACTTCGCAGTGATGACTTTGAAACAACCAATCGTTTGATTAAAGATTTCTTCTTGCCATTGATTAAAATTCGCGACCGTAAATCAGGTTATGCGGTAAGCATGATTAAAGCAGGTGTCAAAATTGTTGGCCACGATGCTGGTCCTGTGCGTCCACCATTAAGTGATTTAACTCAAGCAGACTATGAAGATTTGGCCGCGCTTATTGCGACACTCGGTCCGCAATAATTTAACTGTTTAGGTAGTGGAGCTTTAAAATGAGTAAAAATAACGGTCGGCAGTTTAT
This sequence comes from Acinetobacter sp. GRABPA_MV_2, assembly GCF_056725885.1. Lineage (NCBI taxonomy): Bacteria > Pseudomonadati > Pseudomonadota > Gammaproteobacteria > Moraxellales > Moraxellaceae > Acinetobacter > Acinetobacter sp. GRABPA_MV_2. Next base: position 13,160 of record NZ_JBWZNA010000017.1, read on the forward strand.
TAATGGCCAACGCGTTGCTGCAAATGCACCAGCTTTAGAAAGTATAGGTGCAAAAGACTATCAGCCAACAGGTTATGTATTTAGTCAGGCAACACTTGAAGAAGTGGATCAAGCTGCTCAAGCTGCGCATAACGCTTTTTTAGTTTATAGCCAAACGACTCAAGAACAACGTGCATCTTTTCTTGAAGAGATTGCTTGCCAAATTGAAGCATTGGGTGCCAACTTGCAGGAGGTCGCTTCACTTGAAACAGGTTTGCCACTTGCTCGTCTTCAAGGTGAAACAGGTCGGGTTACTGGTCAGCTAAGACTATTTGCTGAACTTTTACGCCGTGGCGATTTTTATGGTGCCCGTATTGATGTGGCATTGCCAGAACGTAAGCCTTTACCGCGTGTCGATCTACGTCAGTATAAAGTTGGGGTAGGACCGATTGCTGTATTTGGCGCGAGTAATTTCCCACTTGCATTTTCAACTGCAGGCGGTGATACCGTAGCTGCTTTAGCAGCAGGATGTCCGGTTGTCTTTAAAGCACATTCTGGCCATATGGCGACTGCTGAGCTTGTTGCAGAAGCCATTGAAAAAGCAATCGAAGTTTGCGATATGCCTAAAGGCACATTCAATATGATTTTTGGTGGCCGTATTGGCGCAAACTTGGTAGAACATCCACTGATTCAGGCAGCTGGTTTTACGGGTTCTCTTGAAGGCGGAATGGCGCTTTATAACCTTGCGCAGAGCCGTCCTCAGCCAATTCCATTCTTTGCTGAAATGTCGAGTGTGAACCCAGTAGTGGTTTTATCTGAAGCGCTGAGTTCTCGTGGTGAACAAATTGCTCAGGATACGGTTGCTTCATTCAATATGGGATGTGGTCAGTTCTGTACAAAACCAGGGTTAATTTTAGGCGTACAAGGTCCTGAATTTGAGAGTTTCGTAGCAGCTTTAGCTGAAAGCACGCAAAAAGCTGTGCCTCAGGTTATGTTGAATGAAGGTACTTTAAAAAGTTACCGTCAAGGTATTGATGCTCTAAACAGCGAAGCTGGTTTTGAAGTTATTGCGACAGGTCAAGAGGCCGAGCTAGTTTCTCAAGCAAAAGCACATCTATTTAAAGCGGACCAATCTGTTTTACTGTCAGGCAACCCAAAACTACAACATGAAGTTTTCGGGCCAATGTCGATTGTGATTGGCGTAGAGGATGAAGCGACTTTATTAAAAGGAATAGAAGCTTTAGGTGGACAGCTCACGGCAACGATTATTGGTGATGAAAATGAGTTGTCCGAAGCAGGCGAACTTCTTCATTTGCTAACTGGTAAAGCTGGCCGTGTATTGTTTAACGGTTTCCCGACAGGAGTTGAAGTGTCTGATGCCATGGTGCATGGTGGCCCTTTCCCTGCAACCAGTGATGCACGCGGAACTTCGGTAGGTACGGGAGCAATTGAGCGCTTCTTGCGTCCGGTATGTTTCCAAAATACACCACAAGTTTTATTACCCGATGCATTAAAAGATAATAATCCACTACAGATTACTCGTCTGGTCAATGGGCAGTTAAGTCAGGCTCAACTTTAAAAGTTGTGCAGCTCAATCAACGCTATTGAGCTGCATATTTTTTAACTTATTCAACGCATTATTAAATATCAACAGAAGTACAAGTTGCTTACTTTTTAAATATATGTGAGAGCTTGATAAGGGAGATAAAATATTTTGATTTTAATAACTTAGAGGTATAAAAACCGAATATGACTATCGTCTAAGTTTATAGTAAAATGAATTTTCTAATTTTTTCAACATTTCATGAGTTCTTCAGATTATGTCTAGTGCAATTAAACCTAGATCAACAAAAAAACTAAGCCAGATTATTGTAGAACAACTGATCGAAAAAATTCAGTCTGGAGATTTCCAAGTCGGAGAGAAAATTCCGACCGAACTTGAATTAATTGAAACTTTTGAAGTAAGCCGTTCCGTTATTCGTGAAGCAATTACTGAATTGCGTTCTTTAGGGTTTGTCGAAACTCGTCACGGGATTGGTACTTTTGTAAAAGAGCAAACTGTTGAACAGAATTTTTTGCTGTCTAATGCCAGTTTAGAAACTATTAACGATATTGTTTCTTTACTTGAGCTTCGAATTAGCCTTGAGTCTGAAGCTGTTTTTTTAGCCTCTGAGCGCCGTAAGCAAATCCATATTGATAAAATGAAAGCTGCGCTTGAAGACTTTGAACGCCATATTTCATCAGATGCAAATGATGGCACGGTAAAAGCTGATTATGATTTCCATATTGCCATTGCTGAAGCTTCTGAAAACCAATATTTCGTTGATTTTCTAAAGTATCTCGGTGAAAAAATTATACCGCGTGCACGCTTAAAATCTATTGAGCAAAGCCCAGAAAACCGCGAAGAATATTTAAAAGCGGTTCATCATGATCATGTCAATATTTATAACGCAATTGTCGATCAGGACGGTTTATTGGCCCGACAAATGATGCGAGCTCATTTGTCTAAAAGTATTAAAAAGTTTAAGCAGTAAAGCTTGAGCTAAGACTAAGATAAAAAAGAGAGCTTATTTAAGCTCTCTTTTAATTTTTAGGGTGCTATTTACAGCTAAAGTTTTCAGCTTTTTCGCTATTACCTTGACCATTGTAACGGGCAATCAGTGGGTAAGGACAAAGTGGACGGGTGCGGTCTGGCGCCCAGTCTTGTGGAAGCTCAGTATTGATTTGACCACTTGGGTTACCTGCGCCGCGTGCGGTTGCAATGATTTTGTCAGGTGCTTGCCCATATTCGACCCAGTTGACTAAGGCAGTCAATGCATCGAATTGGTCGGTTGCAATGCCATCGCGGGTATGGTTCATACCTGGAACTCTAAAGAAACGTGCGAATTCAGGTGCTGTACTTTTTGCATCATTTTTATAGTGTTGTAGCAGTTGATCGTACCAATTTTGAGTGTCATCTACAGAGAAGACGCCGTCTGCTGTGCCTTGTACCACAATCATTTTTCCACCGTGATTACGGAGTTTATCTAGATTCAATTCATCAGGTGGTATCATGAATGACATCGAACTTTCGGTATACACATCATTGGTTGCCGATAGTTTTGGATAATCGGTATCGAAGTTAAAATTAAAGGCAAATTGTCTAGAATTTTGAGTCACAGTTGGGTCTGGTGGGACTTGAAAAAGAATGCCGACTGCAACTGGGTCACGCGCTGTTCCGACCGAAGATTCGAATTTCCAGCTTGCCCAGTTACTGCCGACTAAACCGGGGTCGAAAGGCTGAGTTGCATAGAGCGCTTGTCCAGTAGAGTTTACAGGGCCACGGTAAATGTTGGCTAATACATCAATTTGTTCGGTGCTTAAACAAGTACCATCTCTTGTGCTTGAGCAAACGGGTACATCTTTGTGAATATCAAAAGCTGTACGGCAAGCCTCGACATCTTGAACCAAGCCATCTGCAACACCGTCTAGAGCATCGCATCGATCTAAAATCGCTTTTGCTAAAACTTTACGCTCTGGAAGAGTAAGAGCGGTACTTAAGTCATTTTCATCTATTGCGACACGACGAAGCTGTTGAGCTGTGTAGAGTTGAGCCGCGGCTGCACGAGGTAGGTGAAAACCCGGTGTGCTTGCCAAAATTCCATCATATTGATCACCCAAACGAGTTGCGGCAATCATGGCATGACGCCCACCGTTCGATGTACCGCCTGCATAGGAACGGTCTGGCAATTTACCATATGCGGCTTTAATTAGGTTTTTTGCCATAGGTGTGAGTTTGGTAATCGCACCGTAGCCGTAGTTAATTCTGGCTTGAGGGTCTAAACCAAACATTGGATTTTGTGAAGCATTATGTCCTGCATCGGAAGAAATAACAGCAAAACCATTATGCAGGGCATTGGTCAGTGGACCACCGCTACCGACCTGACCCGTTGCAGGTACTAAATTACCATCGGTTCCACCATTGCCTTGATAGAGAAAACGGCCGTTCCAGTCTATCGGTAAGCGCATTTCAAAACCAATTTGATAAGTTTGTCCATCCACAGGGCTTACACGTTGATCCATATAACCTTTAACCAAACAATGAGCGCCAATCGGTTTATTGGCGACAGTTAATGTGCCTGCCTCTTGAAGAGTGGAGGAGCTAATGACCGTATTGTTGTATTGAAATCCGAGTAAGTCCGTACAGCTTCCTGTCATTTTTACGCCTACAGCAGGAGATAACTGCGGTGGTTTGTTTGTAGAAGGAACCGATGTGTCATCATTATCACTTTCACAGCCTGCCAAGGCACCAAGCATGGCAAGCACTAAAGCGGAGTGAGTCAAAATTCGCTTATTGTTGGTGTAATTCATTTATTCATATCCTTATTGAATGAATGGTTGTAATTAATCTAAAACCAGAAAATTAGCAGTGCTTCGTGCAATCATTTTGTTGTTTTGCCAAGCTTCACTTTCGAGATTCAGTACAGTTTTGCCTTGTTTAATGAATCGGCATTTCGTAATGACTTCTCCCACAACACAGGGCCTCAAAAAATCCATAGTTAAGTTGATAGTGGTAGCGGGTTTATGGTCATTGGCGAGAAAGGCAAAAAGTCCCATCACATCGTCAAGCATGGCGCAGATCATGCCGCCTTCAACGGTGCCGCGTGGATTGGTAAAGCTTTCTAGGGCTGTGTAATGGATGGTAAGTTCAGTGTTTTGGTCATTCCAATGGATATTATGTCCACCCAAATGGTGATGGATGGGCGGTAAGTGTTCTAAAGTTTTTTGATCCATAATGAAGGGTCCATCCTTTTGTAAGTGTTATAAAAATTATTATTTCAGGGTATAGGCATCATAAATAACCGCTTTGCCCAAACGCATTGCACTACCTACCGCAACGGTCTGGTTAAGCCATGAGTATTTAGGTGAGCTGGTTTCAAACTGCATGGTTATTTTGAAATAGTAATTTTTCGGGTCGACATCTTTGCCTTGGGCAAGCTGTTTTAGTGTTTCTTCCGAGCCATGGCGGTAACCTTTGGTTTGAAGATAAATAAGCGCACCGTCATCGGTTTCTAACAAATATCGCGTATCAATAATGGCTAGTCCTTTACTGTCGACAATTTGCCAATCTGCACCATTATTTAGAATGCGGCCTTTAAGTGATTTGCCTTCAAATGTCCCACCTGTAATGGGAATAATTCGGCGTTTACCTGCATCACTGGTGGTGCCTAACTCCCAAACAGGCGCATTTAGATCAACACTAAATTTTGCTAAAGGCTCAAGCTTAATAGGTGGAGGGCTATATTGCGTTTCGGCATGCGTCAGGCCAATGAGACAAATTCCGCAGAGTAGCGTTACAACTTTCTTCATGATGAATTTCCCGAAATAAAAAGAGGTTCTATGTGTGACAGAACCTCTTGTTTTGAATTATTTAAATTTCCATGTGTAGTCGATGTTGATACGGGTTTCGTTTACAGGTTTGATGTTGGCTGTAGAGAGCATGTTGTTGTCATAAATGGCGTAGCGCGCGCGTAACCCTAAATTTTTTAACCAGCCACTTTGAACGGTGTAACCTAAATCAAAGTCTGTTTCGCGTTCTTTTAAATTAGTTCCACCTAAGTTAGGTGCATAAATATTGTGACCTGTGGTGTAACGTGTCATAAAACGTAAACCCGGTACATAATCTTTAAAGTCATATTCATAACGGAAGCTATAGGCTTTTTCTTTTGGGTTTAAAAACTCGCCCGGCCATGTATCAATGAGTAGACCCGTTTCACCTCCCGTCAAATATGGAAAGGCGGTGTCGCCGTGATGTTGGAAGGTTCCAAAAATAAATTTATGGTTTTGATGTTTGAGTTCGAAATGCGCATGATAAAGGTCATTATCGACTAAGCCTGCTTTTGCTTGCCCGTCATCTCGGCTGCGGTAGTAACGTAATTGGGAGCTAAAGTTAGTGGTGTCATTAATTTTGTGTTGATGTAAAGCACCGACCATGGTTTGGTTATAAAGATCATCAACATCCATGTAAAAAGCGGTGAGTTTGAGTGCAGGATTAAACTGATAGTTTCCACCTAAATAATAGAGTCCATCAGTTTCAGCACTTTTAAATCGTCCATTTACGCCTGAAATTTTAATTTTTTCATAGTTGGTCGAATCACGATGATTCACTTTATCGAGGTAAGCTGCCTGTAAATCAAAATCTTTAATATCTTTACTAGTCAGTGAAATGCCTCGATAGGTTTGAGGAAGCAAACGGGCGGGTGAAGCTACTAAAACAGGGTTCATTGGCATGAGCGTACCAACGCGTAGCTCGGTTTGGCTCATTTTTGCTTTTGCTGTGACCCCAATTTCGCCATAAGAGTCAGCAGGTTCGTTGGTGCGCGTGTCTCTAGGTAAGTTTCCTGTACCTCCGTGCTCGGCATCGGCATCGAGTTTAAAGCCTGCCGTCGCAAGTACATCCAGCCCAAAACCGACAGTCCCTTCGGTATAACCTGAATTGGCTTTAAGAATAAACCCTTGTGTCCAGTCCTTGGCGGCAGGGTAAGCAGATTGCTCTTGGTAGTCGCGGTCAAAATAGAAATTTCGCGTGGTGAGTTCTACTGAACTGTTATCAATAAAACTGCCAGCCCACACTGAACCTGAGAGCATAAGAGTGGAGTACATCCATAATTTCGACATAGCATTTCTTCCTGAAATATCATTTTTTGTTTTCAACAAGGCATAGTTGTTGTGTGCCTTATTCGGCTTTTAAATCGAATTATTTTCCGAGCAGTTCTCGTGCGACGATTTCTTTCATAATTTCATTGGTTCCCCCATAAATTTTTTGTACCCGCGCATCCACAAAAAAGCGTGAAATCGGATATTCCTGCATGTAACCGTAGCCACCAAAAAGCTGAAGTAATTGGTCAATCACTTCACATTGGACATCGGTGATAAAGCATTTCAGTGCGGCAACTTGAGTCACGCTTAACTGGTGTTGTTGATACAGCGCTGCACATTGGTCTACAAAAGCTTGAGCGGCTTTGGCTTTGATTTGTGCGTTTGCTAGTACAAATCGCGTGTTTTGCATTTGGCTTAAAGGTTGTCCGAAAGCTTTACGTTCCAAAACATAGTCTTTGGTGATTTCGATGGCGCCTAAAATTGACCCCAAAGCCATCATGGAAATACTCAAACGTTCGCGAGGTAACTCTTGCATTAAATAAGCAAAACCTTGTCCTTCTTCACCCAAACGCTGAGTTGTAGGCACACAGACATCATCAAAAAATAGTTCGGCTGTATCTTGGGCATGCAGCCCGATTTTTTGCAAAGACCGACCTTTTTTAACGCCGTCTAAAGTGGCATCGACTAATAAAATTGAAATACCTTTTGCTTTGGCCTGTGGATTGGTTTTTGCTACCAGAACGATCAGGTCTGCATGCAAACCATTTGAGATAAACGTTTTTGAACCATTCACACGATATTGTTCATTTTCTAAAATGGCCTGAGTGCGTATAGCCTGTAGGTCTGAACCCGCATTGGCTTCGGTCATGGCAATTGCAGTGACGACTTCACCTGTCACCATTTTCGGTAACCAATAACGTTTTTGCTCTTCGGATCCGATATTTTGCAGATAAGGAGAGACCAGCTCATTTTGTCCGCCAATGGCAACTGCCAAAGAAGCAAAGCCCGCTTGAGCCGTTTCTTGAACCAGCATGAGGGAGTAATGAACAGGAGCACCATAGCCGCCATATTCCTCGGGTACATCGACGCACAAAAAGCCATTTTCCCCAAGACGAAGCCATAGATCACGTGGGATAAGGCCATCGTATTCCCACTGTTCATAATACGGGGCAACCTGTTCTTTTAAGAACCTGCGATAGCTATCCCGAAATAGTTCAAATTCTGTATCGTGTGGCATGTTGAACCTTTTTTAGGCAAAATTGAGGCTAAGGCCCAAACCGAAGTTTGAGCTTCCTTTTTTATTTCAATTGCTTATTGTTTTAAGGTGGGTACCCGAATAATCAGCGGGTTATCAGTCTGCTTTTGATAAAGCTCATCAATTAATGCTGCACGACGCTTGGTAATACTGCTTTGATTGAGGTTGCCTTTATCGGTCACTTCGCCTGCATCGAGTTGAGGTGGTTCGATCATTAAATAAAGCATTGAGACTGTATTTGAGCTGCCAGTCGCATCTTTATTAAAGGTCGTTTAAAATTGGCGGAACCATTGCTGGACTTTAGGATGCTGTAATATCTCTGTTGCAGAATGCTCACCAAGTTTAAGACCTGCATATTGAGCACACGCTTCTAATTTTGGAAAAATCAGGAAACTAACAGCATTCAAGTTTGAACCTGTAATACAAACATCTTGGATGAGTAAATTACCTTGAATGAGCACTTTGTTGCGTAGTGTGCCGACATTCACAAAAGTACCCGTATTGAGTTTAAAGTCTTCAGCAATTCGTCCGTCGTACATCAGTCCTTTGGTTGGATCATTGATGTCGACTAAACGAACGGCATCGCCTGTATGGAAAAAGCCTTCATCATCGAAAATAGTACTTTGTTGGTCCGCTTTTAAGCGCCAATAGCCTTTCATGACATGTTTGCCACGAACACAGAATTCAAGTTTGTCACCACATGGAACTAGCTTAATTTCGCATCCCGGAGCAGGGTAGCCAATAAAACCAGCCATCACACGTGGGCCAGTTGTAAAAGCACAAGAGGGAGCAGTTTCAGTCATGCCTAATCCGCTCATAATGCGAATTTTTTCTCCGCAATGTTGCTGAGCAATTTTATCGAGTCTGTTCCAGCCCGCTTCTGAAAGCGCTGCACCTGCAAAGAATAGAATTTTAACTTTGGCAAAAAAGCGGTCTCTTAATTCTTCATCTTTTTCTAACGCTTCGGTGAGTTCTTCCCAACCTTTTGGCACATTTAAATAAACTGTCGGAGAAATTTCTTTGAGATTACGAATAGTTTCGTCAAATTTTCCGGCAACGGGTTTGCCATCATCAATGTAAATCGTACCGCCGTTATAGAGTGCGATGCCGACATTGTGACTGCCGCCAAATGTGTGGTGCCAAGACAGCCAGTCGAGTAGGACAGGCGGCGTTTCTTCAAACTCAGGGAAAGTCTGCAATAGCATTTGCTGATTAACACACAACATTAAATGTGTGGTCGGTACAGCTTTAGGCAATTTGGTTGAACCTGATGTAAATAAGAATTTGGCAATCTGGTTCTCATCAAGGGTTTGGTAAAATTCTTGAACATTTGAAACTGGTGTATCTAACAGCGACTGAAAAGACGTGCAGATCTGATCACTTACAATTCCTTTATTGGTCACCACTTCAATGTCGGATGTAATACATTCTTGAATGGCTTTAGCAAAGGCTTGTCCATCGCTGGCATAGACCATGCCTGGGGTAAGTACTTCAAACACATGTTTGAGTTTGCCAAAGTCTTGAGAAATCAGAGAGTAGGCAGGGGAAATAGCAGAGAAAGGCACACCCGCCAGCATGGCACCCATAGAAAGTGTTAAATGTTCGAGATCATTACCACTTAAAATGACCAGTGGTCGTTCTTGGCTTAAATTACGGTCATGCAAAGCTTGAGCAATGTGCCATGCGCGTTGTAGAACTTCTGCATAACTCAGTTTGACCCATTCGCCTTGAGCATTGCGTTTTGCTGCAAAAATATGGTCGGGTTTGGTTTGTGCAAAATGAATTAACCGATCTGTCAGTTTTTGTGGATACGGTTTTAATTGCTCTTTGGGGCTGATATAGAGCGTGTCATCTTTATGGTGATAATGAATATCATGTTGCCCTAATTTTACGAACCGTTCGCGGTCTTGTGATTGAGTGGCATTCATTTGCATTTCTTTCACTCCATGGAAAGCGCATCACTGCGCTTTATTTTTTGCATCATGCAATTTTTATTTAATTTTTCGGTATTCGCATTAGCCTGACTAAATCGGGTAATGACGTGATTGGGTCTGAATGGTGATCCAGCGTAGTTCGGTAAATTCGGCAACAGAGACTTTACTACCAAATCGTCCATATCCACTCGATTTTGTTCCGCCAAATGGCATTTGAGCTTCGTCATGTACGGTTGCGCCGTTAATATGACAAATACCCGAATCAATCTGTTTAGCGACTTCTAATGCTTGTGAAATATTCTGGCTAAACACTGCCGAAGACAGACCAAACTCGCTGTCATTTGCCAGTGCTATGCCTTCTTCAATACTTGAAAAACGTTGAACTGTGCATACAGGTCCAAATGATTCTTCGCGGTAAAGCAGCATGTCAGGTTTAATATTGAGCACCAGTGTCGGTTGCATGGTGGTGTCTTCAATATGGATGCCTAAAGGTAAGTCAGCACCTTTGTTCTGGGCATCTTCTAGCAAATGCTGAATACGGCTTGCAGCACGGCGACTTTCTAAAACACCGAGTACATTGTCTTTTGAGGTTGGATTACCTGCCTGAATAGAGCGGGTTTTTTCAATCAGTTTTTCAATAAATTGGTCGGCAATATTGTCTTGAACCAAAACACGTTCGGTCGACATACAGATTTGCCCTTGATTAAAGAATGCTCCAAAAGCAACTGCATTTACGGCTTCATTAATGTCAGCTTCATTTAAAACCACAACAGGGGCTTTCCCACCGAGTTCGAGTAAAACTGGTTTTAAATATTTGGCAGCAGTCTCGGCAATAATTTTTCCGACTTTGGTTGAACCCGTAAAATTAATGCGTTTCACGGCTGAATGAGACACTAAGCGCTCCACGATTTGTGGTGCATCTTCGGCGGCATGCGTAATCACATTCACCACACCTTCACCCAGACCCGCTTCATGTAACACTTCACCAATGAGACGGTGTGTTGCTGGGCAGGCTTCTGAGGCTTTTAACACTACCGTGTTACCACAAGCCAAAGGCATGGCAAGCGCACGTGTTGCCAAAATCACAGGAGCGTTCCAAGGTGCAATCCCTACAATCACACCACAAGGAACCCGTACACCCATTGCAAGATTGCCTGGCACATCTGACGGAATCAGGCTTCCGTCAATTTGTGTAGTCATTGCTGCTGCTTCACGTAACATGTTGGCAGCAAGGTGAACGTTAAACCCATACCATGTCGCAGTTGAACCTGTTTCTTGCATTCCAGTTTGAATGAATTGCTCGGTTTTTTGGTCCATTAAATCGGCTGCTTTTAATAAGCGTAAGCGACGTTCGGTAGGCGAGAGTTTCGACCATACTTTAAAAGCTTGTTGTGCCGAATCGATTGCACGATCAACATCTTCCAACGTTGCAGCAGCAGCTTTAGTTGCCACCGATCCATCAATTGGACTGATACGCTCAAAAGTTGCCTGATTTGATGCATCAACAGATTGACCGTGAATTAGTAACTGTACATTTTGCATGGGTTGTGTCCTTACATTGCCATTAAAGAATCAAAAGTTAACCAGTACGTTTATAGCTCTGTAAACCCGGTTTAATTGATTTTTCATCTAAAAATTGTTTCAAACCTTCTTGGCGACCATTTTCTGTATCACGGTGGATACATTGATCGAGTTTGGCATATAAATAGTCTTCGTTTTGGTCCCATGTCAGTTCGCGGCAACGCTTAAAGCCATTTTTAGCGGTACGAAGAACCACAGGATTTTTCTCAAGTAAGCAATTTGCAAGTTCAGTCACTTCTGCTTTTAATTGAGCAAGCGGTACGCTTTTATTCACAAGGCCCATGGTTTCAGCTTCTTTACCACTAAAGGTTTTACCCGTCATGATGTAGTACAAAGATGCACGATGACCTACGGTATCTGCCATTGCTTTGCTTACAAGGTTACCCGGTGGGATCCCCCAGTTAATTTCAGATAAACCGAAAGTTGCTTCATCGGCTGCAATTGCGAGGTCACAAGCCACTAAAGGTGAGAAACCGCCTCCAAAGCACCAGCCGTTGACCATAGCAATAGTTGGTTTTGAATACATACGAAGAAGTTGCCACTGCCAGCGACATGAGTCGCGGCGAATACGTTCTTGGAAAATTTCAGGTTGAGTGTCGACTTCACGGAAATATTCCTTCAAATCCATACCCGCTGTCCAAGAATCACCTGCACCCGTCAACACTAAAACACGTGCATCTTGATCAAGCTCAAGAGTTTCTAGCACATCAATCATTTCGCGATTGAGTGTTGGGCTCATGGCATTTTTCTTTTCCGGACGGTTTAGGGTGACCCATGCAATTCCATCTTCAACTTTAACATCTACTGTTTCCCAGCGGTTTTCATAACTCATCTTCATACTCCTTGAATGATTTTTTGCTGTTCTGGGATTTAATCTAATATCAGTTAAACTTATATTCAAGTCTTTTTTATAAAATTTCATAAATATTTTTTAATTCATTGTATTTTAAATGTTAGTTATTTTTTAAATTAATTTAATATAAAAATATGTTGATTTTTTAGTAAGTTTAGCTGATATTTTTAGTGTGTTTAAACAACAATACACAAAGGGCTAAATGGAACGACTAGTCAATAAAGGACAACACAATGGAAAAAATATCAGGACAGCCTTCAAGGGCAAAAATAACGTTGCTACTGTGCTTTGCCATAGCAATTTTTGAAGGGTTTGATCTTCAATCAATGGGGGTAGCCGCTCCACGAATGCGGGCTGAGTTTATGTTAGACAATGCCCAGATGGCGTGGGCATTTAGTGCTGCAATTTTAGGGACGTTACCAGGTGCGATATTAGGCGGTCGGTTTGCTGATATTGTAGGGCGTAAGAAAATTCTGATTTTTAGTATTTTACTTTTTGGAATTATGTCTTTGCTAACGGCTTATGCAGCTAACTTCAGTTTGCTATTACTCATTCGTTTTTGTACAGGTTTAGGAATGGGTGGGGCATTACCAATGATGATTACACTTGCCTCTGAAGCTGTACCTGACCAGCACAAAGGCACCGCAGTGAGCATTATGTATAGTGGCATTCCTTTTGGCGGATTACTCACTTCTGTTGTTGCTATGTCATTGGCAGGTGATGCAGAGTGGCGTCATATTTTCTATATTGGTGGGATTGCACCTATTTTACTAATCCCACTGATTATGCGCTTTTTACCTGAGTCAAATGACTATCTGCAACGTAAAGTTCAAGCGCAAAAAACGACACCATTTTTTGAAGTTTTATTTGCCAAAGAACGTCGTATGTCAACCATTCAGCTTTGGATAAGCTTTTTCTGTACGCTGGTGGTACTGTATTTCTTGTTGAACTGGTTGCCATTGCTGATGGGTGCGCAAGGTCTATCAAAACTACAGGCAAACTATGTACAGATGGGCTACAATGTTGGCGGAATTTTAGGTTCAATCCTCATGGGCGTATTGCTTGATAAATTACGCATGAGCTTTGTGATTAAGCTGATTTATCTCGGCATTTTATTCTCACTGTGCTGTTTAGCAATTTCTCCAACAGTGGCTTTACTAGCACTTTCGGCAGTGGGTTGTGGCTTATTCATTGTGGGTGGACAATCGGCGTTGTATGGACTGGCAGCCATGTATTATCCAACCGAAATGCGTGGAACTGGAGTAGGTGCAGCAGTTGCAATCGGGCGTATTGGTTCTTTTGCAGGGCCTTTAATGGCTGGTTTTTTACTCTCGCTTGGACAAAGCTCGACCATCGTGATTGGCTCAAGCATACCAGTGATTTTAATTGCAGCGATCTCTGCATTACTTCTTGTCAAAAAACCTAAACAGCCTGTACATTTAGTACAAAGCTCAGGTGCTCGCTAAGTTTTAACGAAAGTATGGGGTAGATCCTCATACTTTCACTACAGTTTTTCTTATGATGATTGAAAGGTTATGGTACGTTCGAATTTAGTTCCAAAAAAAGTAGAAGATGAGCCTAAGTTAAGTTACATGATTGCTCGTGTTGACCGAATTATTAGTAAACATTTAACAGAACATTTAAAAGAGCTTGAAATTACCTTACCGCAATTTACTGCACTTTCTGTTTTAGCTTCAAAAAGTAATTTATCCAATGCCAAGCTTGCTGAGCGCTCTTTTATAAAGCCGCAATCTGCCAACAAAATTTTGCAAGATTTACTGGTGAATGGCTGGATTGAGAAAAAACCTGACCCAACACATGGCCGCCGTATTTTAATTACACTGACAGACAGTGGTATTGATAAGCTAAATAAATGTAATGAAGTGGTTTTGAAAGTTGAAGAAAAAATGCTTGAAGGCATTGATATTAACTTGGCTTATTTAATCCGTAATAACCTCGATATTATGGTCAATAATCTTAAAAATCTTTAATTGAATGTGGTTTGTAAATTAATTTTTTAAAATCTACAGAAATGCTTAAGCACTGATTCACACAGAAAATTTATTTCATTTTGCAAATGAACTTGCTAGCATCGAAGTGACGTTTTTGGTGATGTGTGGCAGCGAATGTCTTCAGGGCAACAAGTTTTACTTAAACTAAGAAAAATGATTATTTCAGGGGAACTTGAAGGCGGTGCCAGAATTGCCGAAATTCCGACTGCCGAGTTACTTGGCGTTTCAAGGCAGCCTGTTCGTATTGCCTTTAGGTTGCTCGAGCAAGAAGGCCTCCTCATTAAAAACCCAACTCGTGGTTACACGGTTCGTGAAATTTCAGAACAACTGGTTCATGATGCGCTTGAAGTACGCGGTGTGCTAGAAGGCTTGGCTGCGAAAACTTTGGCAGAACAAGGCTTAAGCGAAGAGCAGAAAAAGACGCTGCAACATTGTATTCAAGAAACTGAAAAACTTTTTAATGAAACAGACGAGTTTGGCGATGCTGAACTGGAACGTTATCACCATTTTAATGTCATTTTTCATGACACGATTATTGAGGGCGCGCAAAACGTTGCGCTCATACAAGCCTTGGCTAAAAATAATCAATTGCCGATGGCTTCTGCTCAAGCCATTACCTATGACCAGAATCAAGCTTTGTCGGAATATCGCCGTTTGCACTATGCACATTTGCAGCATTGTTCGATTTTCGATGCGTTGGTACATCGTCAGGCAGGGCGTGCTGAAACCTTAATGCGTGAACACAGTAGTGTGGTGATTTTGGGTGAAACACTAAAAAATGTTCTCAGCGCTTTAAGGTGAAAGAAGTTCCTTTATTTCTGAATAAAGGAACTTGAGTATTAAAGCTCAATCACAAGATGTTTAGTTTTTGCGCGAGAACAGCAGGGCGTAAACTGGTCATTCAATGCATGTTCCTCATCGGTCATAAACATATCTCGATGATCTGGAGTGCCTTCTACCACACGGGTAATGCACGTACCACAAATACCTTGTTCGCACGAAACAGGAATATCAAAACCATTTGCAATTAATGCTTCTGTTGCTGTCTGCTCTGGTAATACTTCAATTCGGCGGCCCGTACCTTTCACTTCAATAGTGAAAGCTTCATCGTTGGACGTATCTATCTTTTGAGCAACAAAATGCTCTTGATGTAACTGTTCGCTATGCCAACCCGCTTGTTCGGCCGAGCTCATGACAAACTGCATAAACCCTGTAGGTCCACATACATATAAGTGTTTATCAGGTGAAGCTTGGCCTAAAACCTCTGCCATATTACATTCGGTATCTGGCTGATCTTGAATGTGAAAATGGACTTGGTCACCAAAGTGCTCGGTTAAGTTGCCATAGAAGGCAATCATTTCATGACTACGAACGAAGTAGTGCAATTCGAAAGGAATATTGGCCGACTTAAGCCGATACGCCATCGACAAAATAGGGGTAATACCAATCCCGCCTGCAAATAAAACCGCCTGCTTTGTGTGAGGGTGAATTTCAAATAAATTACGCGGCTCACCAATTTTTAAATGATCGCCTTCACGATATTCGGTGTGGATGCAACGTGACCCACCGCGTGAATTGGCATCATGTAAAACACCAATCACATAACGATGCTTTTCAGTACAGCAGTTTGAAAGTGAATATTGACGGGTGAGGCCGTTTTTTAGGTGCACATCAATATGTGCACCTGCTTCAAAACTCGGCAGCGCTGTACCATTTGCTGCAACCAATTCAAAAGCACGAATAGTTGGGGTGAGCTGGTGAATTTTTTGAATGATAACGTCCATGTTCATGCTCCTTTAAATAATCCGAATGTTTGGAAACTTCTGTGTGGACGTTTCAGGAGGCGTTTTATTTTCTTCGGCAAGTAGTCGGTCAATGACCTTACGGGACTGGACACCGCCTGCGTCGATATTGAGCATCAGTAACTTGCGATGTGGATTGTTTAAAATGTTTTGCTGCTGTTGCTCCAGCATTTCTAAATCTTCAGTAAAGATTTTGCCTTGGCCCTCGCGAATTTGATCGGTGAGTTCAGCATTATCTGGCTGAAAGTTACGTGCCATTCCCCAGAAATACCAGTGAGAGGTTTCAGTTTCTGGTGTAATAAAATCAACCACAATTGAGGAAACTTTTTTGTCACTTGGTGCGTGATAACCACCATGTCTGGCATGCGCTACACCTACTTCAATATGAACATTACTTGGCGCAAAGAAGTGGCAACGTTGCCAACGGTCAACGGGTACATCGTCTGCCAAGTGATTACCGCGAAGAGCCATTTGCCAAAATGGAGGTGCGATCACATTTTCCATATAGCGTTCGGTAATCACATGATCACCGTCAACTTTAGTCACTGGCAGGGCTTCATCAATTTCTTTTTGTCCAATACTGCTGGAGTGAACATAGGTTTCGTGGGTTAAATCCATCAGATTATCGACCATCAAGCGATAGTCACACTGAATGTGAAACAGGCCTCCGCCATAGCTCCATTCAGGATGATCTGCCCATTCTAAAGTTGGCAGTTTTGCTTCATCTGCTAAAGCTTTCTCGCCTGGCCATATCCAAATAAAACCGAACTTTTCAATAACTGCATATGATTTATTGCAAGGGAAACCGTTTACACGTTGGGCTGGCATTGAAACGGTCTTTCCGTCACATCCCATCACTAGTCCATGATAACCACATACGAGGTTCCCATCTTCTACATAGCCAAGTGAAAGTGGGGCGCCGCGATGGGGACAAAAATCTTCAACGGCTGCAACTTGGTTTTCTTTGCCACGGTAAAAAACAATTTTTTCACCACAGATGGTGCGACCTAATGGCTTATCTTGGATTTCTTCTGGACGGCAGGCAACATACCATGCATTTTTAATAAACATTTGTGACGACTCCTTATCACTTATTGGATCCAATTTATAATAAATAAAAATATTGGTCAATTGATAAGCAGTATATTTTTTAAAAATATTGATCTTTAGATTTGGTTTTTTGTAGATTTTTAATTGCTATTAAAGACTTTTGTATTTACTTTGAATTTTAGAGTGAATTTTTTTATTCATCTTAATTTGGATCCATAATGACTGTAGTTAAGCCATTATGGAGAGTGAAAATTTAGAAATTAACAGTGTAGTGAAGCATCATGCGTTGTTCATCCAGACTTTTGCCGTGTTTGGTGTCGTAGTTAATATTTAAGAAAAGAAACTTAAGATTTTTAACCCAAGCATTTAGATCGTACTGAATCAATACATCACTTTCTTGCTCAAAATCATTTTGATTCATGGTTTGAAATGAATCGCCATAAATATATTTATAGGTCACTTTTAGACCCTTGATATAGTCTTTAAAGTCATACGAGGCAACGAAATGATACGACTTTTCGTCTGCTTTGGTAAACGCGCCTAAGGTCCAGTTCACCATATGCGGGATAGGCATATTGTCGAGTTTTGGAATACCATCTTTGCCAAAGTTTTCTTGGTAGCCAATTCCAGTTGTAAAGTTGCCATGTTTGATGAAATGCATGGCCCCTACAGATGTATTGTCATATTCGCCAAGCTTTGATTTGCCGACATCATCGTGGCGAAACACACGTAATTTTGTGGTGTGCTGCTTTGTCCATTGATAATCAAAAGCAAAGTAACTTTGATTGATGAGATCTGTTAAGTAACCATTATAAAATTTCCAGTGGTACCGAGGTGTATTGCCGTCCCATTGAAAGAAATAGAGTCCGTTAGATTCATGTTTTGATATGGCGAGTTTGTGGTAGTCCTCCTCATTTTTTGGTGAATAACGGTTAATCAAACCCAGCTCGAAATTTTGTTGCGGTGTCTTATATTTTAATTCTAAGCCTTTATAGTTCACGCGTAATTGATGTGTATCCACTTGTGGCGTAAGTGGTGAATCGGGAGTGATTTCACCTACATTCATGCGAAAGTTTTGATATTCAACACCAGCTCCTAAGCCATATTTAACTTGGTCTTGTGCTTGTTTCTTGGTGTTAGGGTCAAAGGGTATGACCATATCATTGGTGTGTTGGTCGTGACTTAGGCGATATGCATATTGGATGCTTGGATTGAGGTGGAGCTGAACCTCATTAAGCTTGGTGGTCCAGTCACCACGATAAATCAAGCCTTGACTCAAGCTATGAGTATCGGGGCTAGTACCATTTTCATATTGTCTGTCGAATTTGAAAGTTTTTAGTGTGAGTGTATTTTGAAAGTTAACATCTACTTCACTATGAGCTAAACAGCAGGCAAGGGTTGTCCCTGAGAAGAAAATCCCATAAATAAAAATATGCTTCATTTTTAAATCCGTTTAAAAGCGTTTTACTGTTCTAAATCCGACATGGCTAGTTGCAAGGTCGAGTTCCTGTGGATGCCTCGCGGCAGCGCGATAACGTGCGCAATAATTGGTTGCGCATAAATAAGATCCACCTTTAATCGTATATTGCAAAATCTGTTCGTGACTTTGCCGATATTTCGATGGATCTCCCATATGATGGTCTCGTGGTCCTGTATAGGGTGTTTGCGTCCATTCCCATACATTGCCAATCAAGTCATATAATCCAAATGGGTTTTTACTAAAACAACCCACAGGGGCAACATCCTTAAAACCATCTTCCTGAATGTTTTTATAAGGAAATTCGCCTTGCCAGAAATTGGCTACAATATGGCCTTCGTGGGTCGGGCCAATATCGGAATTTTGCTGAAAACCTTTGGCTGCATATTCCCACTCAAGCTCAGTCGGTAAGTCATGACCTAGCCAGTTTGCATAAGCGTAGGCATCATTCCATGTCACCATACGAACAGGCTCATGAGGCGCGGGTTGTTTAGGATTGTTTAAGCCCCATGGATGTTTCCAATTGGCCCCTTTTTCAAATTTCCACCATTGTAATTCTTCAACTAGATGATCTGGTTGTACAAACATAGCTGCGCCGCCTTGCTTCTCTGCATCGGTGACATAACCCGTTTGTTTAACAAACTCTTGAAATTGAGCATTAGTGACTTCAGTCGCATCAATTAAAAAAGCGGGAACGGAAGTTGCCTGTAAATTTAATGGGCGTTCATCTTCATAACCTTGTGTGGTGCCTAAAACAATTTTTCCTTGCGGAAGCTTGACCATGCCTGCTTCTTTATTTTTAGGCCAACCCGAAGGAAGGCCCGAATAAGAATTACATTTAGCTTTGCTGCCTAAGTCGGGCAAGGTGGTCTGTTCTAGTTGAGGCGTGGTTTTTTGGCATGCACAAAGTAAGAGGAACGATGAAAGCATCATGATCTGTTTCATCTGGTTTTCTCTACTTTTTGTTATATTGCTCAAAATCCACAACACCATTTTCGTCTGCATATCTTAAATATTTATCATTTAAGACTTTGACGATCTCAGGATGGGCTGTATAAACATTATGTTGCTCATTAAAATCTGTTTTTAAATTGTAGAGTTCCCAGCCATGGCTCTTAAATTTAGAAGGTGAGTTTTCAACAAGTTTCCATTCGTCAGTTTTAGCGTAGCGGCTGCCATGTAGTTCTTTAAAGTCATAATAATTAACAGGACGAATACGGGCAGTATTATCTTTAAACGCATGAATCAGACTAAAACCAGATGGTTTAATTTTGGTGCTTGAAGTTGGATAAACCTGATTATTTTGAATACCAGCTAGCTCCATCACAGTTGGGAATATGTCTCTTACTGTCGCAAAGTTATTGTTAATTCCATGTTGTTTAGAAATCTGAACAGGTGATTTAACAATAAATGGGACTCGTACTCCGCCTTCTGAAGCTGCTGACTTCCAGTGGGTAAATGGTGTGCTGCTCACTTCGGCCCAGCGTGGTCCCATGTAAACATATGAACTGGCGTTACCTATATTTTCATAGCGATTGTCGGCATCACCCATTGGGAAATTATGATCACCACCTTCAGCGCCGTTATCTGACATAAACACAATCAAAGTATTGTCATATAAATGATGCTTTTTAAGATATTGAATGACATCGCCTACGCGGTCGTCTAACTGGGTAACCATGCCCGCATAAACTTCCATTTTACGCGCTTCATATTTGCGCTCTTGTGGGGTGAGTTCATTCCAGCTTTTTGTGCCTAAAGTTTCGTTACCACGCTCGACTGGGTATTCTGCATTTGCAGGAATTAATCCTAATTGCTTTTGTCTCTCAAAGCGTTGTTTACGAATTGCATCGTAGCCTTGATCGTATTTACCTTTATATAGGTCTCTATAATGAGCAGGTGCTTGTAGTGGCCAGTGTGGAGCGGTATAGGCTAGGTAGGCAAAAAATGGTTTTTGCGCTTTATTTTTGTCTAAATATTCAAAAGCTTTTTGTGTAAAAAAGTCGGTCGAGTAGTAGTTGTCAGGCAAAGTGGTCTTTTGACCATTTTCAGTGTATTGGGTGTTACGCGGATAGTTTTTTGGTTGGTCTTTAAAATGTAAATCGAAGCCATCGAGCAGAGCAAAAGATTGATCAAAACCACGGGCTTTAGGGTTTTGTTCGGGAGCATAGCCTAAGTGCCATTTACCAACCATGAAGGTGTAATAATCTTTTGTCTTTAAAATCTCTGCGAGTGTATAAGCATTTTGCGTTAAATGACCTGAATAGCCATCAATTTTGAGGAGTGCACGCGGGCTATCGGCTCCAACCAGTTTTTCTTGTCTTTTTGAAGTTTCATACATGGCACCTAAACCCACCAAATGGTTATCTGCACCTGTCATAAGCTGTGCACGAGTAGGTGAACACATTGATGAAGCATGAAAATTAAAAAGCATTTTTCCTTGCTTTAACAGACTATCAATATGAGGGGTTTTAATTTCCCCACCATAAGCACCAATATCTGAAAATCCAAGATCATCGGCCAAAATAATCATGATATTAGGTGGTTGTTGATTTTTTGGAGGTGCTGCTTGCGCTGTGTAAAACAATTGGCTGGCAAAAAAAAGTCCCAATGTAAGCTGGCTTACTCTTTTGAGTTTCATAACAACAATCCTTTGAAGTTTTAAAAATGCATCTTGCATTCCATAAAAATGAACTGAGCTTTTTTGGCTAAAAAATGCTCTGGAATCGATCATAATAGATTTTTTAATATGGATCCATAAAAATATTCAAGCATTCTAATTTTATGTTTTTAATAATTTTATACTTATATAATTTATGTGTTTATATACTTTTTAATAATCCGTTTATAATTTTAGTTGATTTTTTGGATCCAAATATTCAGTATAGAAAAAGAGCAGGATGCTCAAAAAAATATTCCTCTAAGTCATTATGGATACGGATGTGCATAACCACCCAATCGCTCATATCAGCAATGTCGTGTGTATGTCTTATCCAAGGGAGATACACAAATGGAAAGAGACGTTCTAAGTGAGATCAATCAAAACAATATGAGCCGCTATCAATGGTTCGTCATTTTGATCTGTATTTGTCTCAATATTATTGATGGCTTTGACGTGATGGTAATGGCATTTACAGCTCCATCCGTGTCAGCAGAATGGTCACTTTCAGGCGCACAAATTGGTTTGTTGTTAAGTGCTGGCCTTTTTGGAATGGCTGCTGGTTCAATTTTTCTCGCGCCTTTAGCCGATAAAATCGGTCGCCGTTTACTCATCTTAGTTTGTCTTGTAATTGCAGGTCTTAGCATGCTGGGCTGTGCTTTTGTACAAAGCCATGGCATGTTAGCTGCACTTCGTTTTATTACCGGAATTGGGGTGGGCGGCATTCTTGCGAGTAGTAATGTCTTGGCAAGTGAATATGCCAATGCTCGTTGGCGTAGTCTCGCAGTGAGCTTAATGTCTACAGGTTATGGAATTGGTGCGACACTGGGCGGGGTACTATCACTGGCATTGATTGAGCATTTAGGTTGGCGCTCAATCTTTTTAGCAGGTGGGGTTACTACCATTGCAATGCTGCTAATTAGCGCGTGGTTATTACCAGAATCTTTAGATTACTTACTCGCGAAGCGACCAAAACAGGCACTAGAACGAATTAATGCAACTGTAAATCGTATGGGGCTAAACGAATTACCAGTTATGCCGCGTTATGAAAAAATCAGCACGCAAAATGGCAGTGAGCTGGGCAAATTATTTGCTGGACAACTTGGATTTCAAACGCTTTGTTTGTGGTTTGCATTCTTTTTAGTAATGTTTGGCTTTTACTTTGTCATGAGCTGGACACCAAAAATTCTTATTTCAATGGGAATGTCACCAGAGCAAGGTGTAAGTACCGGTATTTTAATTAGTATTGGTGGGATTTTCGGGGCAGCCATTATTGGTTTATTGGCATCACGTTTGAAAATCTTCTATGCCTTAAGCCTGTTTTTAGGACTAACCTCGGCATGTGTTTTCCTATTTGTCGCTGTCTCATCTCAAGTCAGCATTGCACTCATGGTGGGGTTATTACTTGGCACACTCATTAATGGCTGTGTGGCAGGTTTATATTCTATTTCTCCAACAATTTATGATGCTGAAATCCGTAGTCGCGGCGTGGGCTATGCAATTGGTTTTGGACGAATTGGGGCAATTTTATCGCCAACGGTTGCAGGCATCTTCCTGGATAAAGGTATAGCACCCGCAACGCTGTATGCCTATTACGGTGTGGTGTTTATTTTGGCTATTTTCCTCATTTTAAGTTTGGGTAGTGCTTTTTACCGAAGTAAGAAAGAGCAAAACTACTCGCTTAAAACAGCACCTTAATCCATTAAAAATTAAAGAGTTGAGATAAAAAATGAAAAAGACACCAGTATGGGTGGGGGTATGCTTGTGCCCATTATTTAGTCAAGTTGTGCATGCCGAATTTCTTGCAGACAGTAAAGCTGAGCTAACACTACGTAATTTTTACTTTGACCGAGACTATAAAAAGGACCCATATCCCTATACAGCATCCAGAGATTGGGCGCAGGGTTTAATTTTTAAAGGACAGTCTGGTTATACTGAAGGTGCGGTTGGGTTTGGTGTTGATGTACTGGCAATGGCAGGTTTTAACCTGATGGGAAGCCGTGCTGATGACTATGCGCGTAGTGGCTTATTACCAGTGAATACCGATAACTCGCGTGATGATTATTATGGAAAAATCGGCATTACAGGAAAGGCTAAATTTAGGAAAAATGAGCTTTTTGTGGGGGACTTAGTTCCACAATTACCGACCATTTTTTCATCGCCAGCGCGTTTGTTCCCTCAGACTTACCGTGGTATCCGTTTTGTTTCAAATGAAATTCCAAATCTTCAACTCGAAGGCTTTTATGTCGACGAAGTACGTCAGCGCGACTCAATTCGTTATACCGATGTTGGAACAGACAATATCAACCATCGCTTTGACAAAGCGGCAACTACTGATTCTTTTTATACATTAGGTGGAAGCTATCAGTTAAAGGATTATCGTCTACGGGCTTACCATGCTGAACTCAAAGACATTTACCAGCAACAATTTTTAGGTTTTAACGGCAAACAACCTTTAAATGATCAACTTAATTTTTTAAGCGACGTGCGTTTTTTTAATAGTGAAGAAACTGGAAGTAAAAAAATAGGAGAGGTCGATAACCGACATATTAGTGGCTTATTTGGTTTGAACTATCAAAACCATACGGTTTCTTTGGGCTACATGCAGTCATTTGGCTCGACTGGTTTACCATTTTTGTCAGGAACTGAAAGTCCGGTTGTGCTTGATTTTATGAGTTCTGACTACTCAAATAAAGATGAAAAAGTCTATTCGATTCGTTATGAATATGACTTTAAAAATGCACGACTAGGTGATGTTTCGTTAAACGGTCTGCGCTTTATGACTCGCTATGCAAAAGGCGAAGACATTGATTTGTTACAATATGGTGATCAGCGTTTTAAAGAAGAGTCGATGGAATTTGATTTAGGCTATAAAATTCCTGAAGGTAAGTTAAAAGGTTTGGGAGTGCGAGCTCGTTTTTCTCACTATCGCAACGATATGCCTACCAATATGACCTTTCATTCGACAAATGAAACGCGGTTGAATATTGATTACACTTTTAAGTTTTGACACTCAATATTTATTAAATTAAAGACAAGTTAAAACATTGTGAACAGCAATGTTTTAACTTTAGTTATCAACTTCACAAAATCCCTCTATAATACCGCCAATCTTATTAAAGCCACTTGAGTCGTTCATTAAACACATGGCTTTAATCTCTCATTTTTTTAAGTCAATTTCTTCGCTGTGATTCGGCTTATTTTTCAATATTTAGAATTTTATGTGTCTGTGCTGACACATAAAAATATTTAGGTGCCAGCATGGAAATCAAGGTTAATTATCTCGACAATCTTCGACAGGAAGCTAAGTTCGATGACTTTACGGTAATTGCCGATCAACCAATTCGCTACAAGGGTGACGGTTCGGCACCGGGCCCATTTGACTACTTTTTAGCATCGTCAGCATTGTGTGCCGCGTACTTTGTAAAAGTGTATTGTGCCGCTCGAGATATCCCAACCGATAATATTCGTTTATCGCAAAATAATATTGTTGATCCTGAGAACCGTTACAAGCAAACCTTTAAAATTCAAATTGAATTACCAGCCGATATTTCAGAGAAAGATCGCCAAGGGATTTTACGTTCGATTGACCGTTGTACTGTTAAAAAAGTGATTCAAACGGGTCCTGAATTTATTATTGAAGAAGTTGAAAGCATCGATGCAGATGCACAAGCATTGTTATTGCCAAGTCTAACTTCAGAAAGCCATACCTATATTCAAGGTAAAGACCTGCCATTAGAAAAAACCATTGCCAATATGTCATCTATTTTGGCAAATTTGGGCATGAAGATCGAAATCGCGTCTTGGCGTAATATTGTTCCAAATGTGTGGTCATTACACATTCGTGATGCCCAGTCTCCGATGTGTTTTACCAATGGTAAAGGCGCGACTAAAGAAAGTGCTTTAGCGTCTGCATTAGGCGAGTTTATTGAGCGTTTAAACTGTAACTTCTTCTATAACGACCAGTTCTGGGGTGAAGATATTGCCAATGCTGAATTTGTGCATTATCCAGATGAAAAATGGTTTAAACCGGGTCCAAATGGTGAATTACCTAAAGAAATCTTAGATGAATATTGTCTTGAGATTTATAACCCAGATGATGAGTTGCTTGGTACACATTTATATGACACCAACTCAGGTAATGTAGAGCGCGGCATTTGCTCGTTACCTTTTGTGCGCCAGTCTGACGGTGAAGTTGTCTATTTCCCATCAAATTTAATTGAAAACTTGTACTTAAGTAATGGTATGAGTGCGGGTAATACTTTGGCAGAAGCCCAAGTTCAATGCTTGTCAGAAATTTTTGAACGTGCTGTAAAACGTGAAATTTTAGAAGGTGAAATTGCACTTCCAGATGTTCCTGAAGAGGTATTAGCAAAATACCCAAGTATTGTTGCTGGTATTAAAGGTCTAGAAGAGCAAGGCTTCCCTGTATTAGTTAAAGATGCATCGCTAGGCGGTCAGTTCCCTGTAATGTGTGTGACTTTAATGAACCCGCGTACGGGTGGGGTGTTTGCGTCTTTCGGTGCGCATCCAAGTTTTGAAGTTGCTTTGGAACGTAGTCTGACCGAATTACTTCAAGGCCGTAGTTTTGAAGGCTTAAATGATTTACCTCAACCGACTTTCCAAAGTAATGCGGTTACTGAGCCAAACAACTTTGTTGAGCACTTTATTGACTCAAGCGGTTTGGTATCTTGGCGCTTCTTTAGTTCTAAATCTGACTATGACTTTGTTGAATGGGATTTTTCTGGCGAAGGCGAAGAGTCGAATGCAGAAGAAGCTGCAACATTGTTCGGTATTCTCGAAGAGATGGGTAAAGAAGTATATATGGCAGTATACGAGCACTTAGGTGCGACCGCTTGCCGTATTTTAGTACCGGATTACTCAGAAATTTATCTCGTTGAAGATTTGATTTGGGACAATACCAATAAGGCACTTTCATTCCGTGAAGATATTCTAAATCTGCATCGTTTGGATGATGAGCATCTTGAGGCATTGGTTGAGCGCTTAGAGGAATGCGAGTTAGACGATTACACTGAAATCACCACACTCATTGGTATCGAATTTGATGACAATACAGTTTGGGGTCAACTCACTATCTTAGAATTGAAATTGCTAATTTATGTTGCTTTACAACAATTTGAAGAAGCAAAAGAGCTCGTCGAAACTTACTTGCAATACAACACCAACACCGTTGAGCGTGGCTTGTTCTATCAGTGCATGAATGTGGTGCTGGAAGTAATGTTAGATGAAGAACTAGAGCTTGAAGACTACCTGACTAATTTCCGTCGTATGTTTGGTGATACACGAATGGATGCGGTATTAGGTTCTGTAGAGGGTAGTGTTCGTTTCTATGGTTTAACACCAACAAGCATGAAACTAGAAGGACTTGATCGCCATTTACGTCTGATCGAGAGCTATAAAAAGTTGCATGCAGCTCGTGCTAAAGCCGTAGCGATGTAATTTAAAAAAGTGAAAGAAAAAAGCCTATTTTTAAATAGGCTTTTTTTATAAAACAAATTTCTATTTTAGGCAGAAGCTTTAGTGATCTCTAAAGATTCTGTCACTGTTTGATCATCTTGCTGCTCACCCAAAGTATGTTTAGCCGGAATATAAGACATTGCGCGTTCTGCAAGAGCTGTAATGGTGAGACTTGGGTTAACGCCCAAATTTGCACCTAACATTGAACCATCTACAACATATAAGTTTTTATAGTTAAACACGCGGTTTTGTCCATCTACCACGCCGCGCTCTGGGCTTGAAGCAATTGCACAACCACCCATACAGTGGGCTGTAAAAGGTACGTTAAACAAAATTTCGGTAATAGTCGTCATGGGGTGGCCATTAAACATTTTGGCAACTTTTTCGGTAAAAGCATTGGCCTGCGGAATATACACAGGTAGCTTTTTACCTTCGCTCGATAACACCTTACCAAAAGGCCAGAACCAATTACGTTTCAAGCGCATATTAATTGAGGCATCAGCTGTTTGCATCACCAAGAAAATTAAAGTCTGACGTGCAAAACTGACCGGATTACTCATGCGAAGGAAAATAAATGGATGGCAAATAAGTGCCCATAACCAAAAGAAGATACGCGTCCAACCCGGTTTACCTTTCGCCATATAAGTACACATAAGACCCATGGCATCTGAACCAGTTTGGTAACGTGTTGCTTCAATGTGGGTGTCATGGTCAATGTAAATACTTGAACCAATGGCCACACCTTTACTCATGTCGACATCTTTACCAAAAAAGCGAACACCTAAAATCGACTCGGCATTAGTACGTACCCGATTACCCAAATCATCAGAAATATTTGGCAGAGAACCTGATTGTTTTAAACGGAACAGCATTTCTTGGGTTCCCAAAGAAGATGCTGAGAAAATCACATTACGAACACGCCATGTACGGCGTTGTTTGTTAAACCATGAGCTTGAACATTCAGTCGTAACTTCATAGCCATCGCTGCCATCGGCTTTACCATTAAGTGGTTTAACATCAACAACTTTGGTTTCTTCGTAAACCTTGGCACCATTTTTTTCGGCAAAATACAAATAGTTTTTATCTAATGTATTTTTTGCGTTGTGTTTGCAACCTGTCATACAGCCACCACATGCCGTACAAGTTCCGCGGTCTGGACCTTCGCCGTTAAAGTACGGGTCAGGGTAGGTCTTGCCACCTTGTTCACCTTCGGGGGGAAAGAAAGTTGCAACGCGCGTCGGTTTAAACGTATGTCCAACCCCAACTGCATCGCCCATTTTTTTGAGCATGTGGTCGGCAGGACCGAAAATTTTATTATCCGTCACCCCAAGCATACGTTCAGCTTCAGCATAGTGCTGTGGCATTTCATTTTTCCAGTCCGCTGCATCTGCCCACGTGCCTTCATCCCAAATATGTTCAGGTGGAACAAGTAGGGTATTGGCGTAGGTGATTGAACCGCCACCTACAGCATTACCGCAAATAATGGTGACATGGCGAAAAAAACGCATGTTGAAATAACCAAAAAGTTTCATGCCCGGGCGCCAAATCCAACGGCGGGTATTCCAGTTATTTTTAGCAAAATCTTTAGCTTCCCAGCGTCGCCCCATTTCCATTACAGCAACAGAGTAGCCTTTTTCGGTTAGACGGCAGGCAGAAACACTACCACCAAAGCCTGAACCAATAATGAGGTAATCATAGTCATAATTGTTTGTTGTCATGCCGAGGACTCCTCTCTGGCGATATTTTTATATTGACTGTGTATGTTTATCAATGAATTGCCCAATGCGCTCAATCGAGTCATTAGATTCATTTAGTATACCCGCGTGGAACTGAAAAACATGCCCGACTCGGTCATAAACCTTCAAGTTCGTCCGAATACCGTACTTTTCGGTTTGTTTAGTGAGACGTTTTGCATCGTCTAATAAGACCTCTTCGGTACCGACATGAATTAGAATATGAGGTAATCCAGTTAAGTCGGCATAGAGTGGGGAACAGGTTGGATCGGTTGCCGATTTTTGGCCGCAATAGTTTTTTGCACACCAAGCTAACCAGTCCTCTGACAACATCGCATCTTGAGCAGCATGAGTTTTTATTGTGCTTCCAGAGAGGCTTAAGTCAACCCAAGGTGAAAGTAAAACTAATGCTGCTGGTAACGGTAACCCTGCATCCCGTATCGCAATTGCAGTACTCAAACTCAGTCCGCCGCCAGCAGAATCCCCAGCGATTACAATTTTTTTCGGGTCTTGTCCTTGGACAAGTAAAGCTTTATAGACTGCAACTACATCTTCAATAGCAGCAGGGCTTGGGTGTTCTGGGGCTAGGCGATATTCAGGTAACCAGACTTGTGCTTGAGCTGCATGTCCGATTTGAGCAGCAAGCTTAGCGTGGCTTTTGCTACTGCCCACGACATAGCCACCACCATGTAAATACAAAATACCGAGACCTGACTTAATAGACCTAGGCAGGATATGAAGTGTAGGAACTTGAGCAATTATTTGCTTTTTTGTTTGATAACCACGAGGCCCAAGCACAATAGCACTGGCTGCATCACTACAAAAACGTTGTAGCCTTAGTGGTGTTTTAGGGGATAAAGCTGGACGTAGTGTGGTACGGATGGTCCATGCAAGAAGCTGCTTCATAATAAGGACTCATACTAAGCATGTTAGATTAATCAGCATCTCTTAAGATTAAGAGCATGCTGACCACTATTTTTATTTTGCTGATTTGTTGAGTAGGCGAGTTTGCCAAGCAGTCGCGGCTGCAAAGATCTTTTGGTAACCCTGTGGAAGAATACGCTGAATCACATCAACGGCTTTTGCATCGGCTCCAATAAGTAAACGGCGACGATTCTTGCGAACAGCTTCCAAAATTTGTTGAGCTGCATCATCAGCAGGGGTGCGAAGTAATTTATCGAAAGCATCCTGACTTTTTAGAGGGTCCATTCCCAAAGACTGGACGCTATTATTCATGCGGGCAGCTTTGGCAATATTGGTGCGAATACCACCCGGATGCACACAAGTCGCGCTCACACCAGCATTTTGCATATCAAGTTCTTGGCGTAATGATTCAGTAAAGCCACGAACAGCAAATTTACTGGCGTTATAAGCACTTTGGGTCGGTTGAGCTGTTAAGCCAAACATACTAGAAATATTAATAATATGCCCATCACCACTTTCCTTTAAGTAAGGCAAAAACTCTTTGGTGCCATAAACCACGCCCCAAAAATTAATACCAATCAGCCATTCAAGGTCTTCATAGCTCACACCTTCAGCCGTACTACCAATTGCGACACCAGCATTATTAAAAATCAGATTAACTTGGCCATGTTCATCTACTACTGCCTTTGCCCAAGTGGCAACTTCATCACGCTTAGCTACATCAACTTTTTGAGTGGTGACTTTGACAGAATAAGGTGCCAAAAGCTCGACTGTTTTAGCTAATCCGACTTCACTAATGTCAGAAAGTGCCAGATGGCAACCTTGTTTGGCTAATGCAATGGCAAGTGCTTGTCCAATACCAGAACCCGCACCTGTCACAGCTGCGACTTTATTTTTAAAAGACTTCATAAAATTCTCCGTTTATTTTTCTCATTTCCTATGGTGAAGCTTGTTTAAGAAATAGCCGAAACCTGAGTGTAGTTTTCAACATCGAAGCGACGAGTACGTTGACGATATTCAAGAGTAAAACCTGGCCAGTTATTGGTATTTTTACCCTCAGCAGTTTGATACCAACTGGTACAACCTTGAGCCCAGACAGTTTTTTTCATTTTTTCTTGAATGCTTTGATTAAACTCATGTTGAACTTCTGCACGAACATTGGTGAACAGAAGTTTGTTTTTTAGAGTTGTTTGAATGGCATCTAAAATATAATTCACTTGGCTTTCAATCATATACACAATTGAGTTGTGACCAAGGTTGGTATTTGGTCCATAGAGCATAAAGAAGTTTGGAAAGCCGCTTACAGTTAAGCCAAGGTATGCTTCTGCACCATCTTTCCATGTGTCTTTTAAGGTACGACCATCAAGACCTGTAATCTGCATTGGCGCCATAAATTCTGTTGCGGCAAAGCCCGTACCATAAATAATGGTATCGACTTCACGCAGATTTCCTTCCGTATCTAAAATTCCATTTTCAGTAATTTCTTGAATGCCCGTATTAATCACATCGACATGAGGCTGAGTCAGTGTTTGATACCAGTGGTTAGAAATTAGAATACGTTTACAACCAATTGGATAATCCGGCATTAAGCGGTGGCGCAGCTTCCCATCTTTAACGACTTTACGGATGTGACGCTGAAATAAATATTCCACCAAAGGCATTTCATTTAAAGAAGTTGTAAAAGCAAGTAGGCGAATTTCATGATGTCCATATTGCAAAGCACGGTCTAGACTTTGCAAAATCGGTAGTTTGCGGAAAGCTTTTTTCTCTAAAGGCTGGTAAACCCGATCTGGTTTAGGAATCACGTAAGGTGCCGAACGTTGATAAACGTCTAGATGTGCTACTTGTTTTGCAATTTCAGGGACGAACTGAATTGCACTTGCACCTGTACCGATTACTGCAACACGTTTGCCAGTTAAATCATAATCATGGTCCCAACGCGCTGAGTGAAATGCCTTACCCTTAAAGTTTTCAATACCTTTAAGTTTTGGATAAGCAGGGCGGTTGAGTTGGCCTACCGCACCGACTAGAAACTCAGCTTCAAACTGTTCACCAGTCGTACTTTGAATGTGCCATACACCTTGCAGTGCATCAAATTCAGCACTGGCAATTTCAGTATTAAATTGAACATGTGGACGAATGTCATATTTATCGGCACAGTGGCGTAAATATTGATAAATCTCTTGAGATGTTCCGTAGCGATTTTTCCAGCCTAGCTCTTGCTCAAAAGAAAAGGAATATAGATGAGAAGGCACATCACATGCAGCACCCGGATAAGTATTGTCACGCCAGACACCACCGACATCAGCAGCCTTTTCAAATAGAGTAAATTGTTCAAAACCTGCTTGTTTGAGACGAATGGCAAGTCCTAGACCACCAAAACCAGTGCCAATAATGGCGATGCGTACATTTTTATTTGAATTAGACGACGAATTAAACATGGGCTGCTCTAAATCCTTAAAAACAGTGAGCGAAAAAATCGCAATTTCCTGTCTGCAGAATAGACGTTTATTAACTTGATTTAGAGGATGGATGAGGACAAAATATTGTGATTCGAGGACATTCTGAGCAATACAGTGAAGTATGCATGGGCATTTGAACGCAGTGTACATAGTGTTCGGTTAATGGCTGATTTCGCGATGGAATCAGGCATCTCTTATCAGACAATTTTGCAAGGGACTGGGCTTAGCCAACAACAATTACTTGACCCTAATATGGTGGTGACAGGCCATCAGGAATTACAGTTGATTCATAACTTGGTTGAGCAACTAGGAGACAGACCCACATTAGGCTTAGAGGTCGGCACACGCTATCATTTCACCACATTTGGGCCATTAGGCATGGCTCTGATGAGTAGTGCGAGCATTCGCGAAGCATTAGATTTGGCCTTGACCTATTTTACCTTAACCTTTGCTTTTACCCGCTTTGATGTGTCGGATACATCCCAGGGAATTCGCATTGAAATTGATGAGCAAGATATTCCATCTTCAGTACGTCAATTCATTATTGAACGCGATGCCGCTGCACTCATTACGGTACAGCGAGATTTGGTGCAAGACAATTTTTGCCAGTATTTGGCTTTTTCTTTCCAACTCAAAGGTGATGCCGAGCCTTATCAGGACTTATTTGGCGTGATGCCAGAATTTGGTGTAGCTAAAAGCTTTGTAATTCTGGATCCGCAAAAAGTAGACCAAAAGTTGCTTATGGCAAATGAATTGGTTTTACATACAGCTGAAGAACAGTGCCGACAAATATTAGAGAAACGCCAATCACAAAATAAATTTACAACCTTAGTGCAACAGCAACTTATGAATGTGCGAGGGGAAATGCCTTCTATGGAAATAGTCGCTGACCGATTGCATTTAAATGCGCGGACCCTACGCCGTCATTTGGCATTAGAGGGAATGACTTTTATTCAAATTCGTGAAGAAGTTAGACAGGTTTTAGCTGAGCAATATTTGGCATTACCAAAAGTTTCGGTTGAGCAGATTGCCGAGTGGTTAGGTTATGCAGAACCTGCCAGTTTTATTCATGCTTATAAAAGATGGCATGGGAAAACACCTCATGCCATGCGGCTTAACAACCAATAATCAAATTATCTTTATTTCTTTAAACGCAAATGCAGCAAACGCGTTGCTGATGTGTGGCGAATTTCATCAATCCTTCCATTAAAATATCGTTCAGTAATGGCTTCACCTGAAAGATCTTCGACTACTTCAAATCCCATCTGCTCCACTGCATGATGTAAGTCTATTGATTTAAATTGACCTAATAAAGGCTCTTTCAACAAATGGGTAAACTGCGCAACCCCCATACTTCCAAGTCGCTCAATACCGTTTAATTCCTGAAAATCGGTCGAATAGTCGAGTACCACTTCGCTACCGTTTGCAGCAAATTCAGCAATACTTTTTAAGGTTTGCAAGGTCGTTTGCGGGTTTAAATAGTGCGTTGTGCCTAACCATGAAAAAAATGCAGGAGCAGATGAATCATAGATACTTCTGGTGAGAGCTTCTGAAATAGACTCTTTCTCAAAGTTAATCGCAACAAATTCAACGGTAGCAGGAATATTACCTAGCTTTTTTAGTTTGGCTTGTTTGGCCGCTTGAGTATCAGGATGATCAACTTCAAAAATTTTCAAAGTAGGGTAATGGTGTGATTCACGTAGTACAAAAGAGTCTAGGCCAGCACCCACTAATACATATTGTTCAGTGTTCTGTTGAACTGCTAGATCAAGTAAATCTTCGGCATAACGGGAGCGCCCGACCACTTGCCCAGTAAGTAAACCTAAAGTGCGGTTTAACACCGCAGAATTCATGAGTTTAACAATCAGTGTGTTAGATAGAAGTTTTTTCCAGCCTTTACTCGTTAGTTCAAAAGCATAAGGGTCTGAAAATACAGGGTTCTGTGTATTTTGAAAATGATTGGCTCGTAATGCAGCAGCGGCTTCAGCAGTACGACTAGATTGACCTTCTTTCATCTTTATCCTGTTTTTTTATTTCTTGAAGATATTCAACGAAGAAGGCAGTGTATTTCATGAAAACTTAAAATACACTGCCTCTTTCTTACAACGGATTTGATCGAAATTACAAATTAGTGAGTTTTTGTCGTTTGATACGTCACTTCATAATCTTTCAAATCTACTTTTTTCAAACGCTG
Source organism: Acinetobacter sp. GRABPA_MV_2 (assembly GCF_056725885.1). NCBI lineage: Bacteria > Pseudomonadati > Pseudomonadota > Gammaproteobacteria > Moraxellales > Moraxellaceae > Acinetobacter > Acinetobacter sp. GRABPA_MV_2. Next base: position 47,192 of record NZ_JBWZNA010000017.1, read on the forward strand.
TTTAAGTTTTTTCAATGACCAAGGCCATGCGGCAAAGTTACGACCGTTGGCATCAAGGTAATAACTCTTACATCCGCCACTATTAAATACAGTTGTTTGCAGGTGTTTTTGAACCAAGTCATTGTGCTTTTTAATCACATCAGATTTAACATTTAACTTGCTAATTCCTTTGTGTTTAATTTTCAATAAGCCATCTACGATATAGTCGAGTTGTGCTTCTGCTAACCCAATGAAAGAATCATAGACCAATACGTTTGGACCCAAAACTAAAAATGCATTCGGTACATTCTCAATATTGGTTCCTAAGTAAGCCTCTGGTGAAGTGTTTTTCCATAAATCATTTAAACGTTGTCCTTTTTCATTAAACACACGTTTACCGATTGGTGGGTGAGATACTTCAAAGCCTGTACCCCAAATAATCACATCAACTTCGTGGCGTTCACCATTGGCAGCAACCACCGTATTGCCTTCTACTTTCACTAAACCATGTGGAATAAGTGTGGTATTCGGTGCTTGTAGAGCAGGGTAATAGTTGTTAGCAAACAAGATACGTTTACAGCCAATATCAAAGTTCGGCGTTACGTTTTTACGTAGCACTGGGTCATTAATTTGCAATTTAAGTAATTGCTTGCCGAGCACATTTACTGGTTTGAGCGCAAGTGGATTACGTAAACCAAAGTTAATTGCATTCAGCGTTAACGCGACACTTTTACGCCAGCTCGCCTGAATAGCTGGATATTTCGCAATGACTGATTTACTAAACTCTCCCAAGTCTGTATCTGGTTTTGGTAATACCCAAGGTGCTGTACGTTGGAACACAAACAGTTCTTTCGCTTTTGGTTGGATTTGTGGCACAAACTGAATAGCAGATGCACCAGTACCAATCACGGCAATGCGTTTACCTGTGAGGTCATAATCATGATTCCATTTCGCTGAATGGAACATTTCGCCTTTAAATGTTTCTAAGCCTTCAAGACGTGGAATTTGAGCTTCGGTAATTGGACCTGTGGCAAAAATAACCGTTTTAGACAAATATTGCCCAGTAGTGGTATCAAGCACCCACACATGCCGTGAGTCATCCCACGCTGCGTTAAGCAACTCGTTGTTAAACTCGATTTTAGAAGTAACATTAAATTCGTTACTCACATCTTCCAGATAACTCAAGATTTCTGGTTGGCGCGCAAATAAATGGCTCCATTTTGCACTTGGTGCAAATGAGTAAGAATAAAGAGCAGAAGGTACATCGCAGCCACAGCCTGGGTAGGTGTTTTCACGCCATGTTCCACCAACACGACTAGCTTTTTCAATAATTTTATAATTGGTATAACCAACTTGATCTAGGCGAATGGCAGCAGCGATCCCTGAAATGCCCGCACCCACAATAAAAGTATCGAAAATATGGCTTGGTGATTTGACAGCTTTTTTTGCTGATGCATTTGTTTTCATTTGAGCAGTCATATGTGTACTACCTATAAATTTCTTATTTAAATAATTTGTACGATGTACCAAGGAACTTGGTATACAAGCTTGGGGATGCACGTTTCATGAGCCAGAATAACTTCGCATCAATTTGAGGAATGGTATACATCTCATCCTGATCAAGGCGATTAAGGGTTAATCTTGCAACATCGTCACTTGTGGTGAGCGCATAGTTCATCAGTGCATGGTCTGCAAGCTTTGAATAACGTCCTGGAATTCGACCATTTTTAATGATATTGGTGGGTACCAGCGTCGGGCAGAGCACATTCACTTTAATATTAAACTTACGCAGTTCGGCAGAAAGCGTTTCTGAAAGCGCACGCACACCCGCTTTAGTCACGTTATAAGCAGTCATTTCTGGTGCAGCCGTGTAAGATGCCGCAGATGCCACATTAATAATCGCGCCGTAACCTAACTTTTTAAACTTGGGAACAAATGCATGACAACCATGAATAACACCCCAAAGGTTAATATTCATGACCCAGTTCCAGTCTTCTAGGGTTAGCTCGTCAAACTTGCCACCCAAACCCACACCAGCATTATTAATGACAAGAGTTACAGGGTGCCCAAGCAAAATTTCAGCAGTTTCAGCGAGATGGTTCACTTGTTCAGCATTACCCACATCACAACGCATAGCAAAAGCTTTTCCGCCTTCTTGTTCAAGAAATTTTACTGTTCCTTCAGCAGCTTCGAGATTAATATCTGCACACACTACGCTACCACCACGTTTCGCAAGTTCAATTGCAAAACTTCGACCAATCCCACTGCCTGCACCCGTCACTACGGCATAAGCTTTTTGGCTTGGTTTAACTTTCTTTTTGCCAAATAAAATCATGATTCATCCATAAATAGCTTGAAGAGATACCAGCTACCTATTCGATAGCTGGAAATGCAGGACGATTAAGACATGCGTACGGGTGGGGTAAATTCTTTAACAAAGTAAGGAGCAATTGCGCCGCCTTCTGTCAGCAATTTCTTTTTGTAATACTCAAGATATTCAGTCGTATCATGATCATTTGGATGAAAGTCTGGGCGTAAGTAGTCAAGAATTTGACAAATCGTACTGCCGAAAACTCCGTCTTTTGGACCAAAGATTAAGCCTACACCACGACGAGCGTCCTTCCAGAATTTCAAGGTCAGCATCTCTTGTGGCTTTCTTAAAACAGGGACAAATAATGTAGTCGCAGGGATTAAACCTAAAATGGTAAATAGCGCGAGGAAGAAACCAGACGCACGTAGTGCATAACTACCATTTAACAGTTGATAGACATCATAGGCAATATCTTTATGCTCAGATTCTTCAAGCATATGCCACATCCAAAGTGCGCGGCTTTTTTCGTCATTTGAATAATAGAAGTTCTTTTCATGCTTCATCATGTATTCTGCAAGTACCGCAGTAAAATGCTCAATACCCGCCATCATTGATAATTTGAGTGGCTGTGGAAACTTTAAGAAAACATATTTAAAGAAGTTTGAGCCAAGAAAACGATATAGAGCGACAGGATATTCAGCATCTTGAAGGGCATCGTTATATTCATTGTGCAATTTTGAGTGAATTGCTTCTTGGCCAATCAACGAAGTTACTCGCTGCTTTAATATTGGATCTTTGATAAATTCACGGTGATGGCGAGCGGTTTCAATAACCAGATCTTCACCGTAAGTTAAAAACACCGAAAGTGTGGCAAAAAACAAAGTAGCAAATTGATTGTCCATATAGAATCTGACATCAATTTCTTTACCATCAAAACCAATATTTAAATGTCTGATTGGAATTGAGCTTTTGCTAGCAAAATCTGGTAGCTCAATTTCACGCTGAAATTTAAGTTTGTTGAATGATTTTTTAACTGCGGTCGAGATCATGGCGACACCCTGAAGCAAAGTAGTGGTGCATTTTGATGAAAATTAATAAACTCAATGATCAACAAAGCACTGTAAAATTCCATTTTCAAAAACAGATAATTCTCTGTATTGACTACGGTGTTGTTGCTCCGTTATTTGTTTGATTATTTGGCTGAATAACGGAAGAAGAACCGAGGCAGACAAAAGAGCTGCTTAAAGAGTCTTCTTTAATTTTTTCATATTAATCTGACATTATGTTCGGATTCAATTCGGGTAAATTTTTAAATATATAAAAGTATTTTATAGACATTCTTTGTAATAATAATTTTAAATAAATTTGATTTATATTTTTGAAATATAACAAATTAAATTTATTCCTGATCTCGGAAAATAGTAAATAAAAGCATCGATTGATTGATAAGTTGAGATCTGTTTTTCTCAGTTTTTCTGATTAAGTTTGACAACTATTCGGATTTTGTTTTTTTATTTCTACCGAGTTAGATTACATGCTAATCTGACTTTATGTTCGGATTATTGATTAGATCGTATGACTACGCGTAAACCTCGTCAAACTCGAGCCAAAGTCACTGTCGACACGATTATTGAAGCAGGTTTTATTGCGGTGGCACTTCATGGACCGAGTGGAACCACGACACGTCATATTGCAGAAATTGCAGGAGTGAGTGTCGGGTCTTTATACGAATATTTTAAAAATAAAGAAGAAATTTATGATGCGATGAATCACTTTTTTGTTCGGGAAATTCTGGACATGATTACAGAGCTTACACCGACGATTTTACAGTTGGAGTTAGAGCCTGTCATTGAAATGATTTTTTATACTTTTAGTGATTTATTAAAGAAAAATAATGACCGCTATTTGACTGTTTTGCGCTATGCAGGGGAATTGCAGTACGACAAATACATTCCCAAAATTGAACAGGCTTTAATGGAAGTCATCATGAAATATATGATGCATAATCCCAAATACCTAAAAATTAATAATTTACCCGTAATTACCTATATATGTATCAATAGTGGAATTTTTAATGTCGCACGGCATCTTATTTTGCCAAACCCTTATATTAGTTTTGATGAAATGGTACAGGGACTAACCACGATGATCATGAGTTATATCAACACAGAGATGGCGCGTTCAGAAGAGCATTGAGCAGAGATAGCATTTTCATAAGTCGACTAAACGATATAAAAAGCCCTCACATAAAGTTTATGTGAGGGCTTAGTTGCATTATGGCATGGTTGGAACTTCTTCAGGACGCATATCGAAAATCAAAATTTCGGCGTTATCACCATTGGTAAACGATAAGCTTCCACCGTCACGAATACGTGCTGCGTCGCCAGTATTAAAAGTTTTACCATTTACATCAACACGACCTTTGGCAACGTGTAGGTACACATAACGACCCTCAGGAATTACGAATTCAGCAGTTTCTTCACCATCAAAAAGACCTGAGTAAATATTAATGTCTTGTTTGATCGATAAAGTTTTCTCACCACCTTTTGGTGAGATGATCAAATGCAATTTACCGCGTTTGTCTGCTTCATCAATATGAACTTGTTGATAGCCTGGCTCTGTATTCACTTCATTTGGAACAACCCAAATTTGCAAGAAATGAACACCTTCTTGAGCTGAATGGTTAAATTCACTATGAGCAACACCACGACCTGCACTCATCAGCTGAATATCGCCTGGTACAATTACAGAACCTGTACCCATCGAGTCTTTATGCTCTAATGCGCCTTCAAGCACATAGGAAATAATTTCCATATTGCGGTGAGGGTGAGTACCAAAGCCTTTAGATGGAGCAACGTTATCATCGTTAATTACAAGGAGGTCCGAAAAACCGACTTGTTTAGGATCCCAATAGTTAGCAAATGAAAAGCTATGTTTTGATTGTAACCAACCATGATGTGCTGCACCACGCTCGTGAGATAAACGCATATCAAACATGATGTATTCTCCTCATTTAATTTTTTATCTGAGTGCATTTTATCGTAGCGTTTATGGGAATAAAGCTCTGAAAATAGAAAGCTTGGTGTGATTTATGGAACAATGAAACTTGAACGTAATATTGCTAATCGAAAGATAGTAATAAAAGCTATTTCTTAAATAAGATGAAGATTACGTAGAATAGAATTTTCTTTGTAAGCTGGAGGAGAAACACGGAAATTAGTAGCTAAAGAAACAATTTTAAAGAAAACTGTATAAACAAAAATAGCTCCTTTTTATTTCATTTGAAGCTCGGTAAATAAAAAAGAAATTTTAAGCCCTATACACATTTGTCTATACCTTGTCTTTAAAATAACTTAATAATTAAATGTGATAAAAAAATAATATTAAAAAATAACTAAAATAAGTTCTAATAAAATAAAGGTACTTTTCAATGGAAAAGTTTAATAATTATTGGTAATTTTATGAATATTTTAAAAATCACATTTATTTTCAATTGCTTGAGTGGTAATGTGTTATTGTAAATAAATGTGAAAATATTCACAAAGCTATAATTTTTTGTTAAGATCATTAACATTAAAAACATAGAGATAATAATAATGATCAATAAAGTATTAATAGTGTTGTGTGTGGGTATCGTCTTTGTATTAGGGTATTGGGTGTATTTAGATACTCAAAATAAAAGGCATCAAGAGCTAATGCGGATCATACAAGAAGCTGAAAAAAATTTACAAAGTATCGAGCGAAATCCTAATCATGCTCATCATAGCAATCTAGCCTCTTATAATATGCAACAATATATAGGCGAGAAAAAAATTATTTTTTAGCAATGTTGAGCTATAAATTTCTAATTTTTACAGTGCCATTGGTCATATCTTTTCATAAATTTTGATCATGTTTCTCTTGAATCTGTTAAACTTATTGAACGTATAGTAAAAAAGCTGCATAGGGGTTATGCAGCTTTTTTGTGTTTCAAGAGGGGCTGTGGTTATTTTCTACGTATACAGCTAGAAACCAAATGAGTGGCATATTTGTTGCTTCTTAAATTTGAGATTCTTGTTTATAGGACTGAACAGAAAAACAATATTGTTCAGAGACCTACATAGACGTAAATATTCCACAGTTCAGATTTTGCATAGAGGCTACTTATGGCGGCGCCCAATTCTTCGGCAGGCTGGTTAGAGCGTTTATTTAAGCTAAGCGACAATAAAACCACTTTCCGAACTGAAGTTCTTGCTGGTGTAACTACATTCCTAACGATGTGTTACATCATTATTGTCAATCCACTCATTTTATCTGAAACCGGCATGGATCATGGTGCCGTATTCGTTGCGACCTGTTTGGCAGCAGCAATCGGATGTTTAGTAATGGGGATCATTGCTAATTATCCAATCGCACTGGCCCCTGGTATGGGTTTAAACGCTTACTTTACCTATTCGGTTTGTATGGGAATGGGCGTGCCATGGCAAACAGCTTTAGCCGCTGTTTTTGTTTCAGGCCTTGTCTTTCTTGCAATTAGCTTCTTTAAAATTCGTGAAGCGATTGTTAATGCGATTCCAATGTCACTTAAATTTGCAATCGGTGGTGGTATTGGTTTGTTCCTAGCACTGATTGCACTAAAAAATGCTGGAATCATTGTTGATAACCAAGCGACCTTAGTTGGTTTGGGTGATATCAAACAGCCTACAGTATTATTAGCGTTATTCGGATTTTTAATGATTGTGGTTTTACACCAATTAAAAGTTCGTGGCGCAATCATTATTAGTATTTTAGTTGTTACGGCCATCGCTACTGCTTTAGGTTTAAATGAGTTTAAGGGTGTAGTGGGTCAAATTCCTTCAATTGCACCAACATTCATGCAAATGGACTTTGAAGGTCTATTTACTGCAAGTATGGTCGGCGTCATTTTCGTATTCTTTATTGTCGACTTGTTTGACAGTACTGGTACTTTGGTTGGTGTTTCACACCGTGCAGGTCTTTTACAAGACGGTAAATTACCTCGTTTGAAGAAAGCATTATTTGCAGACTCTACTGCAATCGTTGCAGGTGCCGCATTAGGTACATCTTCAACTACACCATATATTGAATCAGCTTCAGGTGTGGCAGCAGGCGGACGTACTGGTTTAACTGCTGTTGTAGTTGCAGTCTTATTTATCTGCTGTTTATTTTTAGCACCTCTCGCTCAATCTGTACCAGGTTTTGCAACGGCGCCAGCTTTATTGTTTATTGGTGTATTGATGATCCAAGGGATCACTCACATTGATTGGGATGATATTACTGAAGCTGTTCCAGCATTTTTAACCATTGTATTTATGCCATTCACCTATTCAATTGCTGATGGTATTGCAATGGGCTTTATTAGCTATGCATTAGTTAAATTATTCACGGGTAAGGCAAAAACTGTACCGTACATGGTATGGATTATTGCTGCACTTTGGGTATTTAAATTTATCGCGTTTGGCGGTTAATATGATTTTTTATAATTTTCTTCTTGAGCTATCTTAGACATAGTTTTCAATAAGAAGAAAATTATAAAAGGGTGTGATTTTGACCACACCCTTTTTCTTTAGACGTGGAGTTAATATGAATCAAGTCGAGCTGATTCGCGCCTTACCAAAAGCCGAATTGCATGTACATATTGAAGGGACTTTCGAACCTGAATTAATGTTTGCAATTGCCCAGCGCAATCAGATTCAGATTCCTTACAAATCTGTTGAAGAAGTAAAGCAAGCTTATAACTTTCATAATCTTCAATCATTCTTAGATATTTACTATGCTGGGGCGAATGTTCTTGTACATGAACAAGACTTTTATGATTTAGCATGGGCTTATTTTGAGAAATGTGCCGAAGATCATGTCGTTCACACAGAAATGTTCTTTGACCCGCAAACCCACACTGACCGTGGTATTGCATTCTCAACAGTGATTAATGGTTTAAAACGCGCTTGTGCAGATGCCAAAGCTAAGTTTGGTATTAGCTCTCAACTGATTATGTGTTTCTTACGTCATTTAAGTGAAGAAGCTGCATTTGAAACACTTGAGCAGGCTTTACCATTTAAACAAGACATTATTGCAGTTGGCCTTGATTCAAGTGAAGTAGGGCATCCGCCAGCTAAATTTGAACGTGTTTTTGCTAAGGCGCGTGAAGAAGGTTTCTTAATCGTTGCACACGCTGGCGAAGAAGGCCCGCCTGAATATGTATGGGAAGCTTTAGATCTACTTAAAGTGAATCGTATTGATCATGGTGTGCGTTCTGAAGAAGACGAACAATTAATGGCGCGTTTAATTAATGAAAAAATGCCATTAACAGTTTGTCCTTTAAGTAACTTAAAGCTATGTGTTGTTAAGGATATGAAAGATCATAATATCCGCCGTCTTTTACAAAAAGGCGTACATGTGACGGTTAACTCAGATGATCCTTCATATTTCGGTGGGTATATGAATGATAATTTCTTTGCCATCCAGCAAGCATTAGACTTAAACAATGATGAGTTGAAGCAACTCGCAATTAACTCTTTTGAAGCCTCTTTCATTTCAGATGAAGAGAAACAAAAGTGGATTGCAGAAATCCAAAAAATCTAAATAAAAAAACCGCCTATCTCGGGCGGTTTTTTTATACATCAGGTTTATTTAGGTTGTTTGGTCATACTATTTAAAATATTGTCTTTATCAATAAAGTGATGTTTCAAAGCTGCAAGTACATGCCCAACAATGAGAAAACCGGCAAACCAAGAAATATAAATATGTAATGGTTTAACAACAGCTAAAAGCTCTGGGTTATCTTGCACTAAACGCGGAATTTCAAATAAATATAAAACAGGGGCAGGGTGACCAGCACTCCAACTAAACAAGCAACCAGTGACAGGTAAAGCAACCAAAATCACATAAAGGAGTAGATGACCAACATGTGCCAAAGTTTTCATCATCGGTGACATGGTGTCAGGTAGTTTTGGAGCTGGATGGGTATAGCGCCATAAAATCCGGATAATTACCAAAAAGATAATTGTGGTTGCAATATTCTTGTGCAACGTAATCACATCACCTTTAAAGCTGCCATCAACGTCATAGCTTAAAAAATTTCCACTATAAAAGCCAATAACCCATGCGACGATGAAAATAATTGCCATCACCCAATGCAAAATTTGTGCGGTACGGGTGTAATACTGAGAGGAAGCAGCAGGCATAAAAGACCCTTTTTTTGTCGTTTTGATTCGTGATTTTAGGTGAAAGCACAGATTTTGAGAAATGTTTTAAATGTAACAGAGCGTGCTAAAAACAGAACGTTTTTCCCCAAAAGAAACATTTGATGAGTTGAGTTTAACCCGTGAAAATAGTTTGCATAAATGCATCAAATTATTTGTTTCTTCTAAAGTCGAGTTTAGGCACAATACGCGCTGCCAACGTTCAATCAAAGGAAAAAATGATGAAAAAATTGATGCTTGCTCTAGCACCAGTTGTTTTAGCTTTAACAGCATGTGCAACGACTACAGGCACTGACACGGGCGCTCCTGCACAAACTACAACTCAACAATTGGGAGTTGCTGCGTTAAAGGTTGCTGTAAATGCAAAATGTATTACAGAGATTAATAATGTTGCGGCTTGGAAAACAGCAACAAAATATATGACTGCTGAGCAGCGTGATAGCATTCAAACAAATGTATGTGGTTGTGTGAGTGAAAAGGCTCCAAACAGTGTGACAGCTGTAGAATTAGCGGCTGCTGCACTTGATGTAAATACACGTGCTACAATCGTAAACCAAGTGGTTTCTAAAACTGTAAATGCTTGTGTGGCAGAAGCTTTACAAAAGTAATTAATGATTTTGTATTAAAGAAGGCTGATTATATTGATCAGCCTCTTTTATTTAAAGGTAGTGAGTCGATGTTTATTGCTGGTGTAGATGAGGCGGGACGGGGGCCTTTAGTAGGTTCGGTTGTGGCAGCGGCCGTTATTTTAGATCCGAATAATCCAATTTTAGGATTAAATGATTCTAAAAAATTAACTGAAAAGAAACGTGAAAAGTTGTTTATTGAAATACAAGAAAAAGCCTTAGCTTGGTCAATTGCTGAAGCAACACATGCTGAAATTGATGAGCTAAATATTTTACAGGCAACTTTTTTGGCTATGCAGCGCGCTGTTGATGGCTTAAAAACTCAACCTCAAAAAGTGATTGTCGATGGTAATCAAATTCCTAAAGGAATTATTATTCCTTGTGAAGCCATTGTTGGTGGGGACGCAAGCCATGCTGAAATTAGTGCAGCAAGTATCTTGGCAAAAGTGACACGAGATCGACAAATGGCGGAATTAGATCAGCAATATCCGTTATTTGGCTTTGCCAAACATAAAGGATATCCAACCAAAGCACATTTTGAAGCGATTGCCGTGCATGGTGTGATTGATCAGCATCGTCGTAGTTATGCACCTGTTAAACGTGCGTTAGGTTTATAAATACAACCACTTAAAAAATTTAAAGCGACTATAAAGTCGCTTTAATTAGGGAGAGAACAACTTCATACTAACGATTGAAGTTTTTCTGTGCATAATTATCATCTTCATAAGAAACTTGATAATCTTGATCAAGATGTTGAAGGTGTTCATGCATTGCACGTTCATGTTGAATACGTTGATAAATTTCTTCGCGATGAACAGAAACCTCTTTTGGTGCATTCACACCAATACGAACTTGGTTTCCTTTGACGCCAAGCACAGTAACACTGACTTGATCCCCAATCATTAATGTTTCCCCGACACGGCGGGTCAGAATCAGCATGTTTATCTCCTTGCTAAACGCTTAAAACTGCAATATTGGTACCCAAATAAAAAGCTCAACCTCAGTTTTCAGTCAGATTCTAACAGAAATATGAGAACAAAGTCATATTTTGATAATCTCTGCCAAAAAACTTTCCGTTTAATATAACAGAGCCGCTATAAAAAAAACTATAGCGGCTCTGTGTTTTCTTTGATTATTGTCGGACAAGTAAACATTTTTTAATGAATTCTTGACCGGTTGGTAAAATTAAGCGCGAGCGCTGCTTTCACCATGTTCACGATCCAAACCAAAAGCGGTATGTAAGCAGCGAACAGCAAGTTCAAGATATTTCTCGTCGATAATCACAGAAACTTTAATTTCAGAAGTTGAAATCATAAGAATATTGATACCTTCATCAGCAAGGGCAGTGAACATTTTGCTCGCTACACCTGCGTGTGAACGCATACCTACACCAACGATAGACACTTTAACGATATCATCACGTGTTGAAACTTCACGTGCGCCAATATTTTTAGCAGTTTCGTTTAAGATTTTTTCAGCTTTCGCTAAATCAACACGGTTTACAGTGAAAGTGAAATCTGTTGTGCCATCTTCTTCAACATTTTGCACTATCATATCGACTTCGATATTGGCATCACTTACTGGTGATAAGATTTTAGAAGCAATGCCTGGTTCATCAGGTACACCTAAAATCGTTAATTTTGCTTCGTCACGGTTAAAAGCAATACCTGCAATAATTGGCTGTTCCATAGTATCTTCTGCCTCAGTAGTAATGAGTGTACCAACATTTTCTTTAAATTCGTCGTCAAAAACGCCGTCGTCGTCATTATCAAAGCTTGATAATACACGTAAAGGAACTTGATATTTCCCGGCAAACTCTACTGAGCGAATTTGTAAAACTTTAGAACCTAATGATGCCATTTCTAGCATTTCTTCAAAAGAAATACGGTCGATTTTTTTGGCTTTAGGAGCAACGCGAGGGTCAGTGGTGTAAACACCATCTACATCAGTGTAAATCTGGCATTCGTCAGCTTTTAAAGCAGCAGCAAGAGCAACACCAGAAGTATCTGAACCACCTCGACCTAGTGTTGTCGTATTTCCATTAGCATCAAAGCCTTGGAAACCAGCAACCACAATAACACGGCCTGCATCTAGGTCATTGGTCATGACATCTGTATCAATAGACTCGATACGCGCTTTGGTAAATGCACTGTCAGTTTTAATACCGACTTGACGTCCGGTATAGGATTTAGCTTCCACACCAATCGAATTAAGTGCCATAGCTAACATGGAAATCGTCACCTGTTCACCGGTTGAAACCATTTGGTCTAACTCACGTGGGTCAGGTGTTTCGGTAATGGCTTTAGCGAGAGCAAGTAGGCGGTTTGTTTCACCACTCATTGCAGATACGACCACAACAACCTTGTGACCGTGATCATGCCAACGCTTCACACGACGAGCAACATTTAAAATGCGCTCGGGGGTACCCATAGAAGTACCGCCATATTTTTGAACGATTAATGCCATAGTTGTTCCATATAAGCCATGACCCTGAGAGGCTTTTCAGGGTCAGTTACACAAAAAGTGAAGTCTTATTTTTGTTCAAGCCATGCAGGTAATGCTGCGATAACTTGTCCAAACTTCTCGTTAAGTGGCGCGCCACCTTGTGCTAAGTCAGGTTTACCACCACCTTTACCACCTAACTCTGTTGCTAGATGTTTGATGATGTCACCTGCTTTTAGAGTTGCAGTGTATTGTGATGCAACTGAAGCAAGTAGGCTAACTTTGTCACCCTCTACACCAGCTAAAACAATAACTGCATTCTCTAATTTCGATTTAACACTGTCATGTAAGTTGCGAAGTGATTTTGCATCTACACCTTGAACAGTGGTAATAAGCGTTTGACGACCAGCAATGGTTTGTACCTGATCAATCAATTCTGACGCTTGGAAGTTTGCCAATTTCTGATTGAGCTGTTCAATCTGCTTTTGTAATGCAGAAACCAATTCAACATTGGCTTGTACACGCTCAACAGTTTGGTCTTTCTGTGCTTTTAATAAGCCATTAATGTGCTGGATATCAGCATCAGTTTTTTGTACTACATCTAGCGCTTTAGTACCTGTAACAGCTTCAATACGACGTACACCAGCAGCTACACCACCTTCTGAAGTGATTTTGAATAAACCAATATCACCTGTACGTTTAACGTGGATACCACCACATAGTTCAATTGAGAAGTTTTTCTCATCAATAATTGAACCCATAGAAAGTACACGTACTTCATCACCGTATTTTTCACCAAACAACATCATGGCACCTTTAGCTTTTGCAGCTTCGATATCAAGAAGTTCGGTTGTTACAGCACTGTTTGCAATAATTTCTGCATTCACTAAACGCTCAACTTGTTGTAACTGTTCAAAAGTTACAGGTTGGTCATTAGCAAAGTCGAAACGTAAGATATCGCTTGCAACTAGAGAACCTTTTTGTTGTACATGTGAACCTAAGATTTGACGAAGGGCAGCATGTAATAGGTGAGTTGCAGAGTGGTTACGTGCAGTTGCTTCACGAATGTCTGCTTTAACAATCGCTTCAACATTTTGATCTGCTTTAAGACTACCAACGGTCACAATACCTTGATGAACAAAGGCACCACCTGACTTTTTAGTATCTTGAACTTCAAAAATACCAGTTTCATTTTTGAAGATACCAGTGTCGCCAATCTGACCACCACTTTCAGCATAGAAAGGAGTTTGGTTTAAAACGATAAGCGCTTCATCACCTTCAGAAACTTCATCAACTTGTACACCATCTTTATAGATCGCTACAATTTGACCTTGACCAGTGGTGTTGATGTAACCATCAAACTGAGTTTCGCCTTCAACTTTTACAATGTTATTGTAATCAACTGCAAACTTACCAGCATCACGAGCACGTTGACGCTGTGCTGCCATTTCTACTTCAAAACCAGCTTCATCAATAATAAAGTCACGTTCACGTGCAATATCAGCAGTTAAGTCTGTCGGGAAACCATAGGTGTCGTAAAGTTTAAATACAGTCGCACCAGGAATCGTTTTATCTTTTAATTGAGCAAGTTCGCCTTCAAGTAGTTTCAAGCCTTGCTCAAGTGTTTTAGCAAACTGTTCTTCTTCACGAATTAAGGTTGCTTCAATCACGTCTTTACGCGCTGCAAGCTCTGGATATGCATCACCCATAACTTCAATTAAAGGTTGCAACATTTTGTAGAAGAACGTACCAGTTGCACCAAGTTTATTTCCGTGACGAACAGCACGGCGGATAATACGGCGAAGTACATAACCACGACCTTCATTGCTTGGGTTCACACCATCAGCAATGAGGAAACAGCATGAGCGCGCATGGTCTGCAACAACACGTAAAGAAGGCTGACCTTGGTCTTCAATATCAATAATATTTGCAGCAGCTTTTAATAAGTGTTGGAACAGGTCAATGTCGTAGTTTGAATTAACATGTTGCAATACAGCAGAGATACGCTCTAAGCCCATACCTGTATCAACAGATGGAGCAGGAAGAGGGTGAAGCACGCCATCAGCAGTACGGTTAAACTGCATGAAAACGTTGTTCCAGATTTCAATGAAACGGTCACCGTCTTCTTCAGGTGTGCCTGGTAATCCACCCCAAATGTGATCACCATGGTCAAAGAAAATCTCAGAACATGGACCACATGGGCCAGTATCACCCATTGCCCAGAAGTTATCAGATGCGTATTTTTCGCCCTTATTATCACCAATACGGATAATACGTTCTGGTGCTAAACCGATTTCTTTGTTCCAGATGTCGTAAGCTTCGTCATCGGTGTGGTAAACCGTGGCATAAAGTTTATCTTTTGGTAAAGCAAGCCATTGTTCGCTGGTTAAAAATTCCCATGCGAATTTAAGTGCATCACGTTTGAAGTAATCACCGAATGAGAAGTTACCTAACATTTCAAAGAATGTATGGTGACGTGCAGTGTAGCCAACGTTATCTAAGTCATTGTGTTTACCGCCAGCGCGTACACATTTTTGTGATGTGGTCGCACGCACATAGTCACGTTTCTCGAGACCTAAAAAGCAGTCTTTAAACTGGTTCATCCCAGCATTTGTAAATAATAAAGTTGGGTCGTTGGCAGGAACAAGAGAACTCGACGCGACACGTGTATGCCCTTGCGTTTCAAAGTAGCGCAAAAATGCTTCACGAATTTCAGCAGATGTCATTAAACGAGTACTCACAACCAAGTCACTCCATATTTTCGAATTTGGCTAAATGTATCAATGCCTGTTTGTTTTATGCCAAACCTTGCATGTGATACGGGGCTTATTTTTTAAAAACGCTAAATTGTAGCGGAAAAACCCCACCGAACCAACGATTTTAAAAGGAATATCTTACAAAACTGTGATTTGGCTAAAAATCTATATTCAACTAGCCTTGAGGTGCTTTACTATATGCCTTCTTTAATTTGTAGTTTTGTTGATAAGGATAGGTCATGCAACGTATCGCCATTAATGGGTTTGGTCGGATTGGACGTAATGTTTTACGCGCCTGGTTCGAAAGCCCAAAGCAATTTCATTTTGAAATCGTGGCGATTAACGATATAGCAGATGTCCAGACATTAGTGCATTTATTTAAATATGATTCTACGCACGGCCGCTTCAATGGAAATGTAGATATATTGATTGAAAATGAAAAAGTTTTTTTGAATATTCAGTCAAATCAACGAACGCTAAAAGTTGAGGTTTTAAAGCAGAAACAACCTGAACTTTTACCATGGTCTAGTTTAGATATTGATGTGGTACTTGAGTGTACAGGACTGTTTCGTTCTCATGCGGATGCAACACGTCATCTACAAGCAGGGGCGAAGCGGGTCATTATTGGGGCAGCACCTTTTGATCATGTCGATGCAGCCATTGTTTATGGTGTGAACCACAATGAAGTCAAAGTGACTGATCAAATCATTTCGAGTGTGTCGTGTACTACTCAAGCTTTGGTTCCATTAGTCAAAATCATTGATGATGCTTTTGGTATTGAAACCGCACTTATGACAGAAATTCATGCGGTAACGGCAGATCAATCTGTTCTTGACCACGCACATCGTGATTTACGACGTGCTAGGGCTTCAGGGCAAAATATTATTCCGACCACGTCTAGTGCGCTTGGTGCATTAAAACGTGTTATGCCTAAAATGGAAGACCGTATTGATGGTTATTCAATTCGTGTACCGACTATTAATGTAGCGGCAATTGACTTAACTTTTATCGCACAATCTCCAATTACAGTGCATCACCTTAATGAAATACTAGTTAAAGCCTCCCAAACAGATTATGTAGAAATTATGGCGGTAACAGATGAGCCTTTAGTTTCGAGTGATTTCAATCATTCACCTTATTCACTCATCGTTGATTTAACTCAGACGATGGTTGTTGGCCATCAAGCTAAAGTATTCGCTTGGTATGATAATGAATGGGGCTATGCAAACCGATTATTGGATTTGTGTGATTCTTTCAAAAGTTAAGTTTGGTTAACTGGCAACAAGGGGATAGCTCAGATATTGGCCCATTCTTTAGTCGAAGAACTTTTGTCTATGATATGAGTGAATGATAATAAAGTGTTGAATATTATTATTAATTCATGAAATCTTCTTTTTGACTTTAGAGTTTATTAACGAAGATTTATGCAAATTGTCAGGTGCATGGCACAAAGTATCATGCTACACTAAGAGAAATCGGGTGTGTTCCCGATTTTTTTATGTGGGGTCGTTCCACGTTGATCAGATTTTAGGCTTGAAATATGACCATTTCAGAGACATGGTTGCTGCCTGACGGGGTAGCAGATGTATTGCCGGAACAGGCGCAAGTCATTGAAAAACTTCGCCGTGAAGCTTTAGATTTCCTCGCGGTACGAGGTTATCAATTGGTATATACACCATTTATCGAATACATCGAATCGTTGTCTTCATTATCAGAATCAAATCAAGACTTAGATTTAGTAACTTTTAAGGTCATTGATCAGCTCTCAGGCCGTTTACTCGGTGTTCGTGCTGATATGACGCCACAAGTTGCACGTATTGATGCACATGTAAGACCAGTTGAAGGCGTTGCACGTTACTGTTATTCAGGGACTGTATTACATACTAAACCACAAAATTTCAATGCCACACGTGCACCTCTACAATTAGGTGCAGAGTTATACGGACACGACAGTATCGAAGCTGATGTCGAAATGGTCGATGTCATGCTGGGGTTGATCGAGAACATTTATACTTTACAAGGCGCGCATTTAGATTTGGGTCATGTAGGGTTGTTTCGCAGTTTAGTAAAGTATGCTGGACTGTCAAAAAATGAAGAGCATGAGCTTTCAGATCTTTATCAAAGAAAAGCGTTACCAGAGTTAGCCGAGTTTACACAAAACCTGAATATGGGTTCTGATTTCTATGCGCTTGGTCGCTATTCTAGTGATCTAGAAGCATTACAGGCGAATTTAAGTGCAAACATCTTACAAGATGCTGAATTTAAGTCAGCATTAGATGCACTTAAAACGACACATGCGCAAATTAAAGGCCGTTGGCCAAATCTCAATATCGGTATTGATGTTGTAGAGCTACGTAGTTATCACTATCACACTGGTTTGATGTATGCGGTCTATGCACCGAATCGTGCTGCGCCTTTAGCACAGGGTGGTCGTTATGATGGTATTGGTGAGCACTTTGGCCGCGCACGTCCTGCTACTGGCTTTAGTTGTGATTTATATGCCTTAGGTGCAAACCAGTTCGCCGAAATCGAAACTGTTGTTGCTCCAAAAGGCTCAGAACAGGATTTACTCTCAGCAATTTCGAATGCGCGCGCTCAAGGTTTACGTGTCGTTCAATTGTTAGGTAATGATGATTTAAGTTCTATTCCATATGCGACCCATCAATTCGTGTCGCAAAATGGACAATGGAATATTGAAAAGATTTAATCGCCAGCGGTAAATTTTTACTGGTGGTTTCCAATTTTAACAGCATGATGTAATGAGGCTATTATGGGCAAAAATGTTGTGGTACTTGGTACCCAATGGGGCGACGAAGGTAAAGGTAAAATCGTCGACCTGCTCACAGATCAAGCGGCTGCGGTAGTACGTTATCAAGGCGGACATAACGCAGGTCATACTCTTGTCGTAGGTGGTAAAAAGACTGTATTGCACCTCATTCCATCAGGCATTTTACGTGAAAACGTATTGTGCTTAATTGGTAATGGTGTAGTACTTTCACCAGCCGCGTTAATTGAAGAAATGGGAATTTTGGAAGCGGAAGGTGTTCCTGTTAAAGAACGTCTACGTATTTCTCCAAACTGTCCACTCATTTTGCCTAACCACATTGCACTTGATCAGGCACGTGAGAAGAAACGTGGTAATGCTAAAATCGGTACTACAGGTCGTGGTATTGGTCCTGCATACGAAGATAAAGTGGCTCGCCGTGCAGTGCGTGTTGCTGACCTTGTTCGTGGTGGTGCAGCGCTTGAAGAAAAACTCCAAGAAATGCTTGAGTTGCATAACTTCCAGTTAACTCAGTTCTACGGTGTAGAAGCTGTTAAATTTGAAGATGTATTGGCTCTTTGCAACCAATGGCGTGAAGTGCTTGCTCCATTAGTGATTGATGTTACTAAAGTGTTGCATGACTATCGCAAAGAAGGTAAGGCGGTAATGTTTGAAGGAGCTCAAGGCTCACTTCTTGATATCGATCACGGTACTTATCCGTATGTTACAAGTTCAAATACAACTGCTGGTGGCGTAAGCTCTGGTTCAGGTATGGGACCTTTACATCTTGATTATGTATTGGGTATTACTAAGGCTTATACAACACGTGTAGGTGCTGGTCCATTCCCAACTGAATTGGTTTACGATGCAGCGACTGATTCTGGTGACCCAATTGGTAAACACTTAGGCACAGTTGGTCATGAATTTGGTGCTTCTACTGGCCGTCAACGTCGTTGTGGTTGGTTTGATGCTGAAATTCTTCGCCGTTCTGTAGATGTAAACTCACTTTCAGGTATTTGCTTAACTAAACTTGACGTTTTAGATGGTTTGGAAGAAGTAAAAATCTGTGTGGGTTATGAAAATACAGATTCAGGTTGTGTAGGTTCTTCAGATGCAGTTTCTTTCGAATGCTTGAAGCCAATCTATGAAACTATGCCTGGTTGGAGCGAGTCGACTGTTGGTTTAACTAGTATCGATCAATTACCAGCAAATGCTTTAGCTTATGTTAAGCGTATTGAACAATTAATCGAATGTCCGATTGATATTGTTTCAACTGGTCCAGACCGTGCAGAAACAATTGTTTTACGTCATCCATTCTCTGCTTAATTAGCAAAGATTAAAAAGGCCTCCTAAAAGGGGGCTTTTTTATACCCGACTAAAGTGCAGTTTTCGTTTTATTAGATCCAGATTAAAACGTTATATATAGATCAGGAAGGATGGGCTCAGGATGAAGCTGCAACCAACTATTTCAAAAACAATTTTTTATTCTTTTTTATTTGCTGTTGGTGGTTCACCCACGCTGGCAATGTTGATTATTTATGGACAGGAATATCATGAAGACTTCTTTATGACTGCGTTTATGAGCTTGTCGGTTTTGTTCGCATGTGTGTTAATTCCTGTCGTATTCATACAAAATAGTTATTTACTCTGGAAAAAGGAAAGTCCTAATCTTGAAGAGAAAGTTAAGACCTTAAGTCATGTTTATCTGGGTTTAAATGTAATCTGTTTGATTTTCTGGATTTATTTGATGACTTTATCTGCTTGATCGTTACATAAATACTATGATCATGGAGAAATGAGACATTCAAAGCGTGACTGGTATTTCTTATAATAAGTGCAAAAGAATAAACAGCTTTTTATCGATTTAGGTGATCCGTGTTATGAATAAAAAACTCTTTTTAAGCTTGTGTGCAGCAAGCGTGATGACCATTTCTGGCTGTGCAACCGTAGCGGACATGGCAGGTGCAGATACTGCAACCTTGAATGCTCAATCTGCTCAAGGTTTTAATAAGATGGTGCAGGAAGCACGTGGTAAGGGTGCTCTCGATACAAGTTCTAGTACATATAACCGTATTAATGCTGTATTCAACCGTTTAAAACCATATGCGAACCAGATGAATCAGACTGGTCAACCATTTAGCTGGCAGTTAGCGGTGTTGAAATCAGATACGATTAATGCTTACGTTGCACCTGGTGGCAAGGTAGTGTTCTATACAGGTATTGTGAATAAATTGAATCTGACAGATGCTGAAATTGCAGCTGTTATGGGACATGAAATGACACATGCTTTAGAAGAGCATGCAAAAAGTAAAATCGGTGCACAAGCTTTAACTGATTTAGCTCTAGGCATTGGTTTAAGCTATGCGGGTAATAATGTAGGCCAGCTTGGTACTGCTGCTGCTCAGTTAGGTACACAAGTGGGTGTGGGCTTACCATATTCTCGTAGCTTGGAAAGTCGTGCTGACCAAGGTGGTTTAATGTTGATGGCGCGTGCAGGCTATAATCCAAATGCAGCGATTACACTTTGGGAAAAAATGAATAAGCTTGAAGGTGGTGGTGGTTCATCATTCTTGTCTACTCACCCATCTAACTCACAACGTATTGGTGATATGCGTAAAAACTTACCTGCGGCAATGGCAGTTTATAATAGCCGCAAATAAGATGTAAATTTTATATAGATAAAGAAAACGGATGCTTAAGCATCCGTTTTTTATTTAAGGAGCTGGGTTGGGCTGCTGAGTATGGATGGCTTCAATACCTTGTAGGACTTCACTAGATAACTCAATCTCAAATGCCTGAATATTCTCTTTGAGTTGGTCTAAATTAGTGGCACCAATAATTGTGCTTGTTACAAAGAACTGTTGTTTAATAAAAGCTAAGGCCATTTGAGTTAAGCTTAGCCCATGTTTTTCTGCTAGCTGTGCATATTGTTCAGTTGCCCATTCGCTTTGAGGGTTACTGTAGCGGCTAAACCGAGGAAATAATGTTACACGGGCATTAGCTGGACGAGCACCATTTCTAAACTTGCCGGTTAAGTATCCAAAAGCCAGAGGAGAGTAGGCGAGCAAACCGACATCTTCATATTTGGCAATCTCAGACATACCTATTTCATAAGTACGGTTGAGAAGACTATATGGGTTTTGAACACTTACAAATTTACTGACACCTAGCTTTTCAGCCAAATGTAAAAATTTCATAGTGCCCCAAGGCGTTTCATTTGATAAACCAATATAGCGAATGCGTCCACGGTTAATTTCTTCTTGTAGAGCGAGTAAAGTTTCTTCTAGAGGTGTTGTGTCGTAATCATTTTCAGCTTGCTGATTGCCATAAGCGAGCGTACCAAAAAAGTTGGTATGACGTTCAGGCCAATGTAGTTGATAAAGATCGATATAGTCCGTTTGGAGACGTTTAAGTGAACCATCTAGTGCTTTGGCAATATGGTCGCTGTTAAAGCGGGTATGGCCTTCTCTGATGTGCGTTCCTCCAAAGCCTGGACCTGCAATTTTAGATGCGAGAAAAACTTTGTCACGTTGTCCATTTTGGGCAAACCAATTGCCAATAATAGTTTCAGTTGCACCGTAAGTTTCTGGTTTTGGTGGAACAGAATACATCTCTGCTGTATCCCAAAAATATAAACCATGTGCCAAGGCATAATTGAGTTGTTCAAAAGCTTCTTGTTGGGAGTTTTGCTCACCAAATGTCATGGTACCTAAACAAATTTCTGGAAGTTTAATGCCTGTGCGACTAAGTGAATTAAATTGCATACAGTGAAATCCTTGGAAATTTTGAGTTAGCCTAACGGAGAATATGTATTCAACTTAAATCATAAATTTAGAATAGTTTGTAATTTTTATGTATTAACTCATTGTTGCATATAAAAAAAGCAAACCGAAGTTTGCTTTTTATTAAAATTTAATGAATGTTACTCTTCATCGTCGTAGTCTTCATCAGAAACAGAGTTTTCTTCTAATGAAGTATCAAAAATAAGAATAGCTTTACCATCTGTCTGGATCATACCTTGATCTTCTAAGGTTTTGAGTACACGACCAACCATCTCGCGTGAGCATCCAACAATACGGCCAATTTCTTGACGAGTAATGCGAATTTGACGTCCATTTGGCAAAATCATTGCTTCAGGTTGAGAAGATAGATCGATTAAGCAACGTGCAATACGACCAGACACATCAATGAACGCAAGATCTGTCATTTTACGGGTCGTATTTTTTAGACGGCGAACTAATTGTGCAAAAACAGCATAGCTTAAGTCTGGATATTGTTTGCTAAGTTCGTGAAAGTTGTCATATGAAATTTCTGCAATTTCACAGACATCGCGCGTACGAACTTCGGCTGTACGTTGAGGGTTCGGTTCGAAAAGCCCCATTTCCCCAAAGAAATCTCCCGGATTTAAATATGCAACAACAATTTCACGTTCATCATCTTCACGTAAAATAATTGAAACTGAGCCTTTTAAAATTAAATATAAAGATTTTGACTCTGTTCCGGCATCAACAATTGTGGTTCGTTTTGGATATCTGTTGATGTGAGCACGTTTTAACAATGCTTTAACGGATTCAGGTAGTTGCCCCGGGGATAAAGCATCTGTGCTGAGTTGTGAAAAATTTGAAGTCATGCTTAATATGTTCCGAATAGGGTAAACAATTCACACAAGCCCGAGATGAGCTATTACACAGAAGAGATGAAATTCCTTATCAACTCATTTTATGTTAGTGTACAAAACAAGGGCCTGTTGACATTTCACAGATGGTTGCGACATAAGACAATTCTTTTAGACGTACCTAATAAGAACTATGAAATTTAGTCATTCTAAATAAATAGATCTTAACAACGGAACGTACAAAATAACTTGGTCTTGCGCTAAGCCTGCGCTGCTTTTACTGCAACTCAGATTATGGCTGAAATTTCACAAACTTTATTACAAAACTGGACAAAGGATTGCCATTGTCTGGGTTTTGCGTCTTATTTGGATTAATTTTTAGCTATAACGCAATCCATAGATGAAATGTCAAAAGACCCTACTTAAATTTATAATTTTTTTTAGGTAGTTGCAATGCAAACAAGTGTACATTGGCTAGAGAATGTTGCTTTTGAAGCGAAATCAGATAGTGGGCATAGTGTCATTATGGATGGCTCACCTGAGTATGGTGGTGAAAACCGTGGTCCACGTCCTATGGAGCTGTTATTAATGGGACTTGGTGGATGTGCTTCGTTTGATATTGTGACCATTTTAAAGAAATCTCGCCAAGATGTGACGAATGTTGTATGTAACTTAAAAGCTGAGCGTGCTGACACAATTCCGGCTGTCTTTACTAAAATTCACCTACATTTTGTGGTAACGGGTAAAGCTGTGAAAGAAAAGCAAGTTGCAAAAGCAGTTGAGTTGTCTGCCGAGAAATATTGTTCAGCAAGTAAAATGCTTTCTGATGGTGGTGTAGAAATTACACATGACTTTGAAATTATTGAAGCTGAATAAGGCACTTGTTTGATAGCTAAAAATTAAAAGAAGCTGACATAGAGTTGGCTTTTTTATTATCAAAAATAACTAAAAAATAAGAGGAACAATGAAATTGCATATTCGTTCTGCTAAATCGGAAGATATTCAAGCAATATGTGATCTACTCAAACAGATGGGATACTCACAACCTCTCGCTCTTATTCAAGAAAAATTTGAATTATTAAATCACGACTCTAAGTCACAAATTTTAGTTGCTGAAGAAGAAGGTGAAATTTGTGGTTTTTTATCCCTCTACTTTATTCCACAAATAGCCTTACAAGGCGACTTTGCCAAAATATGTTATTTGTGCGTTAACGAGAATATGCGTAGTAAAGGTGTAGGACATTTACTCGTACAAGAAGCAGAACAATTAGCCAAGCGTCATGGTTGCGATCGAATGGAACTGCATTCAGGAGTGCAAAGACCTTTGGCACATCAATTTTACCTCAGAGAAGGTTATGTCGAGGCACCAAAGTATTTTCGTAAAGCTTTAAATTAACGAGCTGTATTTAGGAAAAGCTGAGGATCTACCCGAGCATTATTAAGGCTCATCCCCCAATGAAGGTGAGGGCCTGTCACTCGTCCAGTTTTGCCTACTAAACCTAATGTTTCTCCTTGGCGGATATGCTGGCCTTTCTCAACTTTAATTGCACTTAAATGGCAGAACATGCTGATGAGGCCTTGACCATGATCAATCAACACTGTTTGACCATTAAAAAAATAAGATCCAGTTTGCACAACGACACCATCTGCGGGCGCAACTACTTTTTGTCCTACTGGCGCAGGAATATCTAAGCCTGAGTGGGGTGCTCGTTCTTCACCATTAAAGAAACGTTTTCTCCCGAAAGAGTTGCTAAATTTTCCTGAAGTTGGACGTATAAATGTTGGGAGGGTTTGCCATGAGCTCTGTCTAAATGAACTATATACATCATTTTGTTCTTTCGCTTCTTGAGCGTAGCGGTCTAATTGACTTTGGTTAGGGTTCACGTAATCTTGATTAGTGACTTTAATCCGTTGTTCTGCGTAAGGATAAGACTTAACTTCTATTTGGATCGGGGCTTTATTTGTGTCGAGTTGAATACTGCCGATTGGAGTAGATAATGGAATACCAAGCACAGCATAACGCTGCTGACCTTCTTGACTAATTAAAACAGGCTTTTGTTGAAAAGTGACCTGAGTAATATCAGTAGTTAGAGGAATAACTGCAATTCCACCAGGTCGTCTAGAGTCTTGGGGGAGCTGAGCGATTGCCAGTGCCGAAGTAAAAAGACAAGTTGTTGTTAATATAATATGTTTAAAGTGCATTTTTCATTTCAAAACGAGTAGGAAACTAGCAAGATAAACTAAAGCTTAATTACTAAATTCTCAATGAAGACTTTGTGAAAAGCGTAGTAAGAATAAGCATAAATCTAAATATTCAAGCATTTTAATAAAATGTAGCTGAACTGTACTTGAAATATATACAAAACAATCCCATATTATAATGGAGTTTTACTCATTGTTATTTTTATAACATTATGAAAAATATATAAAAATTTATTTGAAATTCGAAGAAGTGTTCCCATCTATTAGACAAGTACAAATTTGTTGTGAGGAATAACAAGAATGCGTTTTGAAAAATTTACAAACCGCTTGCAGCAAGCCCTCTCAGATGCTCAATCTTTAGCGATGGGTAAGGACCATACCGCTATCGCAGGTATTCATATTTTGTCTACCTTGTTAGAAGAGCCATCAAATATTAGCTTGTTGCAACAAGCAGGTGCACGGTTACCTGAACTTAAACAGAAACTTGAACAGGCTATAAAAGATGCACCGACAATTGCCAATCCAACGGGTGATGTCAACTTAAACCCAGAAGCTGTAAAAGCACTTAATTTGGCAGACAGATATGCACAGAAAGCAGGTGATGAATTTTTATCAACTGACTGGGTGTTGTTGGGTTTGGCAGAGACCGGCGAAACTAAAAGTATTTTAAGTGCGGTAGGCGTAACTCCTGACAGTTTACGCAAAGTAATTGAACATATTCGAGGTAATGACAAAGTCATGAGTAATAATCACGAAGACCAACGTGACTCACTTAATAAATATACGATTGATTTAACAGAGCGTGCTTTATCTGGAAAACTTGATCCTGTCATTGGGCGTGATGATGAAATTCGACGCACGATTCAGGTGTTATCGCGTCGTACCAAAAACAATCCTGTTCTTATTGGTGAGCCGGGCGTAGGTAAAACCGCTATTGTTGAAGGTTTGGCACAGCGTATTGTGAATGGCGAAGTGCCAGAGGGGTTAAAGAATAAACGTGTTTTATCCCTCGACTTGGGTTCATTACTGGCTGGTGCTAAATATCGTGGTGAGTTTGAAGAACGCTTAAAAGCAGTTTTAAAAGATTTGGCGAAACACGAAGGCGAAATCATCCTGTTTATTGATGAGTTACATACGCTTGTAGGCGCTGGTAAAGGCGATGGCGCAATGGATGCAGGGAATATGTTAAAACCTGCATTAGCACGTGGTGAATTGCGCTGTGTGGGTGCGACAACATTAGATGAATATCGCCAATACATTGAAAAAGATGCTGCTTTAGAGCGTCGTTTCCAGAAAGTATTGGTTGATGAACCAAGTGTTGAAGATACGATTGCGATTTTGCGTGGACTCAAAGAAAAATATGCTACTCACCATGGTGTGCAAATTTTAGACTCTGCGATTATTGCTGCGGCGAAAATGTCTCATCGTTACATCACCGATCGTCAATTACCAGACAAGGCAATTGATTTGATTGATGAAGCAGCTTCTCGTATCAAAATGGAGATTGACTCTAAACCTGAAGCACTTGATAAGCTTGATCGCCGTTTAATCCAGTTGAAAATGCAATTGGAAGCTGTGAAAAAAGATGAAGATGTCGGCAGTAAAGCTGAAGTCACTCATCTTGAAAAACAGATTGCTGAAGTCGAGAAAGAATACAACGATCTTGAAGAAATCTGGAAGTCTGAAAAAACTTTAGTAGAAGGTACTAAACAGGCTCAGGTGGAACTTGATAAAGCGCGTATTGCTTTTGAGAAAGCTCAGCGTGAAGGTGATTTGGCTGAGGCAGCACGTTTACAGTATGGCGTAATTCCAGAGTTGCAAAAACAACTCGAGCAAGACGAGGTTGCAGAAGAAAACGAAGAGCCAAAACTGATTCGTACTAAAGTGACTGAAAATGAAATTGCTGAAGTTGTTAGTGCTGCAACAGGTATTCCGGTTGCTAAAATGATGCAAGGCGAGCGTGAAAAACTCCTTCATATGGAAGAGTTTTTACATGACCGTGTTGTAGGGCAAGATGAAGCTGTTGTTGCGGTGTCGAATGCAGTACGTCGTTCACGTGCCGGTTTGTCTGACCCGAATCGTCCTAGTGGTTCGTTCTTGTTCTTGGGTCCAACAGGTGTTGGTAAAACTGAGTTGACTAAAGCGCTGGCTAACTTCTTGTTTGACAGTGATGATGCCATGATTCGTATCGACATGAGTGAATTCATGGAGAAACATTCGGTTAGCCGTTTGGTTGGTGCACCTCCAGGATATGTCGGTTATGAAGAAGGCGGTGTTTTAACTGAAGCTGTTCGCCGTAAGCCATATAGCGTAGTGTTGTTTGATGAGGTTGAAAAAGCGCATCCAGATGTATTCAATATCTTGCTCCAAGTATTGGACGATGGCCGCTTAACAGACTCACAAGGTCGAGTAGTAGACTTTAAAAATACGGTAATTGTGATGACTTCGAACTTAGGTTCACAAGATGTACGTGAGCTAGGCGAGGGTGCAACAGACGATGAAGTGCGTACCATTGTAATGAATGCGGTAAGTCAGCATTTCCGTCCGGAATTTATTAACCGGATTGATGAGCTTGTGATTTTCCATTCACTCAAAAAAGCACAAATTCGTGGCATTGCCGATATTCAGTTGGATCGATTACGTTCGCGTCTTGTTGATCGTGACATGAGTTTAACTGTAGATGACACTGCTTTTGATTTATTGATTGATGCTGGTTTCGATCCTGTATATGGTGCGCGTCCATTAAAACGTGCGATTCAACAACAGATTGAAAACACATTAGCACAAAAAATCTTGTCGGGTGATTTTGTCGCAGGTGATACTATTCTAGTCAAAGGCGAAAATGGGCATTTAGTCTTCGATAAAATGAAACTCAGCTAAGCTTTGTCTGCTAAAACCGAAAAGAGAATATGGAAACATATTCTCTTTTTTTTATGGTGAATCACTTTTTATGGTTGAAGTGAGTAAAGCAATTATGGCATCTGAAACTTTCTGAGTTAATGTCTTTAACTTTTGTTCTGAGTGACCAGATAAAAAATAACGATAATGGTAAATATGCTGTTGGTAAGAAATGCAAATAAAAAAGGTGCCCACAGGTTTTTCTGGGGTTTCACTTCCGCCAGATTTTAATAGCCCAGTACAACTGACAATAATATCAGCTTGTTGAAATAAGCTTTGACCCAGCCTACACATTTCCTCCGTGACTTGCGGTGACTCTGCTGTGTAAGTCTCTATTAACTTTGGATCGATATTTAAAATACTAATTTTAATGCTTGGGTCGTAGCTAACTAAGCCACCCAGTAAAATATCTGCACCACTGTTTTTGTGAATAGAAAATTGACTGGTTAAATAACCGGAACTGGCGCTTTCAATAAAGGCGATTTTGAGTTGGCGATCTTCTAATAGTTGGCAGCAGTACTGAAGCATTATTTCACCTCGAATGGTGTTTATTTATAACTAAAATCAATTATAGAAAATTATAAAATCACAGTAAGTGATTTAAAGGTGTGATTCAAGTCGAAGATAAAAATCTATAAAAAGGCTTAATATTTGAAAAATGCTTGGGAAATATTTCTGGTTTTAAATTGATCAATGTTAATTGTCGGGAAATCTATTCATAACATTGCGACATGTTTAAAAAATTGTTAATTTTGTTCGATATAACAAACAATAACAATTTAGGATAAATGCAATGAACAATAAACAAGGACCTGCGCTGTGTATTTTAGGTTGTATTTCAATGATACCAATTAATGTATGGGCTGCGCAGCCTCTAAGTGAAGGGGCTTTGGCAACGCAAACAGGGGCGGTAAATGCAGCTTTGCCTGTAATTATTGCGAAAGCTCAAGACGATGCTAAGAAACCAATGACAGAACAGCAACAGGCACGTCAGGCATTAGGGGATAATTATTTACAACAAGTTCGATGGGATGCACTTAGAACAAGTGTACTTTCACCTTATCAAGAACAAAAACAAAACCATGTTATCGATAGTAAGGAAAAGAAGAAACTGGAAATGATGGCATTACCGGAAAGAGCAGACCGCTTTACCAAATATGATTTTGAATCAAAGAATGTTCATGGTGAGGTTATTATTACCGTGAAGTAATAATAACCTCTAGTCTTATTAATATTGATCTAGGCCAGGATGCTGGATTTTCCATGCACGGTGGATTTTTTGATTACGTTTAAAATCAGGGCCAATGGTCTCAGAAGTAATTTCTTCAACCTGAAAAATAGCTTCGATCTCTTCGTCCATTTCAAAACCACGATAGTTGTTTGAGAAATAGAGTGTTCCTTCACTATGTAAACGGTTCATTGCACGTTTAATGAGTGAAACATGGTCACGTTGGACGTCGAAAGTACCGTAGAACTTTTTAGAGTTTGAGAATGTCGGTGGATCGATAAAAATAAGGTCGTATTGTTCATGACCTTCTTTTAACCATTCAAAACAGTCGCTCGCAAAGAACATGTGCTGTTCATCTGCATGATCTACAGTCAGGCCATTTAAAACGAAGTTTTCTTTTGACCAGCTTAAGTAAGTATTAGATAAGTCTACACTTGTCGTGCTTGCGGCACCGCCTAAAGCAGCATGTAAGCTTGCTGTAGAGGTGTAGCTATATAAATTCAAGAAGTGTTTGCCACGCGCTTCTTGAGCGATACGTAAACGCATTTGACGATGGTCAAGGAATAAACCTGTATCTAGGTAATCTGTCAGGTTAACTAAAATTTTAGCTTTACCTTCCTGAACGATAAAACGTTTTGAGGCAGTACTTTGTTTTGTATATTGATTTGTACCTGTTTGGCGCGCACGTGTCTTAATAAAGATGGCATCGCGGTTTAAACCAGTAACAGCACGAATTGCAGCGAGTGCTAAATTAAAACGTTTCTTTGCTTTTTCAGGATCAATTGTCTTTGGTGGTGCATATTCCTGAACGTGTAAGCGATCGCCATATAAATCTACAGCGACATTAAAGTCAGGTAAGTCTGCATCATACAAACGTAAGCAATAGACATTTTCTTTCGTTGCCCATTTTTTCAAGGCAGTCATATTTTTTTGCAAACGGTTAGCAAAATCTTGAGCTTCTTCCATTTCAATAGGTTGAGCTTGCCAAGTTGCTAAGAATGGTTGTGTAACTTTTTCCGGCTTAATTGAACCAAAGCGAATGTAAATCGGCAATTTACCATTCATTAAGCGTAAAGTTTCAGGTGCTTCAAACGCTAAAACATCTGCTTGTTCAATTTGCGCTGCAATAATTGCTGCATATTGATTTGGGAAATGTTTTTGTAAAAGCGCAGATAAACCTAGGTAAAGAGAGCGGTTAGATGCTTTATCACCTAAACGTTCACCATAGGGAGGGTTTGTCACAATAAATGCAGTTTTGCCTTCAGCTGAAAAATCAGGCCAATCCGCTAAAGTACGTTCTTCAATCTGAATTTGACCTAATACTTTTTCAAAGCCAGCCGCAATAATATTTTCACGGGTTGCTTTTACAGCTTCCCAGTCTGCATCGTAGGCATAAAATTTAGGTAAAGGTAATTCAAGTGCTTTTTCATGACGTTCTGCTGCTTCAGCTTTAATTGAAAGCCAAAGTTCGCGGTCATGACCATGCCAACCATTAAATCCAAAACGGCGAACAAGTCCTGGCGCACGGTCAGTCAAAATCATTAATGCTTCAATAATAAATGTACCTGAACCACACATTGGGTCGAGCACAATCTCTGGCTTACGTTGCTGAAGCTGAGCTTTTTGTAAGATTGCCGCCGCAAGGTTTTCTTTGATTGGTGCATCCGTCATATAACGACGGTAACCACGTTTATGTAATGAATCACCAGATAAATCTAAGCAGTAAGTATGTTCGGTTTTACCTGCTAAAACATATAACGTAATTTCTGGTTGTTTAGTGTCAATGCTCGGACGACGACCTACAGCTTCCATAAAAGAATCGACAACACCATCTTTTGCTCGAAGTGTTGCAAATTGAGTATTAACCTTAATTTCACGTTCTGCATGTAAGCGAATTGCGAAGGTACTTTGTGGTGCAAAAATAAGTGACCAGTCAAAGCTAATCGCACCTTCATAAAGCTCTTCAGCTACATCACGTGCATCGTGTGTATGTTCGAGTTCATAAGTATGAATTGGAAGTAAAACACGTGAAGCAAGACGCGACCACATACAGATGCGATAAGCATGTTCAAGCGTCCCTTCAATGATTAAACGTCCTGCTTTACGTTCTGTCACTTTGGTGCCAAGCTGTTCTATTTCTTCTTGTAAGAGGGCTTCTAAACCATCAGCACAAGTAATCCAATAGTGGTTTAAACGTAAAGAGGTATTCATAAACTCGATTGACCAAAACATATAAATATTAACGATGCAAAGTTTAACTTATTTTGATGTGTAAAGGTTTTTAAATTATTGCAACCTATCATAATCCAACCAATAAACTGATTTTTAAAGATTAATACAGTAAAAGTGGTATGTATTTTGCTAAGTCAATCCTATCAATGGTTATTTATTTAACAAACACAGCTATTTTTTAACCATTTTTATTATTTTAGATTAATGGGGTAATTATAAATGAAAGACATGATGGGGAATGGTTTTGTTTCTAATGCAGATGCTTTCTCAGTAGCTACACAAATATATGTACGCATGCGTAGGGTGACAGGGCGGGTAATAGATGCCCTGTATGTGGTTCAAAATAAAGATTATGCAAAATATGTTATTGGGCTTGCACTAGAGTCGGACGACGACGAATTAAAACGATGCGTTGAACGATTAAAATCGTTGGTTGACACAATACCGGAGCTTTCTCAAAAAGAAAAAATTACTGTTGTTAACGATGATGAAGATTCAGAAATCAGTGCCGAAGACATTTATCGAGCACAAGTTCCACATCATTATATTGGTGCCTTGAGATAATCTAGATCAAGGTCCTAAATTTTCTGGTTAATTTAGGGCCTTATTCTGTAAAGTTCTTCTGCGAAAAGAGCGGAATTCAGCTACACTATGCACGTTTTCGCGATTCGACCCATAGGAATCCATTATGCATATTGCAGCGTTGCATCAACCGAGCCAGGTTCAGCTCAATCAAGACGGAAATTTAAAACATTTTTTAACCATTGAGGGGCTTTCAAAAGAAAACCTCACTAAGATTTTAGATACCGCACAAAGCTTTTTAGATGATAATAATAATTTAATTAACCGTCCGCTCTTAGAGGGATTGACGGTTATGAATCTCTTCTTTGAAAACTCCACCCGTACCCGTACTACTTTTGAAGCAGCAGCAAAACGTTTGTCTGCCAATGTACTGAACATTGATATTGCACGTTCAAGCACTTCAAAAGGTGAAACTCTACGCGATACGCTCTGGAACCTTGAAGCAATGGCTGCAGACATTTTTGTTGTTCGCCATTCATCTTCGGGTGCTGCACATTTTATTGCTAAAGATGTATGTCCTAAGGTCGCGATTATTAATGCAGGGGATGGACGTCATGCGCATCCAACGCAAGCGATGCTTGATATGCTGACCATTCGCCGTGAAACTAAAAAACCATTTGAAGATTTAAGCGTTGCCATTATCGGGGACATTAAACACTCTCGCGTTGCACGTTCGGATGTGGCTGCATTACAAACTCTAGGTTGTAAAGATATTCGTGTGATTGCACCGAATACATTATTGCCAGTGGGCTTTTCGGAATATGGCGAGCACGTTCGCTTATTCAACAAGATGGATGAAGGCATTACTGGTTGTGATGTGATTATTGCTTTACGTATTCAAAACGAGCGTATTGACTCTCCAGCATTATCTTCACAGTCTGAATTCTACAGAATGTATGGCTTAAACAAAGAACGTCTTGGTTTAGCTAAACCAGACTGCATTGTGATGCATCCGGGACCAATGAATCGTGGTGTAGAAATTGATTCAAGTGTTGCTGATGGAGATCAGTCGGTTATTTTGAAACAAGTAACCAATGGCATTGCAGTTCGTATGGCCGTATTGGCGTTATCGATGCAAGGCCAACTCCAAGAGCAAGGTTTAATTGAAGCGATTACGTTGTAAGGAATGGATCACATGAGTATTGTAAAAATTGAAAATGTACGTGTGTTAGACCCAATCCAAAAAACAGACAGCGTACAAACTGTATATATTGAAAATGGCAAGTTGGTTGCTCCAGTAGAGCAAGTGGAGCAAACCATTGACGGCCAAGGCAAATGGTTAATGCCAACTATGGTTGATTTATGCGCGCGTTTGCGTGAACCGGGTCAACAGCAACATGGGACATTGAAATCGGAAGGTAAGGCAGCACGCGGCAATGGTATTTTGCATGTTATTACACCACCTGATTCAAAGCCGATTGTACAAGACAACGGTGCTCTCATTCATGGCTTGATTGAAAAGGCATGGCATGATGGGGGCATTCACATGCATATCATTGGTGCTCAGACCCAAGGTTTAAATGGTAAGCAACCAGCAAACATGGCGGGCCTGAAAAAAGGTGGTTGTACTGCTGTTTCTAATGCGAATGCTGCTTTTGAAAATGACGATGTAGTTATTCGTACCTTGGAATATGCAGCGGGTCTTGGTTTAACGGTTGTGTTTTATGCTGAAGAGCCACAGATTGCTAAAGACGGATGTGCACACGAAGGCTTTATTGCTTCTCGCCAAGGTTTGCCAATGATTCCGGCAATTGCTGAAACTGTGGCGATTGCGAAATATTTGCTTATGATTGAAGCAACTGGCGTAAAAGCTCACTTTGGTTTGTTATCTTGTGGTGCATCGGTTGAATTAATCCGCGCAGCAAAAGCAAAAGGTTTACCTGTGACTGCCGATGTAGCAATGCATCAGTTGCATTTAACTGAACACTTAACTGATGGTTTCAATTCTCTAGCACATGTTCGTCCACCATTGCGTTCTGAGCAAGATAAAGAACTTTTACGTCAAGGTTTAAAAGAGGGCGTGATTGATGCAATTTGTACGCATCACGAACCTTTAAGCAGCTCCGCAAAAATGGCACCATTTGCTGAAACTCAACCGGGCATTACTGCTTTTGATACTTATGTATCTTTAGGCATTCAACTCATTAATGAAGGCTTATTTGAACCTTTAGAGTGGGTGGAGAAAGTGACTAGCGTACCTGCGCAGGTTGCCAATATGACTACGCGTTGGAAAGATGAAGCAGGATGGGTGTTAGTCGATCCTGAATTAAGCTGGACAGTAAGCAAAGACACGATTTTATCGCAAGGGAAAAATACTCCATTGTTGGGCCAAAACCTTAGCGGTAAAGTACTTCAAACTTTTGCTAACTGATAAAGCGGTTATTTAAAGTAAATTTAAAATATAAACAGGTAGATCAATAAGATCTGCCTGTTTTGTAAAGACTAGATGCAAATTTGTATATAAATTATTTAAAAAACAATAAAAGATCGAACGCAGATTAGAATAAAAAACTATCAGCAAAGAGAAGTATTTGAATAATCAAAAGTTGCTGGTTACGACGTATAAAATTCGGGAGAATAACCAATGTCGATAAACCCTATAGAACTGCTTAAAGAAAAAGTATCATCAACTATATTAAATAATCAGGACGGATACCTAGGCGAAAAATCGAATGCTTTATCTAAGTTTTATCCAATT
This sequence comes from Acinetobacter sp. GRABPA_MV_2, assembly GCF_056725885.1. Taxonomy (NCBI): domain Bacteria; kingdom Pseudomonadati; phylum Pseudomonadota; class Gammaproteobacteria; order Moraxellales; family Moraxellaceae; genus Acinetobacter; species Acinetobacter sp. GRABPA_MV_2. The sequence goes on from NZ_JBWZNA010000017.1 coordinate 81,724, forward strand.
TTACTTTCATTGTTAGCTGCTAAACCTGATCTTATTGGACAATTAAAAAATAGTTTGACTCCTTCATTATCAGACCTCTTTTCTCATAATGACCAAATCAAGAATACGGTACTTACTCATTTAAGCGGTACGGCACCAAATAATGAAATCGAAAGTACACTCAATAGTGCAATTAAACCCAGCCTTAATGCAATTTCGGATGTTGCCGGAAATGATCAACAAAGTATTGTGAATTATTTACGTCAGCATGCCGAAACAATTCGTTCACATTTACCGGGATGGGCTGTTGGCCTATTAGCGCCACTAGGGCTTGGTGCAGGCTTGTCTTCTGTTACACCGTCAACAGCACCACCACTTGCCGCTGCGACTGAAAATACAGGCAAATCTCGTGGATTCTTGCCTATTATTGCACTCATTATTCTGGGTCTTATCATTGCTTGGTTATGGCGTTCTTGCCAACATAAGGAGGTTGTGCCAGCACCAGAACCAACGGGTGCAAGTGGTGTTGAAGCTACTACCGCAGCTGCACCCGCGAGTTTAACATTAAGCACAGATGATAAAGGTGCTGTGAGCCAGTGTCAGGCAGGTATTGGAGATCAAGGACTCTTAGCAACACTACAAACTCAAGTTAAACAGGTTTTCTCATCAACCCAAGATTGTAACGTTGATACCAGTCAAACATATGCAGCTGGATTTACAGATAAAGATGCTCTTGCTGGCGTACTTGGTGCATTGAAAGGTGTGCCAAATGCATCTTTAGAATGGATAGGTGACAAAATTACTTTGAAAGCAGGTGATGCAGCAGCGTTAGCAGCATTAACTGCTAAAGTAAAAGCGCTTGTTCCTCACACTGAAGTTGTTTCTACAGCCCCACAAACAGCTGAGCAATCCGTAAGTAATAGTTTAAGTGCCTCGCAAACAGCTTTAAGCTCAATTGACCCGAACAATGTCGATGTAAATGCATTAGTAAAAGCACTCAACTTACAAATCATTAACTTTGCGAGTGGCTCAAGTGATATTCCTGCAGATAACAAAGCCATTCTTGATCAAGCTGCAGCACTCTTAAGTAAAGTGACTAATGTAAAATTAAATGTGGGTGGTCATACCGACTCGACGGGTAATGCTGCAGCAAATAAAGCTTTATCACAACGCCGTGCTCAAGCAGTAGTCGACTATTTAACATCTAAAGGTGTAGATGGATCTAAATTAGTTGCACAAGGTCATGGCTCTGATCAGCCTGTTGCAGAGAATACAACAGAAGAAGGACGTTTTAAAAACCGTCGTATCGAGTTTTCTGTAGCTCAATAATGTTCTGATTTATGAAAAATTAGTTATTTAAATTTGAAAAAAGCTTCTCATTTTGAGAAGCTTTTTTGTTGGAACAAATAGTGTTGGATTGATATGAAAATCAGTTTGGTTGGAAGTGGGAGAGTTGCCTTTCATTTAGCAAAGGTACTGTTGGCTCAAGGACATCACATCGTACAAGTCTATGCGCGTGATTTTGAGAAGACCCAAAAGTTTGCAGAGCAATTTCATGCAAAAGCATGTCAGTCTCTTCGCGAATTTCAACTGACCGATCTTATTATTTTATCAGTTTCAGATAGTGCTATTGCTGACCTTGCAAACCAGATTCATGAATTATTTCCTGAAACACTTATGGTTCACACCTCTGGTAGCACAGATATTGAAGTCATCAGTCATGTGCACAAAAAAGCAGGGGTATTTTATCCATTACAAACATTTAGCCTTGAAAGAGACGTTGACTGGTCTGCAACACCATTATTTGTTGAAGCGGTAACAGATATTGATCAAGAACTACTTTCAGATTTAGCAAATAGCCTAAGTAAACGAGTATATCAATACACCTCAAAACAGCGTTTAACTTTGCATTTGGCAGCTGTGTTTGCTTGTAACTTTAGTAACTATTGTTTTGATATGGCAAAGCAGGTTGTAGATAAAGAGCAGGTTGACTTTAGCTTGCTCTATCCTTTAATTATAGAAACAGCAAAAAAAGCGACTGAAAATGATCCAAAGCAAATGCAAACAGGGCCTGCGGTAAGGGGAGATCAGAACATCTTGGCAATGCATCAAGACTTATTAGCTCAAGCAAATCAAAATGATTTAAAACAGGTTTATCAACTTTTAAGTGATGGCATCGTGAAACGCCATCACTCGGACTAAAGCTTGCTCAAAATTAAGGTTCGCCATTATTGCCCCATTTTAAGAAACCCGCACGTTGATTTAAACGTTCAAAATATTGGTCGACATGCTTAAGCGTTGGATGGTCAAAAGGAGTGGCCTTCCAGCGTTGTACAGACAGACCAATTGGAATATCGGCCAAGCTAAATTGTGAACCAGCAACATAGGCCTGAGTTTTTTCAAGTTGTTGATCGAGAATCTGCATATGATGATTCCAGTCATCAATACCTTGTTGTAATAAGTTTGGATCTTGATGATCTGGAGAATGTCTCAAGAGAGACATAATGGTATAAGTCCAGCTGTTATTCAGCTCGATGGCTTGCCAATCAATCCACTGATCAACAAAGAATCTTTCTTTCGCTTGAGTAGGGTAAAGCTGATGTTCTTTATCGTAAGCATTTGCCAAATAACGGATAATACTGTTGGACTGCCAAAGGACTAAATCGCCATCTAAAACAACAGGAATTTGACCATTTGGATTTAATTGTAAATATTCAGGTGATTGAGCGGAGCGAAAGCCTCGTCCCCAATCTTCTCTTTCATATTCAAGATTTAATTCTTCGCACAACCATAAGACTTTGCGAACATTAATGGAGTTATCGCGCCCTAAAATTTTTAACATGTGGTGTCCTTAGTATTTTTAGTGTGGCAAGTACCAGTTTCTATAAATAGCTAGATTCGCTTAGATTGGCAATTATTAATTAGAAAGAAGAAATACTATAGATCAGATATATATTTAATTTCTTTTTATATAAAAAAGAAAAGGCCTAGTTTATTACTAAGCCTTTTTATTATTTACTTAATCTTTTTAAAGATAAAGTCATTAATTTTATGGCCTGACTCAATACCACGGCGTTCAAACTTAGTCACTGGGCGCCATTCTGGACGTGGGTAACTGTTGCCTTTACCTGCCAAGTTTTCAAGGTCTGGACGGTTGTCTAAAATATCAAGCATCCATTCAGCATACGGTTCCCAGTCTGTTGCTGCGTGGAATGTACCACCAAGCTCAAGTTTCTGTTCAACCAATTGCATACGCTCATGAATAACAAAACGGCGTTTGAAATGACGTTTCTTTTGCCAAGGGTCTGGGAAGTAAAGTTGTACGCAGTTAATGCTGTTGTCTGGCATTTCACGTAAAACCTGAATCGCATCTGCATCAAGTACACGTAAGTTTTTAAGTTCTGCCATACCTGCTTCATAAAGACACTGAGCAATACCAGGTACGTGGACTTCAATACCCACATAGTTGCGTTCAGGGTTGGCTTTTGCCATAAGTACTAATGAACGACCCATACCAAAACCGATTTCAACAGTTAAAGGACGTTCTGGATGTTCGAAGTGTTGGCGTAAGTCACCAACAGGATATTCCAAAATTAAATCGCGATGTTGTTCTAATGCCGTGCGTTGAGACGTATTAAGGGGTGCTGAACGACGCATAAACGTCACAATTTCACGGTGTTCAGGCAAATTGTCTAAGTCTGCAATTTGCGTTTCTAACTGATCGATCGACATAACCTTGGCAATATTGAAATTCAAATGCGGTATTTTAAGTCTTCATGTGGTCAAGTCAAATGTTTCGGTGTTTTTCTTCATGTAGATGTCATGTTCAATATTTAATCTAAGAATCTATATAAATTTCAAATGAACATATTTAATCATGAAAAACTTTCAATTACGCACACTTTCTGTGCTGTTAGGGGCACTTGGTGCTTTTACATATAGTCCTTGGGCACAAGCACAGCTCATGTTTAGTCAATATGTTGACGGCAGTAGTAACCGCAAAGGTTTGGAAATTTATAATCCAGATGGGACTACAGTTAATTTAGCCGACTATGAGATTCAACAATTTAATAATGGTGGTACAGCAAAAACAGCGGCTTTCCGTTTACAAGGGTCATTAACCAGTAAGCAGAAGTTTTTAGTAGGTCGTTCTGAGTTACAGGCTGAACTTGGTAGTAAAGTAAATCAGGTCGCTGCATTATCTTTTAACGGTGATGATGCCGTTGTACTTGTTTATAAAGGCACACCTGTAGACCGTTTTGGGCGTATTGGTGAGCGACCAGAAGCAGGATGGGGAACAGCCGTTTCGAGCTTGGGAAATAGTTTTAAGCGTATTGAAACTGAGAACCCAGCTTTAAGTATTGATGCAACCGCAGCATTTGATTTGGACCGTTCATGGTCGGCTTGGGCAAATCGAAATGACTTTTCAAATTTATCAGGTTCTACAACTCAGCCTCCTGTTGAAACAGTAAGTTGTTCAAGCTTAGATACACCAATTGCTGATTTAGCTACATCAACTCAAGACCAGACTTATACAGTGCGTGGGGTGATTACAGCTGACTATCGTTATGCCAATGGTTTCTCTGGTTTCTATATTCAGACACCAGATACGAAAGCACGTGCGAATGTTAGCAATGCTATTTTTGTTTATATTCCAAATAGCAGTGCTGTAAAAGGTGGACAAATTGGTGATGACGTTATTTTGCGTGGTCGTTTAACAACTTATCAAAACCAATTACAATTAGATCAATTACAACAAGATATTCAAACTTGTAATAGCAATATGGCAAATCAAGTTCAGCCGATTAGCCTTGAACTCCCATTTGCTAGCTTAACGGGTGGTTCAACCCATTCTCCGCAGCGTTATCAAGGTATGTTGGTCAAATTACCTCAGACTTTAACGGTAAGCGAGAACTACAATTATGGTCGCTATGGTGAATTATCTCTAAGTTTAGGCCGCTTATATATTCCGACTAATTTATATCCTGCACTATCTCCTGAAGCTAAAGCTCTTGCTCAGAAAAATTTATTGTCGAAAATTATTTTTGATGATGGCTATAACAATCAAAACCGTACTCCGTGGTTACCGACAAATTTTAGCGCTGCCAATACGCTACGTTCGGGTTATCAACTTAAAAATGCTGAAGGTATTTTAGAATATCGTTTTAATGGTTGGCGTGTGCAACCAGTGCTTGGACGTAATCAACCTGAAGTGATCACTCAAACAAACCCGCGTCAAAGTGTCATTACCAAAAATGCCAATCACATTCGTGTAGCTTCATTTAACGTTTTGAACTATGACAATGGCGCAACTGGTTTTCCAACAGAACGTGGTGCAACGACGCAAGCTGAGTTTGATAAACAGCACCGTAAAATTGTGAGTGCACTCAAAGCAATTGATGCTGATGTGTACGGTTTAATGGAAATTGCGAACAATGGTTATGGCCCAAACAGTGCAATTGCTCATTTAACCAGTGCTTTAGGTAGTGATTGGAAATACGTTGTTCCTGAAAACTTAGACCGATTAGGTGGTGATGTAATTGCTGTTGCTATTATTTATAACAGCAAGCGTGTTAAGCCTTTGAATAAACCTGTTGTGCTTGATTTGGGCGACAAGAACCGAACAACATTGGCGCAAAGTTTCCAAGCAGTTCGTGGCAATAAAACGTTTACTGTTATTCCAAACCATTTGAAATCGAAAAGCTGTAGCGGGGTGGATGCTAGCTCTACTGATGCAGACCAAAAAGATGGTCAAGGTTGTTGGAATTCGACTCGTGTGAAAGCAGTAGATCAAATTGTGCAGTGGTTGGCGAAAAATCCAACTCAAGTGCCTAAGCAAAATGCTTTACTTGTAGGGGACATGAACAGCTATGCAAAAGAAGAACCTATTTTGTCATTTGAAAAAGCAAACTACAAAGTTTTGCTGAATGACGCTAAGGTAGGACAGGGTGCTCAGGCATATAGCTATGTATTTGGTGTTGCGAGTGATGCCAATGGAAATGGTGGAGCAGGTAACTTAGACCATGCAATTGCCGATGCGACTTTATATCCAAAAGTGGTTAGAACCTTTGCATGGCATATCAATGCAGATGAGCCAACGGTTCTAGATTACAACGAAGAATATAAAACTGATGAGCAAAAGGCACTGTTTTATGGTGAAGATGCTTATCGTTCTTCGGACCATGACCCTGTAATTGTCGATCTGGATTTAAATGGAAAAGACTCAAGCCATCCTGACGATGATAAGAAAAATGGGATCTTTGATTTCTTAAATGAATTAATGAATTGGCTTAGTCAGCTGTTTAAGCGTAATTAACGGAAAAATTGCGTGACGCAAATGTGTTTTATCATATTTTAAACAATCGTCACGCAAGACAACTTGCAAGGAATAACTTTTTCAAGAATATTAGATGGTGTAAGTATTTTATAAGTTTACGCTTTTTTACAATTAAGGAATTGTGCAAACCTTGCAGGTTTTCTAGAAGCAATTTAAAACGTTAATATGAGATAACAAGGATCAGATATGAAATTATATTATTCGCCAGGCGCATGTTCTTTAGCTGCACATATTATTTTAAATGAAATTAATGTTGATTTTGATTTAGAACGAGTAAATTTAAAAACACATAAAACAGAAAAAGGCGCAGATTATTACGAGATTAATCCAAAGGGATATGTACCAGCTTTAGAAATTAACCCTGGCTTAATGTTAACCGAAAACGTTGCGATTTTACCGTTTCTTGCTCAGCATGATCCTAAGCAGGATTTAATTCCGCCATCAGGGATGGGCCGTGCGAAAGTATTGGAGTGGTTGGGGTATTTGAACTCTGAGTTACATGATGCCTATGCAGTATTCTTTGGGGCACCGTTAACGACTGATGAAAAAAATAAAGCTTATGCAGAAATTGATCGCCTTTTAAAATATATCGATAATTATTTGGCTGAATCTGATTATGATTATTTAGTAAATGATAATTTCGGCCCAGCAGATGCTTATCTATTTGTTTTAACAAATTGGTCAAACTCAATTGAGCACGATTTAACACCATATAAACACATTATTGCATTACGTAATAAAGTTGCAGAACGTCAATCTGTACAAATTGCGATGCGTGATGAAGGTTTAATTTCATAAAAGATTTTAAAAGCCAAAAAAAGCCCCTAATCAATAGGGGCTTTTTTATACTAAAGAAGATTAGTGTTGAGCATCTTTTTTCACATCAGCAGCTGCATTTTCAACAGCTTGAGCTGTATCGGCAGTTGCTTTACGTGCAGTCGCTTCAGTTTTTGCAGCAGCTTCAGCGGTTGCGTCAGCAGCATGATCAGTTGCAGCATCAATCTTCTCAGCAGCATTATCAGTCGCAGTTGCAATATCTTCTGCAGCTTTGTCACCAGCAGATTTGATATCCGCGCTTGCTTGTTGAGCAGCATTTTCTAAGTGTTCACCTGTAGTCGCGCCAGTTTCTGGAGCTTTATCTTTATTACAACCAACAAGGGCAACAGTCGCAGCAAGACCTAAAGCAACAAGTAATTTATTCATTGTGTTTTTCCTTCTAATTCATGGCATCCAAATATGGATGTCTAAAATATAAACATAAAGTAAATGATTAATAAAGATCGAAAATTGTTAAGAAGTTGTAACTCTAGTATTAAAAAAGCCTAGCATTTTGTAATGCTAGGCTTGAAATAAATAATAATGATTTTGACCGATTTTAC